>CAXBHD010000437.1:0-1502 GCA_963975335.1 uncultured Devosia sp. | reverse complement strand
CGACACGCCCAGAAAGGCATAATAGCGCTCTTCCCCGGTTTCCGGACGATAGGCAAAGGCGGGATGGCTGGGGGCGTCGTCGAGGCTGAGCGGCTCGGCTTCCGCCGCAATGAGGCCCACGAGACCCTCGCCCAGCCGCAGCGTGGTCATATGCACCGATTCGGCCGCGAGACCCTTGCTGGCAAACAGTTCCAGGGCGCCGTCGTCGCGCAGCACGTAGAACGAGCAGACATCGGCGCGCATATTGTCGGCGATCAAGCCGACAATCTTGTCGAGCCGCTCCTGCGAAGCCAGCGACTCCGCCATTGTTTCGCGCAATTGCCGCAGCAGCACGCGAGGGCCGCCTGTGGTCGTAACCATCTAACCCCTAGGCGGCCCGCAAAGCCGCCCCCCTTTGGTGGACGCGGCTCAACCCCCTCGAGCGAGCTTAGGCGTCCTTCTTGTCCAACCCGTAATAAGTATGCAGGGCCCGAACCGCAAGCTCGGCATATTGCTCGTCGATCAGGACCGAGGTCTTGATTTCCGAGGTGGTGATCAGCTGGATGTTGATACCCTTGTCCGCCAGGGCCTTGAACATCGAGGAGGCGACACCCGCATGGCTGCGCATGCCCACGCCGACGACCGACACCTTAGCGCCGCCCTTTGAGCCGGAAATCCGGGCATATTCGATGCGGTCGCCGGCATCCTTGAGGGTCTTGATGGCCTTGTCATACTCGCTGTCGGGCACCGTGAAGGTGATGTCGGTGGTCGCCCCGTCATCGGCGATATTCTGCACGATCATGTCGACGATAATGCCTTGGTCCGCAAGCGTACCAAAGATGGCCGCCGCCACTCCTGGATTGTCCTTGACGTCGCGCAGGGTGATCTTGGCCTCGGCCTTGGCGAGCATTTCCTCAAAGGAAATCTTGGTCAGCCGCTGCGCCTTGGGCACGATGCGGGGATCGGTGGTGTAAACGCCGTCCACATCGGTATAGATGTCGCATCGGTCCGCCTTGACGGCCGCCGCCACCGCCACCGCCGAGGTGTCCGAGCCGCCGCGGCCCAGAGTGGTAATGCGGCCATGCGGGGAAATGCCCTGAAAGCCGGTGATCACCGGCACCCAGCCATCGCGCAGCCGCTTGTCGAGTTCGGTCGGATCGATATCGGTGATGCGGGCAGCGCCATGGGCATCGTCGGTATGAATGGGCACCTGCCAGCCGGCAAAGGAGCGCGACTGGATCCCCATTTCGCTGAGCACGATAGCCATCAGCCCTGCCGTCACCTGTTCGCCGGAAGCGACCACGGCATCATATTCGCGCGCATCATGCAGCGCGCTGGCCTCGTTGACCCAGCCGACCAGCTCATTGGTCTTGCCGGACATGGCTGAAACCACCACAGCCACCTCGTGGCCGGCATCGACCTCGCGCTTCACATGGCGTGCGGCCTGGCGGATACGCTCGACTGTGGCCACCGACGTGCCACCAAACTTGACGACTATTCGGGCCAAGACCCTACCCCGTTCC
>CAXBHD010000436.1:0-1514 GCA_963975335.1 uncultured Devosia sp. | reverse complement strand
TGGCGGCGCCATTGCGGCGCTGGCGGCACAGGGTCTGGCCGGTTCGGTGCCGGTTTCGGGTCAGGATGGCGATCACGCGGCGCTCAACCGCATCGCCCTGGGCACGCAGACCGTTTCGGTGTGGAAAGATGCCCGCGAGCTGGGCAAGAAGGCCGCTGAAGTGGCCCTCGAGCTGGCCGGCGGCACGGCGCTTGATGCCGTGACCGGCGTGGTGCCCTTTTCCGGCGGGCCGAAGGGTGTGGCGATGAACGCCTTCTTCATCGCGCCGGTCGCCATCACCAAGGACAATCTGGACGTCGTCATCGATGCCGGCTGGGTTGCCAAGGATGTGGTATGCCAGGGGGTTACGGCTGGTTCGGTCGCTGCCTGCGACTAGCAGCCGGTGCGCCGTAACAGGCTGAAGAAAGATGGTGCCGCGGCGGTCGTGCTGCGGCACTGTCATACAGGTTGGCACCACCCGGCAGGGGTCGGGCGCCTTGCCTTCGGGGAGAATAGACTTGGCTGAGCAAACTGGCATTGCCGCGAGCGTGCATCCGAGCGCCTATGCGCGCAATCCGCTGCAACGGTTTCTGGTGGCGACCGAGCTCGATACGCGCCTGCTGGGCATGGTGGGGGCATTGGCGATCATCTGGATCGGCTTCCACATATTTTCCGGTGGGCTGTTCCTGACACCGCGCAATCTGTGGAATCTGTCGGTGCAGACCTCGTCGGTCGCCGTCATGGTCACCGGCATGGTGCTGGTCATCGTCACGCGCAATATCGATCTGTCGGTGGGCTCCATACTGGGCCTGGTGGCCATGGTCATGGGCGTGATGCAGACCGATATCCTGCCCAACCAGCTCGGGCTGGGCCTGGGTCACCCGATGATCTGGGTGCTCTCGCTCGCCGTGGGCCTGCTGACCGGCGTCGCCATCGGCGCCTTGCAGGGCTCCATCATTGCCTATCTGCGGGTGCCGGCCTTCATCGTGACGCTGGGCGGCTATCTGGTCTGGCGCGGCGCCGCCTGGTGGGTCACCATGGGGCGCACCGTGGCGCCGATGGATCCGACCTTCCAGCTCATGGGCGGCGGCCCGACCGGTTCGGTCGGCGCGCTGTGGAGCTGGGTGGTCGGGCTGATTGCCTGCGCTGCCATCCTGGTCATGCTCTATGTCGGGCGGCGGCAGCGCCTGCGCTTCAACTTCCCGCTGCGCCCGCTCTGGGCCGAGGCGGCGCTGGCGCTGATCGGCTGCGTGCTGGTGATCGGCGCGGTCTGGGTGGCCAATGCCTATCCCTGGCCGGTGCGTATTGCCGCAAACTATGCCGAGGCCAATGGCCTGCCGGTGCCCGAAGGCGGGCTGTTCATCGCCCATGGCATTGCCATTCCGGTGCTGATCGCCCTGGGGGTCGGCGTGGTGATGACCTTCATTTCGACGCGGACGCGGTTTGGCCGCTATGTCTTTGCCATGGGCGGCAATCCGGAAGCGGCCGAACTGGCCGGCATCAATACGCGCTGGGTGACGGTCAAGATCTTCATG
>CAXBHD010000435.1:0-1514 GCA_963975335.1 uncultured Devosia sp. | reverse complement strand
AGCCCCAGGATCAGGCCGGCGGCGCGCCCCATGATGTCGGCATCAAGCGGCGTGGCCACATGCCAGACATGGTTGCGCTCCAGTATCGGCGGGGCCCGGCGATTGAGGATGCGATATTCGTAGTGACGGGCCGTGGCGGAGAACCGGGCCTCGAAGCTGTCGTCGACGGCCTCCACCGCGATCACCCCGATCGGATCGGGGCGCAGGTGATAGTTGAGCGCCTCGCGGATGCGCAGGGGGTCCCATTCCTTGAGCAGGTTGATATGGACCACCTGGCCCAGCGCATGCACACCCGCATCGGTCCGGCCGGCGGCCTGCAGCGTCACGCTTTCGCCCGACATCCGCCCGATGGCTTCCTCGATTGCCTGCTGCACGCTGGGATGGGTCTTCTGCCGCTGCCAGCCGGCAAACGGGGTCCCGTCATATTCGATCGTCAGCTTGTAGCGCGGCATGGTCAGGCAACGAGGGGCGGCAGGGGTCCGGCGCCGCGCAGGAAGGTGGCGCCATCCATGGCGCCCTTGCCCTCGCGCTGCACCTGCGTGAGCCGTACGGCGCCCGCGCCGCAGGCAATGGTCAGATTGTCCAGCAATGTACCGGGGGCGGCCGAGCCGTCAGCCAGCGTCGAGCGCAGCGCCTTGACCCGCACGTTCTTGCCGCCCAGCTCGATCTCGAACCAGGCGCCGGGGAAGGGGGAGAGCCCGCGAATGTGGTTGTGCACCTCTGCCGCCGGCCTCGACCAGTCGATGCGGCTTTCCGCCTTCTCGATCTTTTTGGCATAGATCGCACCCGCCTCCGGTTGCGGCGTGAACTGCAGGCTGTCGCGCTCCAGCGCGGCAAAGGCCCGGCCCATCAGGTCGGCACCCACCACCATCATGGTGTCGTGCAACTCCCCGGCCGTCATGTCCGGGCCGATGGCAATGACCTCGCCCAGCCCGATCGGGCCGGTATCGAGCCCCTCTTCCATCTGCATGACCTGGACGCCCGTCTGGCGGTCCCCCGCCATGATCGCCCGCTGGATCGGCGCCGCGCCGCGCCAGCGCGGCAGCAGCGAACCATGCAGGTTGAGGCAGCCCAGACGCGGTGCCTCCAGGATCGGCTTGGGCAGCAGCAGACCATAGGCCACCACGACGCCGACATCGGCGCCATGGCTGGCAAAGATGATCTGCTCGGCCTCGCCCTTGAGCGAGCGTGGCGTGAAGACGGGAATGCCGAAATTCTCGGCCGCCAGATGCACGGGGGACTTGCGCTCTTCCTGCCCGCGCCCGGCCGGCTTGGGCGCCCGCGTATAGACCGCCACGACCTCATGCCCGCTCGAGACGATCTCGGTCAGCGTCGGCACGGAAAATTCGGGCGTACCCATGAACACGACGCGCATGCGGCAGATAATCCTTGTTGATCGACCCGTTGAGGGGCGAGGCTAGCCAGCAGCGCGCTTGGCGGCCTTTTCGAACTTCTTGATCACCCGGTCGCGCTTGAGGCGGCTGAGATAGTCGATATAGAGCACGCCATCGAGG
>CAXBHD010000434.1:0-1536 GCA_963975335.1 uncultured Devosia sp. | reverse complement strand
AATTGCGCCGACTGGGCCGAACCGAGCCATTCATCGGGCTCCAGCCAGACGGCGTGGCCGGGGCAGTCGTCATAGCCAAACCCGGCGACAGTTTTCGAATAGAGCTCGATACGGCCCGAAGGCGTAGGCAACCTGTTGGCCTGGGGGTCCTGCCGGAAGCCGGACAGCATGACCGGCGAATCCGCCATGTCACCCAGGTCGATGACGCCGTCTTCCCAGAACTGTTCGAAGGAAGGCAGGCCCAGCCTGGCACTTTCGGTCAGCGCCTGATCGTAGAGCCAGCGCAGCCAGCCGGCCTCGTCGCGGCCTTCGGTGAAGGCGTGTTCGATATTCATCTGCGATGCGAGACTCCGGAAGATCGCGAAATCGTCGCGCGCCTCGCCGATGGGCGCGGTCGCCTTCTTCATGGCGACAAGGTGCCCCTCGCGCCCGGCATAGCCAATGTCATTGCGCTCCAGCGATGTGGTCGCCGGCAGCACGATATCGGCCATCCGGGCGATCGGATTCCAGTACTGCTCGTGCACGATCACCGTTTCCGGGCGCTGCCAGGCCTTGAGCAGTCCATTGAGGTCCTGGTGATGGTGGAAGGGATTGCCACCGGCCCAGTAGACCAGGCGAATGTCGGGATAGGTGTGCACCTGGCCATTATAGTCAAAGCGCTCGCCCGGCCGGGTCAGCAGGTCGGTGATCCGGGCGACCGGGATGAAATCGGCGACCCCGTTGCGGCCCTGCGGGAAGGTTGGTCCACCCATGCGGGTCTGGGCCGTACCCACCGAGTTGACGGCGCCATAGCCCACGCCGAAGCCGCCCCCGGGCAGGCCGATCTGTCCGGCCATGGCGGCCAGCGTGATCACGGCCCAATAGGGCTGTTCGCCATGCCGGGCGCGCTGCAGCGACCAGGCCACGTTCATCGTGGTGCGGTTGTCGACGATTTCCCCGCTCAGGCGCAGGATGCGTTCCTCGGCAATACCGGTAATCGCGGCGGCCCATGCCGCGTCCTTGACGATGCCGTCGGCCTTGCCCAGGAGATAGTCGCGGACCTCTTCGAACCCGGTGCAGTAGCGATCGAGAAACGCCCGGTCATGGCGGTCATTGACCAGCATGGTGTGGGCCAGACCCAGCATCAGGGCCGTGTCGGTATTGGGCCGGATCGGGATCCATTCAAACGCGCCGTCCAGCTTGAGATCATCGCGCAGCGGCGTGATGGAGATGAAGCGCGTGCCTGCCCTGGCCATGGCGTTGAGGCCGGCCTTGACGCGGTGGCGCATGGCGCCGCCCGCCGTCACCTGCGCGTTCTTGAGCGGCACCCCGCCAAACGCGATGAACAGCCTGGGCATGATGAAAGCGGCCCGCACTGGACCAGCCATACGAGCCGCCGAAAATCGCGCGGTTGCCATGGCGGCTGATGACATCGTCAAGCTGGCCGGCAACCAGGCTTATGGCCTCGGCCCACTCCACCTCCACGAACGGCTCCTGGCCGCGCAGATGGGTCTTGTCGCGCTCCCCGGCCAGAAAGCTCGCGCGCACCGCAGGGCG
>CAXBHD010000433.1:0-1539 GCA_963975335.1 uncultured Devosia sp. | reverse complement strand
ATATCCAGACCCCTGCCTTCATGCCCGTGGGCACGGCCGGCACGGTCAAGGCCATGTATCCCGAGCAGGTGCGCGAGACCGGCGCCGATATCCTGCTGGGCAATACCTATCACCTGATGCTGCGCCCGGGCGCCGAGCGCGTCGCCAAACAGGGCGGGCTGCATGATTTCATGGATTGGCAGCGGCCGATCCTCACCGACAGCGGCGGCTTTCAGGTGATGTCGCTGGCCCAGCTGCGCAAGCTGACCGAGCATGGCGTGACCTTCAAGTCCCATATCGATGGCTCCAGCCACGAGCTGACGCCCGAGCGCTCGATCGAGATCCAGACTCTGCTCGACAGCGATATCATCATGCAGCTCGACGAGTGCATCAAGCTGCCCGCCGAGCGCAAGGAAATCGAGCGCGCCATGCAGCTGTCGCTGCGCTGGGCCGAGCGCTCCAAGATCGCCTTCAACAACCAGCAGAACCGCGCCCTGTTCGGCATCGTCCAGGGCGGCGACGATGCCGACCTGCGGCTGCGCTCGGCCCAGGGGCTGAAGTCCATCGGCTTTGACGGCTATGCCGTGGGGGGGCTGGCCGTCGGCGAGCCGCAGGAGGTGATGTTCCGCGTGCTCGAGGACATCACGCCCGAATTGCCGACCGACCGGCCGCGCTACCTGATGGGAGTCGGCAAGCCGGACGATATCCTGGGCGCTATCGGGCGCGGCATCGACATGTTCGACTGCGTCCATCCCACCCGGGCCGGCCGGCATGGCCATGTCTATAGCCGCTTCGGCGTCATCAACCTCAAGAATGCCCGCCACCGGGATGACCATAGGCCGATCGACGAGGCCTCGCCCAATCCCAATTGCCGGCGCTGGAGCCGGGCCTATCTGCATCACCTCGTTAAGACAGAAGAGATTTTGGGTGCGATGATCCTTTCCCAGATGAACCTGGCCTATTATCAAGAGCTGGTGCAGGACTGCCGCCGCGCGATCGAAGCCGGCCGCTTTACCGATTATGCGGCAGAAACCCGCGCGGCATGGGCCGCCGGCGATCTGCCGGTACTGTAACGTTCAAGGAAGGTTCTCTGTGATGGCCAAATCCGGGCGCAAAGCCAGCTTCTCGAGCCTGAGCAAGCACCGCAAGCGGCTGGAAGACCAGCCCATGCGCGTGCAGTTTGCCGTCGACCCCAACCGCTTCAAGCGCTATTCGGCGACCGGCGCCGGCATTTTGCTGGACTATTCCAAGAACCGCATCGACGAAGACACGATGGCGGCCCTGTTCGACCTGGCCCGCGCGGCCGGGGTCGAGGAGCGCCGCGACCAGATGTGCGAAGGCGTGCATATCAACCTCACCGAGGCCCGCGCCGTCATGCATATGGCGCTGCGCTATCAGGGCGACAAGCCGGTGCCGGTGGACGGCAAGGATGTCATGCCCGATATCCGCGCCGTGCTGGCGGCGATTGAAAAATACAGCAGCGAGATCCGCAACGGCACCATTCGCGGCCATGGCGGCGCCCAGTTCACCGATGTGGTCAATATCGGCATTGGCGGCTCC
>CAXBHD010000432.1:0-1546 GCA_963975335.1 uncultured Devosia sp. | reverse complement strand
CCGCCGCCGAACATGCCGCCCATCGAACAGCCGGCCAGCAGAGTAGCAGCGACCGCAGCGACAGACAGGCGCAGCGCCAGGGACGGGTAAAAGATCATCGGCAGGTCTCCTGACGCAATACTAGCTGTTGGCGGCTTCAAGGGCCATCAGAATAGCGGGCGCGCCGCTGGCGCCGACGCCAGGGCCATTCTCGACAAACACGTCCTGCACCACCCCATCGCGGATCAGCACGGCCGAGCGCGCAAAGCGCGGCCCCATGCCGGCAACAGTCAGGTCAAGCTGCAGGCCAAAGGCCTCGGCCATGGTGCCATTGCCATCGGCAAGAAAATCGATATGCCCGAGGGCGCCGGTATTTTCCGCCCAGGCCTTCATGACATGCTGGTCATTGACCGACGCGCAGACGATGCGCGTCACGCCGGCCGCTCTGAGCTTGGCCTCGTTGGCCAGAAAGCCCGGCAGGTGATTGATGTGGCAGGTGGGCGTAAAGGCGCCCGGAACGGTAAACAGCACCACGAGGCCCTGCCCCAGCACGGCGTCGGTGCTGGTGTCGGAAATGCCGTCAGGGGTGACAAGCTTGGTCGGCACGGACGGGAGTGGACTGCCGCGTTCAATCATATTTCCATAAGCCCTGTGGGTTTGGCCGCCCGATGGCAGCGCTTGCCTTGCTCAACACCTGACCGGAATAGGCGGCTTTGCCTTTCCAGACAAGGCCCCGCCGGCCATTCCCCTTGCAACCGTCAGTCGGCTGGCGCCACCGTGACGGGGCTGTCGATGGCGAAGGCGCCGTCGTCCGTCATGAAGGTCAGCTCAACCGGCTGGTTGGCCAGATCGGTCGCGTCAACCTGCCCCAAAACCGGGATCAGCACTAGGTCTGGTTCCGGGCTTTTTTGCGGCGCCCCGAAGAGCGGCAGACCGCTGGGCGTGGCGGCAATCAGGGAGGTGGGATCGAGCTCGGCATTGCTGAGCGGTATTTCGAGCATGCCGGTATCGGGGTCATAGGTCACATCGCCGAGCGGCGAGGGCGAGCCGTCCCAGTCGATCGGCGCCAGCGCCATGGCCTGGCGCAGGCGCAGGCCATTGGCGCGGTCCGGCTCGGGCTCGCTGAGGGCCAGGGAAAACTCGACCTGGGCAGGCACGCAGATTTCCGAGCAAATGCCGAGAATCGCCGTCATCTCGGCCTGGGCGGCCTGCGGCGACAGCGTGACCGCGATGGGCAGGACCGTCGGGCCGTAATAGACATAGTCGGCATAGCCATTGCTGGTATCGAGCGTGGGATAGGGCCAGAGGATCTGGTGACCAGTAACCCCGGGCGAAGCGCTGAAATCGAGCTCAGTGGGCAGCCCGGTTTCGCCAGGCACGCGCCAATAGGTCTTGGTGCCGGCGGGCATGTCGATTTCGATCCCCAGCAGGGTCTGGCCATCGGGCTTGATCTGGCCGGTACTGATCAGCCGCAGCCGCACGCCGGGGGCGACTTCCTGCCACGCCGTTTCGCCCGCCAGGGCGGTTGGAGCGAGCAGCGTTAGGGCAAGGAAGGCGAAAATGGAGC
>CAXBHD010000431.1:0-1571 GCA_963975335.1 uncultured Devosia sp. | reverse complement strand
CCCGGAATGGGAATTACATCGCCGAAGCGGGCTCGACATGCACGCCCGGGCCCATGGTCGAGGACACGGCGACGCGCTTGACATAGGTGCCCTTGGCACCGGCCGGCTTGGACTTGAGCACGGCGTCGGTAAACGCCTTGATGTTCTGCAGCAGGGCTTCGTCCGAGAACGAGACCTTGCCGACACCAGCATGCAGAATACCGGCCTTTTCGACGCGGAATTCAACGGCGCCGCCCTTGGCGGACTTGACCGCACCGGCGACATCGGGGGTAACCGTGCCGACCTTGGGGTTTGGCATCAGGTTGCGTGGCCCGAGGATCTTGCCCAGGCGACCAACCAGCGGCATCATGTCAGGGGTGGCAATGCAGCGATCGAAATCGATCTTGCCAGCCATGATCTGTTCCATCAGGTCTTCGGCGCCAACAATGTCGGCACCGGCCTTGCGGGCCTCGTCTGCCTTGGCATCCTTGGCAAACACGGCAACGCGCACGGTCTTGCCGGTGCCATTGGGCAGGGTGACGACGCCGCGGACCATCTGGTCGGCGTGGCGGGGATCAACGCCCAGATTGATGGCGACTTCGATCGTCTCGTCGAACTTGGCGGTCGCGCGCGACTTGACCATCTTGACGGCTTCATCAAGCTTGTACAGCTTGTTGCGGTCAATGCCCTCGCGGGACTTGGTGAGCTTCTTACCAGCCATTTATCAGCCCTCGACCTGAATGCCCATGGAACGGGCAGAGCCTGCAATCATCGATACCGCAGCATCGAGATTGTCGGCGTTGAGATCCTTCATCTTCTTCTCGGCAATATCACGCAGCTGCGCCACGGTGATGGTACCGGCCGATTCCTTGCCTGGCAGCTTGCTGCCCGACTTCAGGTTCACGGCCTTCTTGATGAAGTAGCTGACCGGCGGCTGCTTCATCACGAAGGTGAAGCTCTTGTCGGCATAGGCAGTGATCACGACTGGAATGGGCGAACCCTTTTCCATTTCCTGCGTGGCGGCGTTGAACGCCTTGCAGAATTCCATGATGTTCAGGCCGCGCTGACCCAGTGCTGGGCCGATTGGCGGGGATGGTGTTGCGGAACCCGCAGGCACCTGGAGCTTGACGTAGCCAACGATTTTCTTTGCCAATTTCGTCTCCTATGCGTGGCCATTATTGGCCGTAGGCGCCAACTAGTTAAAGCTGGCTAGACACCGTGGTCTGAGGTGGAACTGGTGCTGGCAGTGCACCATCCTCTGCCACAGTTTCTGCACCCGGCCGGAGCCGGGCTTATTCTGGCCTGGGCCAGAAATTCGGGGTCGTCAGACCTTTTCGACCTGACTGTATTCGAGCTCCACCGGGGTAGGACGACCAAAGATCGACACTTCCACCTTGAGGCGGGCGCGCTCTTCGTCAACTTCTTCCACGACGCCATTGAAGCTGGCAAAGGGACCATCCGAAACACGGACATTCTCGCCCACTTCGAACGAGATCGACGGCTTGGGATGCTCCACGCCTTCCTGCACCTGCTGCAGGATGCCCTGGGCTTCCTTCTCCGAGATCGGCATCGGCTTGTTGTCCGAACCGAGG
>CAXBHD010000430.1:0-1575 GCA_963975335.1 uncultured Devosia sp. | reverse complement strand
CTCACCCCCGCCGCCCGCCAGTCCTGCTCGACATGAAGGTGGATGCCGTCCGCCTCCATCTCCGAATAGCCGACCCGCATCGCCCCAAGGTGCCCGCCCAACAGTTCGACCGCAGCCGTCATGACCTCGCGCGGCGCGGCGATTTCCCGCAGGCGGTCGCTGAAATCGAGCAAAAAATGGGGCGCAACCTGTAGCTTCACGCGACGAGCAGCCCAGCTTGTGGACGTCGCGTCTGCCGCTCAACGTCGCGCCAAGCCAGCAAGGCTGCGCGGGAGCCTCCGGTGCGAACGTCGCGAAGACGCTGCCTTACCGGACACGACGGCGCGGCCGTTTTCGAGATGGAATCCCCAGATGCATCTGGATAGGATCTCGGCGATGCTTGTAGGGTGGCATTAACGTCCATTTCATCAACCCACGATGACATCGGCGAGAAGACCTTAGCAGCACGATATCTGACGTGGAAGCAAGAATCCTGAATGTCGCCAGCGCGATTCATCAATCCGGACCATGAACTTGACTTCACAAGGGTGAGGGTCCGATCACCGGATCGTCCAGCGCGCCAGCTTTTGGGATTGAGCATCGAGCATGTGCCGCTTCCGGACGAACGGTTCGAGTATAAGGTGGTCGGCAACAGCCATTATCTCGCCCTGCACGACATTGAGTTGCAGGATGGCGAGGCCGAACTTGCCGACGGCTCCCGTTCGCAGCGCCGCTCCCTTGCCGACCGACTGACCTTCGTTCCGGCCGGATGCCAGGTCTCGGGCTGGTCCATGCCCAAAGTCCGCCGGAACAGCTTCACGGCGCTGTACTTTGATACAGCCACGCTGGTGGAGGAGTACCGGTCCGATTTCAGAGTCAGCAATCCGCCGCCCTTCCTCTATGCCCTCGATCCGTCATTGCAGATCACGCTCGAAAAGCTCGCCAATGCAGTCACCGTCGGCGCGGGTGCCGCCTATATGGAATCCCTATGCCTGGTGGCGGTGGGCGAACTGCTGCAAATGCGCACGGTACGTTCCGGCCAGCGATTGAGCGATGACCAGCGGGACCAGCTTCTCGACTTCGTCGAGGCGCATCTGCAAGACGATCTTTCCGTTGGCGATCTCGCCAAGGTCCTTGATCTCAGCCGGTTCCATTTTTCGCGGCTGTTCAAGACAACGACCTGCCAATCCCCCTATCAGTTCCTGCTGGAGCGGCGAATCCGGCGGTCCAGAGATCTGCTGCGCGCCTCCGATCTCTCCATCGCGGATATCGCGCTTCAATGCGGGTTTCGCAGCGTAGCGCAGTTCGAGGAGGCTTTCCGCCGTGCCATGGGAGTGAGGCCCATTCGATATCGGGCTGAGCTGGAATAGCGCGCCGACGGCCGTCGCACTTCCAGCGCAGGCCGGCCTGCACACCCTCATCGCCGCAGAATTGGCCGGGTCGGCCCAGCGCCGCCATTGCACCTGGATGACCTCGAAACGACCAGACGGGATTGCCGGCACTGGACGGCGACCCATGCCGCTGCCCGCGCGCTAAAGCCATGCCTGCAATCTGGGGATGATGAAATCGAGAAACAGGCGGATGCGGTGGGGCACG
>CAXBHD010000429.1:0-1587 GCA_963975335.1 uncultured Devosia sp. | reverse complement strand
AAACTGGTGTGGCTCCACGCTCAGCGCGGCTGCGGGCTTGCGCCGCGACTACAAAAACAAGGCTAGGATGATTTGGTTGCCATGTCTGTAGCAATATTGTGACGATTTGCGCCGGGACAAGGTCACCAAGTCGCTCCGGTGGAGCGATTTGAGGCGAGAAGGCCATGAGGGCTATGCCCGAATGGCATTGGAGCACGCCGTTGATCCACGTTAAGCCGCCACCGCCGCCTTGAGCCGGCCGACCAGCGAATTGGTTGAGGTCCCGACGATCTCCACCTGATGGACGGCGCCGATCAGGTCGGGCGATCCGTCCAGATGCACGGCCTGCAGATAGGGCGAGCGGCCACCGACCTGGCCTTGCATGCGGCCGGGGCGGTCGATCAGCACCGGCATTGTCTTGCCGACACAGGACGCATGAAAGGCCGTGGTCTGGGCATTGACCAGGTCCTGCAGCCGCCATAGCCGCTCGTTCTTGACGTCCTCGGGCACCTGATCGCCCAGATTGGCGCCCGGCGTGCCGGGTCGGGTGGAATATTTGAAGGAATAGGCCGAGGCATAGCCGACCTCGGCAATGATCTTGAGCGTATCCTCGAAGTCCTGGTCGGTCTCGCCGGGAAAGCCGACGATGAAGTCGCCCGACAGCGCCATGTCCGGCCGCGCCGCCTTGATACGGGCGATGACGTCCAGGTATTCGGCGGCCGTATGCCGCCGGTTCATCGCCTTGAGAATGGCGTCCGAACCGGACTGCACCGGCAGGTGCAGATAGGGCATCAGGATATCGAGATCGCGATGCGCCGCCATCAGCGCATCATCCATGTCGCGCGGATGGCTGGTGGTGTAGCGCAGGCGGTCGAGGCCCTCGATTTCGGCGAGGTGATAGACCAGTTCGCCCAGGCTGGTGCTGCGCCCGGCGGCGTCCAGCCCGTGATAGGCGTTGACGTTCTGACCCAGCAGGGTGATTTCGCGGACGCCGGCTTCGACAAGACTGCGCGCCTCGGCCAGTACCTGGCTGACCGGGCGGCTGGTTTCGGCGCCCCTTGTATAGGGCACGACGCAGAAGCTGCAGAACTTGTCGCAGCCTTCCTGCACAGTCAGGAAAGCGGTCAGGCCGCGTTTGATGGTCACTTCCTTGCGCGCTGCCGGCAGGTGCGCGAACTTGTCTTCCTCGGGGAAGTCGGTATCGACAATGGGGCTCTTGAGCGCGGGGTGCATATGGCGCTGCGCCTCGGCGCGCGCCAGCATCTGGGGCAGCCGGTGATAGGCCTGCGGGCCAAATACCATGTCGACCACCGGCGCCCGGCGGGCAATTTCCTCGCCCTCGGCCTGGGCCACGCAACCGGCCACGCCAATCAGCATGTCCCCGCCTAGCGCGCGGCGCTCGCCCTGCAGCTCCTTGAGCCGGCCGAGTTCGGAAAACACCTTCTCGGAGGCCTTTTCGCGGATGTGACAGGTATTGAGCAGGACCAGATCGGCCTGGGCCATATCCAGCGTGGTCTCATAGCCGTGCGGCGCCAGCGCATCGCTCATGCGATCGCTGTCATAGACATTCATCTGACAGCCATAGGTCTTGATGAAGAGTTTTTTGGT
>CAXBHD010000428.1:0-1604 GCA_963975335.1 uncultured Devosia sp. | reverse complement strand
GGCTATGACAATCCCGACTTCCAGGCGCTGATCGAGACCCTCAATGGCACGACCGACGAGGCCAAGCGCCAGGAACTGGCCGTGCAGGCCCAGACCATCCTCGCCGAGGACGCGGTCAATGGCTATCTGTTCGAACTGGCCCAGACCGGGGTGTGGAATGCCAAGCTCACCGGCATGTGGCAGAACTCGCCCATCGAGGGCGTGGTGCTGCGCGATATCGCCTGGACGGAGTAAGGCTGTCGACGTCGACGTGGTGAGGCCCCCCACCCTCATTCCCTCCCCCCTGTGGGGAGGGAGCCAGGGTTTGCGCCCCCTGAGCCCGCCATGACCCTGTTCGTCCTCCGCCGCCTGCTCGGCTTTGCCGTGACGCTGCTGGTGGCGGCGCTGGTGATCTTTGTGGTGCTCGACCTGCTGCCCGGCGATCCGGCCCAGTTCATGCTGGGGCTCAATGCCACGCCGGAATCGGTGGCCCGACTGCGGACGCAAATGGGGCTGGACGTGCCGGCGCCGGAACGCTTTGCCGGCTGGATCTGGGGCATGCTCCATGGCGATTTCGGCATGAGCTATACCCAGCGCGCGCCGGTGGGCGCGCTGATCTGGGGCCGGCTGGGGGTGACCGTGCCGCTGTCGCTGCTGGCCATGGGCCTATCCATGCTTATCGGCCTGCCGCTGGGGATTCTCGCGGCCCGCCGGCGCGGCAAGGCGCTCGATACCGCCATCATGGTGCTGGCCCAGACCGGCATTGCCATTCCCGGCTTCTGGCTGGGCATGCTGCTGGCGCTGGTCTTTGCGGTGCAGCTGCGCTGGCTGCCGCCGGGGGGCTTCACGCCCTGGCATGAGGATGCCGGCGCGGCCCTGCGCAGCCTGACGCTGCCCAGCCTGGCACTGGCGCTGCCGCAGGCTTCCATCCTGGCGCGGGTGATGCGCACGGCCCTGGTCGATGTCACGGGGCAGGACTTCATCCGCACCGCACGGGCCAAGGGGCTGACCATGGGCGAGGCGGTGTGGCGGCACGGCGTGCGCAATGCGCTGCTGCCGGTGCTGACGATCCTGGGGCTGCAATTTGCCTTTCTGATCTCAGGCACCATCATTGTCGAGAATGTGTTCTACCTGCCCGGGCTGGGGCGGCTGATCTATACGGCGATTTCCCAACGCGACCTGATCCTGGTGCGCGGCGCCACCATCATCCTGATCATCGCCGTGACGCTGACCATGCTGGTGACCGACCTGGCCTATGGCCTGGTGGATCCGCGGCTGCGCGAGGGCGCGGGCGCATGAGGCGGCTTCTGGCCCATCCGAGCCTTGCCGTGGGCATGGTTGCGACAGCGCTGTTTGCCCTGCTGGCGCTGACCTCGCTGATATGGACCCCCTACCCCATCGACGATATCGATATTGGCAGGCGGTTTGTCGGGGTGACGGCAGCGCATTGGCTGGGCACGGACAATCTGGGTCGCGACATGGCTTCGCTGCTGATGGCGGGGACGCTGACCAGCTTTATCGTCGCCGCGGTGGCCGTGGCGATCGGGATCGGCGTGGGCGTGCCGCTGGGACTGGCGGCGGCGGCCTGGGGCGGACCGGTGGAATGGCTGGTGCTGCGCCTGTCG
>CAXBHD010000427.1:0-1606 GCA_963975335.1 uncultured Devosia sp. | reverse complement strand
CATGGAGCCCGTCAGCTTCGAGCAGATCACCGTCTCCACCGACGTCATCGGCGATCAGGCCGCCTATCTCACCGATGGCATGAAGGTCCACCTCAAGACCTTCGAGGGCACCGCCCTCTCCATGGAACTGCCCCAGCGGATGACCGTCGAGATCGCCGAGACCGAGCCCGTGGTCAAGGGCCAGACGGCCTCCTCCTCCTATAAGCCGGCGCTGCTCACCAATGGCCTTAAATGCATGGTCCCGCCCCATATCGGCCCCGGCACCCGCATCGTCATCCTCACCGAAGACAATTCCTACGTCGAGCGCGCTAAAGACTGAGGCGCGCCGCTGCAGAGCGGCGGAAAAACGCGCCAGTGGCGCGTTTTTAGCGCCTCAGGCCTTGAGAGCTACGCTCGAAAGGCCCGCATCATCCACGCGCACGATATAAAAAAGCGGGCCCCGTCGGGGCCCGCTTTCATTTCTCTGCCAGTTGGCTGGCCGCCTCGTTCCAGTGCAGCTCGGCCCGGTCCACCGGCGTGCCATCGGCCAGCCAGCGGTCATAGGCCATATGGCGCTGATGCATGTCCTTGGCCCGCAGCCAGTAGTCGAAGGCGCGCCCCTCGGGCCGGCCATCCTGCTCCCAAAGGAAATAGGCGGTTCGGCGGATTGCCTCGGCCACCTCGGAATTTTTCTGCATGGTCGCAATTCCTGAGGAATGGACGCGGCGACGCGCGCCGCGCCCAAGCCAGCCTTAGGCCGCCTTCTGGTTGGCGTCGCTGGTGGCCAGCTTGCTCAGGGTCTGGTCGGTGGCGACCTCTTCCTGCAGCGTGGCGTCCAGCAGCGATACCGCTTCCTTCATGCCCAGCTGGGTAGCCCAGGTCTTGAGCGTGCCGTAACGGGCGATTTCATAGTGCTCGACCGCCTGGGCGGCAGCCACCAGACCGGCATCGAGGGCGATCGTGCCCTTGTACTCGGTCATGATCTCCTTGCCTTCCTCGAGAATGCCGAGGATGGCGTCGCAGGTCTTGCCGCGGGCTGGCTTGCCCAGCAGTTCAAAGATCTGTTCGAGGCGTTCGATCTGGCCTTCGGTCTCCACCTGGTGCTTTTCGAAACCGGCCTTGAGTTCGGCCGACTGGGCAGCCTTGGCCATTTTCGGCAGGGCCTTCACGATCTGGCGTTCGGCGTAGTAGATGTCCTTGAGCGTGTCGAGGAACAGGTCGTCGAGAGTCTTTTCGGAAGCCATTTGCTGTCTCCATTGGAGGTGATTGAGGACGCTGGCCAGACAACGTGTTATCATGCTGGCGGTTCCCAACAATTGATCCAGCCGGCTCGCCGTACCGTATCGTACCTGACTATCCGACCCGCCCCTCGACAGATCGGCCGCCGCATGACTGCAGCTCTCTACCCCGCCGATTTCTACCAGGACCGCCGCCGCCACACCGCCCATGCCGCCACCCGCGTGCTGGCTGCCCTGCCGCTGGGCCTGCCGCGCGCCAGCCTGGCCGATATCGGCTGTGGCACCGGCACCTGGCTGGCCGCCGGCCTGGCCATGGGCGCGCAATCGGCCTGGGGCCTCGAAGGCGCCTGGGTCACTCCTGCCATGCTCGATGATCCCCGCATCGCCTT
>CAXBHD010000426.1:0-1623 GCA_963975335.1 uncultured Devosia sp. | reverse complement strand
CCATCGCCGAGCTGCTCAACAAGGAAGATCTCGCCGAGATCGAAATCGAGCAGGAAAATTTCCGGGTCCGCGTGACCCGCTCCTACCCCAATGAGGCGGTGACCTATGCCGCGCCCCAGCAGTATATGCCGGCGCCCCAGCAGGCCGCTCCCGCCTCGATCGCCCCTGCCGGCTCCGTGCCCGCTGCGGCCCCTGTTGCCGCCGAGGACCTGGCGTCCAATCCCGGCACCTTGACCTCGCCCATGGTCGGCACCGCCTATCGCTCGCCCGAGCCGGGCAAGGCTGCCTTTATCGAGGTTGGCGCCAAGGTCACCGAAGGCCAGACCCTGCTGATCATCGAAGCCATGAAGACCATGAACCAGATCCCCGCACATCGCTCGGGCACCGTGACGCGTATCCTCGTCCAGGATGCCCAGCCGGTGGAATACGGCGAGCCACTCGCCAATCGCGGCGAAATCGCTCTGCGCATCCTGCGCGCCTGCAAGGAGCTCGGCATCCAGACCGTGGCAGTGCACTCCACAGCCGATGCCAATGCCATGCATGTGCGTCTGGCCGACGAGAGCGTCTGCATCGGGCCGCCCTCGGCCAAGGATAGCTACCTCAACATCCCCTCGATCATGGCGGCCATCGAGATCACCGGCGCCGATGCCGTGCATCCCGGCTATGGCTTCCTCTCGGAAAATGCCCGCTTCGCCAAGATCCTGACCGAGCACAAGGTCACCTTTATCGGTCCCTCCTCGCACCATATCGACATCATGGGCGACAAGATCACGGCCAAAAAGACTGCCGTCGAGCTCGGCATTCCTGTCGTGCCCGGCTCGGCCGGCTCGGTCGATACCGAAGCGGACGCCAAGAAGACCGCCAAGGAAATCGGCTATCCCGTGCTGATCAAGGCAACCGCCGGTGGCGGTGGCCGCGGCATGAAGCTGGCGACCTCCGAGGCTGACGTGCTGACCGCCTGGTCGACCGCCCGCGCCGAGGCCCAGGCGGCCTTCGGCAATGGCGCCGTCTATATGGAAAAATATCTCGGCAAGCCGCGCCATATCGAAGTCCAGGTGCTGGGCGACGGTCAGGGCAATGCCGTCCATCTGGGCGTGCGCGACTGCTCGCTGCAGCGCCGCAACCAGAAGGTCTGGGAAGAGGCCGGTGGCCCCACCATCACGCCCCAGGAGCGCGACCGGATCGGCGAGATCTGTGCCGTGGCCATGCGCAAGCTGGGCTATTCGGGTGCCGGCACGGTGGAATTCCTCTACGAGGATGGCGAATTCTACTTCATCGAGATGAATACCCGCCTGCAGGTCGAGCACCCGGTCACCGAGCGCATTACCGGCATCGACATCGTCTATGAGCAGATCCGCGTCGCTTCGGGCGAAAAGCTGTCCATGGCGCAAAAGGATGTGACCTTTACCGGCCATGCCATCGAAGTGCGCATCAATGCGGAAGACCCGCAGACCTTTGCGCCCTCGCCAGGCACCATCACCTTCTACCATCCGGCGGGAGGCGTCGGCATCCGCGTCGATTCGGCGGTCTATCAGGGCTACAAGATCCCGCCCTATTACGACTCGCTGATCGGCAAGCTCATCGTCTATGGCCGCACCCGCGAGGAGTGCCTGCAGCGCCTGC
>CAXBHD010000425.1:0-1626 GCA_963975335.1 uncultured Devosia sp. | reverse complement strand
CTGGCCATCTTCCGACAGCACCACCGCGGCCTTGAGCCGATCGGAAATGTCGGCGATGTCACGCCATTGCCGCTCCATTGGCTGGTTGGTAAGCAGCCGCGCCAGCATCGGCACCGAGACGGGGGGCACCACCAGATAGACCGGGGTCAGCACCGCCGGCACGGTCAGCGCGAGCAGCAGAATAATGCCCAAGGGGCGCGCCAGGGCCATCAGGCCTTTGAATTTGCGTCGTGCCATGGCCTCCCATAACCATCCATGCGCCGGTGCGAAAGCCGCAATTGGTCCTGCGGACCGTCTGCCCACGGGCGACAGGGCATCGGCACTGCACAGGTGGCTTGCCGCCCCGCCACCAAACCGGCTAGCAACAGGGCCATGGATGATTTTGCCGCCGACATGACCGATTGTGCCAATGCCGTCGAGGCGGCCCTTGCCCGGCGCCTGACCGCAGCCGCCTTGTCCGGTCCCGGCCCCGTCGCCGACCGGCTGGTATCGGCCATGCGTCACGGCAGCCTGGAAGGGGGTAAGCGCCTGCGCCCGCTGCTGCTGCGCCAGGCCGCCGCCATTTTCAGCGTACCGGCCGAGCAGGCGCTGACCGCCGGCCTCGCCGTGGAAATGGTGCATTGCTATTCGCTGATCCATGACGACCTGCCGGCCATGGACGATGACGACCTGCGCCGCGGCCGCCCCACCGTGCACAAGGCCTATGACGACGCCACGGCGATCCTGGCCGGCGACGCCCTGCTCACCGAGGCCTTTGCCCTGCTGGGCGAACCAGATTGCCACCCCGACCCCGCCGTGCGCATCGCTTTGGTGACCGAACTGGCCCGCGGCTCGGGCGGCGGCGGCGTGGTGGGTGGGCAGATGCGCGATATCGAGGGCGAACAGGGCGGCTTTTCCGGCGACGCGATTGCCACCATGCAGGCGATGAAGACCGGCGCACTGATCCGCGCCAGCGTCCGTATGGGCGCCATTCTGGGCGGCGCCGACAGCCGGGCCCTGGCCGTGTTGACCGCCTATGCCGAAGCGGCCGGGCGGGCTTTCCAGCTGGCCGACGATATTCTGGACGTGACGGCCTCGGCTGCCACCATGGGCAAGGCCACCGGCAAGGATGCCGCCCTCGGCAAGCAGACCCTGGTCAATACGCTGGGGGTGGAGGGTGCCCGCCGGCATCTGAACGATACGGTGGCGGCGGCGTTGTCCGCCTTGCGCACCTTTGGCCCCCGGGCGGACGGACTGCGCGCCACCGCCCGTTACTTTGCCAGCCGGGAGCACTGAGCATGGCCATTCTCATCAGCATCAATCTGGGCCAGCCCCAGCCCATTCCCGGCAAGTCGGCCCAGACCGGGATCTACAAGCACTCTGTCGAGGGCGACGTCACCGTGACCCGCGAGGGGCTCGATGGCGATGCCATTCTCGATCGGCGCCACCATGGCGGCAAGGACCAGGCGGTCTATGTCTATTGCAAGGATGACTATGACTGGTGGAGCAAGGAGCTCGACACCACGCTGGAACCCGGCACCTTTGGCGAGAACCTGACCATTGGCGGCGTCGAGGGCCGCAGCGTGGGCGTCATCGCCAACCAGCCGAACGCCATGGCGGGCACCCTCAACATCGACGCGGGCGAGA
>CAXBHD010000424.1:0-1626 GCA_963975335.1 uncultured Devosia sp. | reverse complement strand
ATGGCGCGGCAAGGACAGCTCCACCAATGTGCTGAGCTTTCCCCAGATCGAGCCTTTTGGCCCGGTGCGCGGCATTCTGGGCGACATCACCCTGGCGCGCGAAACCCTTGAGCGGGAAGCCAGCGAGCAGGGCAGCAGCCTGCCCGACCATTTTACCCATCTCGTGGTGCATGGATTTCTCCACATTTTAGGCTATGATCATCTTACCGACGCGGAGGCCCTGCAAATGGAGAGCCTCGAAACCCAGATTCTGGCCAGCCTGGGCATTGCCGATCCCTATGCTGACGGTACCGGGCCCGCAAACGAACCGCGCAACGCGCTTATTTAAGGATGATGAGCTGCCGACCTGGTAGCGAAGCAACATGAACGACACCGACACTCTGGCACCCTCGGCGCCTGCCAAATCCGAGCCTCCTTCTAGCCCCGCCTCCGTGCCTGCACGGGGGCCATCGATCTGGAGCCGTATCAAGGCCCTGCTGGCCCGCGGCACCGTATCCCTGCGTGACGATCTGCAGGTCGCCCTTGACGAGCAGGGCAGCGCCGAAATCGCTGACTTCTCCGAGAGCGAGCGCACCATCCTGCAAAACGTGCTCAAGCTCTCCAATGTTTCGGTGGGCGATGTCATGGTCGAGCGCAGCGACATCCAGGCCATCGACGTCGATGCCAATCTGGGCGATCTGCTGGCCCGCTTCCGCACCGTGGGCCATTCGCGCCTGCCGGTCTATGACAATGGGCTCGACAATATTCTGGGCTTCATCCACGTCAAGGACGCGCTGAGCAAGATCACCGCGCCCGTCGATGACACGGCCAAGGCGGTGCCGGTCAAGCTGATCTCCACCGTGCTCAAGCAGAAGCTGAGCAAGTTCGACGGCATGCGCACGGCCATGTTCGTGCCCACCTTCATGCCGGTGGGCGATCTGCTGCAATCCATGCGCGCCAGCCGTGTCCACATGGCCATCGTGGTCGATGAATATGGCGGTACCGACGGCCTTGTCACCATCGAAGACCTGCTCGAGGCCGTGGTGGGCGATATCGAGGACGAGCATGACGAGCTGGCCGCCTCGCTGATCCGCAAGGTCGGCATCGATACCTATATTGCCGATGCCCGCGCCGAGCTCAGCGATGTGCAGGCCATGATCGGCCCCGAATTCGAACCCGGTGAATATGCCGATGAGGTGGACACCATTGGCGGCCTGGTCTTCGACCTGGCCGGCCATGTGCCCAAGCGGGGCGAGCGCGTCACCAAGCTGGACGGCTTTGAATTCGAGATCCTGGCCGCCGACAGCCGTCGCATCAAGCGCGTGCGCATCGTCCGCAAGCGTGACGCCGCCGCCCAGCTCGCCATTACCGACCAGCGCAGCCCGGGCCAGAAGGCCGCCGCCGAATAGGACTGGCGCGCGCCAGTTCTCCCGGACAACAAAAAGGGCGCGGTAGCAACCGCGCCCTTTTTCAGATCTGTCTGTCGCCCGACTAGAGCGTGCGCTGCACGGTCTCGACGCGGAAGCATTCGATGACGTCGCCGGCCCGCATGTCTTCGTAATTCTCGAAGGCCATGCCGCATTCCTGGCCGGTCTGGACGTCCTTGACCTCATCCTTGAAGCGCTTGAGCGTCTTGAGCTTGCCTTC
>CAXBHD010000423.1:0-1631 GCA_963975335.1 uncultured Devosia sp. | reverse complement strand
CCGTGGCGCTTCCTGCCGGTGTCCGACCCGAACTTCACCGCCGCCTATTTCGACGAAAATGGCCTCTACCGCTTCGGCCGCCAGCCGACGCAGGGCGCCTGGGCGCTGCAGCAGCTGGCCTCCGCCCTCCTGCCGCTGGCCGAGGCCGACGATCTTGCCCGCGGCCTCGCGCCCTACGAAGCCGCTTACCAGCAGGCCTTCGCCGCTCATACGCACCTGCTGCTTGGCCTCGATGGCTCAGGCGAGCTCGGCGCCGACCTCGCCTTCCTGCAAGGCTTCTATGGCTGGATGACCACCAGCGGCGCGTCATGGCCGCAAACCTTCTTCGATCTCTATGGCGGCACGGCCAGCGAGCCCCGAATGAAGACCTCGCCACAGGCCGGGCTCTATCGGGCGGAGGCCTTCGTGCCGATCCGCGAATTCCTCGCCGCCCGCGCACCGAAACATGCCGAGCGGCTGTCCCTGCCCTATTTCCAGGCTGCCGCCCCGGTCACGATGCTGATCGAAGATGTCGAGGCGCTCTGGGACCCGATCGCCGCAGAGGATGACTGGTCGGCCTTCGACGCGAAAATGGAACACATGGAGGCGGCGCGCCTGGCCCTGGCCCCCTGACGCCACCCAGGATCATGGCGAAGGCCGCCAGCGACAGCCAGCTCTGCATTTCTCCGAAGAACAGGAAGCCCATGACAGCAGCAACCACGGGAATGGCATAGCCCGTCAAGGACAGGAATGTCGCCGACGTGCGCGCGATCAGCACCATGTACAGGGCCTGCGCAAAGGCTGTCGGGCCAATGCCCAGTCCGACCACCGCCAGCCAGTTGTCCCACCCGGCATTCACACTCTCGCCGTCCACCATCAGCGCAAGCGGCCATGACACGACCGCCGCGACCGATACGAACGCCGTGGCAAAGGGGATGGCCCGCATCAGCGGCGCGCCGCGCGCGATCAGGCTGGACGCCGCATAGGCCATGGTCGCGCCGAGCAGAAACACCTGGGCCAGCGTGCTGGCCGAGCTGAGCCCTTTCACGGCGTCCGGGCCGAACAGGAGCGCCACGCCGCCAAACCCGACCACAACACCCACAATCGACCCTGCCGACAGTCGCTCGTCACTGAACAGGAAATGCGCGCCAATGGCGACAAAGATCGGCACTGCCGCCGTGTACAGCGCCGCAAGGCTTGAATTCACAGTCTCCTGCGCAATCGTGATCAGGAAAAAGGGAATGACCGATCCGACAATCGCCATGCCCAGAATGGCGGTCCAGCGCCGCCGGTCCGACAAGGGCGGCAGCGGCTGGCGCGTCGCGACCATCACGCAGCACAGCGCCACCGCACCGATCGTCAACCGGCCTGAAATCACCCATTCCGGCGGCAGGCCTGCATCAGCATGGCCCTTATCTACCGCCATGCGCGTCAGCATGTAGGCGCTCGCCCAGACCAGGCTAAGCAGCCAGAACAGCGCCCAGTCCGCCAGGGACCGTCCGGCCGGCTTCATGCCCGTGCGTCCTGTCGGCGACGGGATGGTACGAATGCAGAATGGAAACGACGCCTCACCCGGAGCCCACCCTCGTTAGCAGACCAACAGGCAATACAGGCGCGCCCGGCCAAGTCCACGCTAAAATAGCATGGATATT
>CAXBHD010000422.1:0-1631 GCA_963975335.1 uncultured Devosia sp. | reverse complement strand
GGCTATGGCGCCACCATGGTCCTCTGGGCCATTGAGCGCTGCCGCGAGGCCGGTTGCGGCACTGTGCAACTGACCTCGAACAAGGTCCGCAAGGACGCTCACCGCTTCTATGCGAGGCTCGGCTTTGCCAATAGTCACGAGGGCTTCAAACTGGCCCTTTAGCGCCGGCGCTAATTGAATGCGGCTATGCCCAGCAGCACCATGCCCACCAATATGGCAATGCCGATCAGCATGATGGCAAAGATGACCTTGGCGAAGAAGGCGGCACCGGCCGCTATGCCGGAAAAGCCCAGGGCCCCCGCCACCAAGGCAATGACAATAAGCAGGATGAGGAGTTTGAGCATGCGATTTCTCCATTTGACGCTGGTGGCGTAACGCCCCATATCATCAGGATGTTCCATCTTTGAGAGCTGGACTTTGCCGAGCGCAGGAGACGCCCCATGGCCGACACTGGCACCAAGACCCGCCCGCAGACGACCACCAAGACCGCGCGCCCGCCGCTGCACAAGGTCATCCTGGTCAATGACGATTTCACGCCCCGCGCCTTTGTCGTGCGCCTGCTCAAGGCCGAATTCCGGGTGCCCGAGGCGCAGGCCTCCGTCATCATGCTGACAGCCCATACCAAGGGCTCCTGCGTCGTCGCCGTATTCACCAGGGAAATCGCCGAGGAAAAGGCCACCCGCGCTACCGAAATGGCCCGCAGCGAAGGCTATCCCCTGCTCTTTACCACTGAGCCCGAGCAGTAGCCGGGCTATAGACCCAGATCGGCCGGCACTGGCGGCGCTTCGTTGAGCACCGTGATCTTGATGCGCTCATTGGCCGCCTGATAGGGGTCATTGGGAAAGAATGGGTCGGCGGTCGAACGGCCAATGACCGAGCTGATCCGATCATCCGACAGCCCGAATTCACCCAGCAGCGAACGCACCACATTGGCACGGTCACTCGACAGCTCCCACGAACCATAGCGTGGATTGGCATAGGCGCCACCGGCCGCTGTATGGCCCGAAATGGTGATCTGGTTGGACAGCCTTTGTAGGATCGGCCCGAGTGCCGCGATGGCCTGCCGTGCATCTTCGGTCGGATATTTCGATCCCTCGGGGAACATGGGGCGCCCCGTCTGATCGACGATCTGGATGTCGAGCCCCTCTTCGGTGACCTCGAGCAGCAGATTGTCCTGAATGCTGGTAATGTCGGGCAGCTCCTGCCACGCCTGCCTTATGCTGGCGGCTGCGCTGTGGAATTCGCGATCCTGGCTCGCCTTCAGCTCCGCCGCGGCGGTGCCGTCCTGGGCCGTTTCGTCGCCCTTGACGCCGTCGCGGCCACCTGAATCCGAATTGGGCGCCCCATGGCTCTGGCTTTCCGGCGCCATGGTGATGTCGCGCTTGCCCTCGACCGCCGAGCCGGCCATTTTCGCGCCGCTGATGTCGAGCGCCGTGCCGCCCATCATGCCGCCCGAGCCGCTGGTCGACAGGGACACATTGGAGGGCGCGAAATAGTCCGCCAGGCCTTCCTTCTGCTCGGGCGTGGTCATGCTGATCAGCCACATCAGCAGGAAGAAGGCCATCATCGCCGTCACGAAGTCGGCATAGGCAATCTTCCAGGCGCCACCATGGTGACCATGGGCGGCCTTC
>CAXBHD010000421.1:0-1641 GCA_963975335.1 uncultured Devosia sp. | reverse complement strand
CGAGGCCGATCCGACCGGCAAGGGCGTCAGCCGGGCCGATGTGATCATCGAGGCGGTGGTGGAAAAGCTCGAGGTCAAGCAGGCCATTTTCGGCGGGCTGGAAGACAAGCTCAAGCCGGGGGCGATCCTGGCCACCAATACGAGCTCGATCGAACTCGAGCGCATTGCCGAAGTGCTCAAGGATCCGGCGCGGCTGATCGGGCTGCATTTCTTCAACCCGGTGGCGCAGCTGCCGCTGGTCGAGGTCATTCGATCGACATTCAACAGCGATGCCGAAATCGGCAAGGGCGCGGCCTTTGCGCTGGCGATCGGCAAGAGCCCGGTCGTGGTCAAGTCGGCGCCGGGCTTCCTCGTGAACCGGGTGCTGATGCCCTATATGCTGGGCGCGGTGGAGCGGGTGGAGCGCGGCGAGAGCCGCGAATTGCTCGATGCCGCTGCAGTAGCCTTCGGCATGCCGATGGGGCCGATCGAGCTGATGGATACGGTGGGGCTCGATGTCGGCAAGTCGGTGGCGACCGAACTGGGCCATGGTGTGCCCGAGGGCAGCAATTTCGATACCCTGGTCAAGGCCGGCAAGCTGGGTCGCAAGAGCGGCGAGGGTTTTTACAAATGGGTCGACGGCAAGGCGGTCAAGGGCGAGGTGCCGGCCCATGCCGACCTGGCCGGGCTGGGCCGCGAACTGGTCAAGCCCTTGGTCGACATGACCGAAGTGGTGCTGGAAGAGGGCGTGGTGGCCAATGCCGGGCTGGCCGATATCGGCGTGATCATGGGAACCGGTTTTGCGCCCTTCCTGGGTGGACCGCTGCAAGCACGCAAAGATGGGAAGGCCTAAACCATGACTGAACTTCGCAGAGTAGCCATTGTCGGGTCGGCGCGCCTGCCGTTTGCGCGGGGCAATACCGCCTATGCCGAGGAGACCAACCTGTCCCTGCTGGGCACGGTGCTGACCGGGCTGGTGGACAGGTTCGGCCTCAAGGGCGTCAAGATCGACGAGGTGGTGGCCGGTTCGGTGATTGCCCATAGCCGCGATTTCAATATTGCCCGCGAGGCGAGCCTTGATGCCGGCCTGTCGCCGCGCACGCCGGGCACGACCATGCAGATTGCCTGTGGCACCAGTCTCCAGGCAGCGCTGGTGCTGGGCGCCAAGATCGCCAGCGGCGAGATCGACAGCGGCGTTGCCGCCGGATCCGACACGGTCAGCGATAGCCCCATCGTCTTCGGTGACAAGTTCCAGCACCGGCTGCTCAATGTGAACAAGGCGCGCTCGACGGGCGAAAAGCTCAAGGCCTTCAAGGGCTTTTCCTTTGGCGAGCTGACCCCGGTGGCGCCCTCGGTGAACGAGCCGCGCACGGGGCTCTCCATGGGCCAGCATTGCGAATTGATGGCCAAGCAGTGGGGCATTACCCGGCAGGCGCAGGACGCGCTGGCCGTGGCCAGCCATCGCAACGCCGCCAAGGCCTATGACGAGGGCTTTCACGACGACCTGCTGGTGCCCTGTGCCGGGCTGGTGCGGGACAATAATGTGCGGGCCGACGCCAATATCGAAAAGATGGCCACGCTCAAGCCGGCCTTCGACAAGACCAGCGGCCAGGGCACGCTGACGGCGGGCAATTCGACGCCGCTGACCGATGGCGCCTCGGC
>CAXBHD010000420.1:0-1643 GCA_963975335.1 uncultured Devosia sp. | reverse complement strand
TCATGTTCTCTGTTATGTCACAGCCCGTTTGGCGCGGCCAGCCGCGTCCGGAATCAGGGACAATCCTTTTATGGCCGAGGCCGGTACGCGCGAAACCCTTTCGACAGATGTGCTGATCGTCGGCGCCGGTCCGTCGGGCCTGGCCGCCGCCATCCGTATCAAGCAGCGCCATCCCGACCTGGCGGTGTCCGTGGTCGAAAAGGCCGCCGAACTGGGCGGCCATATCCTTTCGGGCGCCGTCATCGACCCACGCGGCCTCGATGCGCTGATCCCCGACTGGCGCCTCAAGGGCGCCCCGGTGGGGCCCGACGTCACCACCGATACCTATCATTTCCTGACCGCCAAAGCCGATTTCGCCTTCCCCCATGGCCTGCTGCCGCCCCAGCTCAAGACCCCCGGCGCGGTGATCATCAGCCTGGGCGATCTTGTGCGCTGGCTGGGTGAGCAGGCGGCCGAACTGGGCGTCGATATTTTTCCCATGACCGCGGCGGTCGATGTCCTGGGCGGCGGCACGGGGCCGGTGCGCGGCGTCATTACCGGCGATCTCGGCCGCGATGCGGCAGGCCAGCCCAAGCCCGGCTTTGCCGAGGGCATTGCGCTCGAGGCCAAGTATACGCTCATTGCCGAGGGGGCCCGCGGCTCGCTGGCCAAGGCCATCATCGCCGATTATCGGCTCGAACAGCAGCCGCAGAAATATGGCCTGGGCATCAAGGAAGTCTGGCAGATCCCGGCCGACCGGCACCAGCCCGGCAAGGTTGATCACTATCTGGGTTTCCCGCTCGACAATGCCACTTCGGGCGGCGGCTTTGTCTATCACGCCCAGGATCGCAAGCTCTATGTCGGCCTCGTGACCTATCTCGACTATGCCAATCCCACGCTCTCGCCCTTTGACGAGTTCCAGCGCTTCAAGACCCACAAATCGGTCGCCACCCTGCTCGAGGGCGCGACCCGCATCAGCTATGGCGCCCGCGCCGTGACGGCGGGCGGCTGGCAGTCCATTCCCAGCCTGGCCTTTGCCGGCGGTGGTCTCATCGGCTGCGCCGCCGGCTTCATGAATGCGCCGCGCCTCAAGGCCATCCACAATGCCATCCTCTCGGGCATTGGGGCTGCCGATGCGGTGGCTGCCGCCATTGCCCAGGGCCGCCAGCACGATGTCATCGCCGATTTCGCCGATCACGTGCTGCAGACCGGCATTGCCGATGAGCTGCGCGCCGTGCGCAATGTCAAGCCGCTCTGGTCGCGTCTGGGCACCATGCTGGGCGTGCTGGCCAGCGGCGCCGAACTCTGGAGCACGGCCCTGCTGGGGCGTTCGCTGCTCGGCACGCTGTCCCATCGCGGCCCCGACTTCGCCGGGCTCAAGCCCAAGGGCGAATTGCCGGCGCTGACCTATGCCCGACCCGATGGCAGGCTGGGCTTTGATCGGGCCTCCTCGGTCTATCTAGCCAATCTGTCCCATGACGAGGATCAGCCGGTGCATCTGCGGCTGGCCGATCCCGCCGTGCCGATCCGCGACAATCTGCCCAGATATGGCGAGCCGGCGCCGCTTTACTGCCCCGCCGGAGTCTATGAAGTGGCCGAGGAGGGGGGAGCGCCGGTATTCCGCATTCACGCCGCCAATTGCGTCCACTGCAAGAGCTGCGACA
>CAXBHD010000419.1:0-1676 GCA_963975335.1 uncultured Devosia sp. | reverse complement strand
CGGCCGACAGGGCAAAATCTGCCGGCGTCGTGGGATTTGTCGTCACGCTGAAGCTCAAGACAAGCAATTTCCGCGCCCTCACCCGCCGCATCTCGCTGGCCGAGCCGACCCAGCTGGCGCAGGAGATGTTCCGCGCCGCACGGCCCCTTCTTGCCCGCGAAGCCAATGGCCGCGAACGCTTCCGCCTCATCGGCATAGGCCTCGCGAACCTGCACGATCACCGCTCCGATTCCGTTGACCTGCTCGATCCCAGAATTGCCAAGCGCGCTGCCGCCGAACGCGCATCGGACGCCGCCCGTGCGAAGTTTGGCAAGGATGCCGTCGTCACCGGACGCGCGGCGCGCATCGCAAAAGCGCGCGAGAGCGACGCCTGAACTTGCCCCGTCCGGCGAGGTGCGGCATGCAGGTCGCACGCGACATTCACGAACCGGAGCCTGCCCATGTCCACACCCGAAAACCGCCTCGACGCGCTCGGTATCGAACTGCCCACGCCCATGGCGCCCGTCGCGAACTATGTGCCCTTCGTGATCACGGGAAACATGCTGTTCGTCTCCGGCCAGGTCAGCGCCACGCCCACGGGCCGCATCAATGGCCGCCTTGGCGACGACATGGAACTCTCCGCTGGCCAGCATGCCGCCCGCCAGTGCGGCATCAACCTGATCGCCCAGTGCAAGGCCGCTGTCGGTGATCTCAGCCGCATCAAGCGCGTCGTGAAGCTCGGCGGCTTCGTCAATGCGGCGCCGCACTTCACTGACATACCGCAGGTCATCAATGGCTGCTCCGACCTGATGGTCGAAGTCTTTGGCGATGCCGGCCGTCACGCACGCTCCGCCGTGGCCTGTCCCGTCCTGCCCATGGGCGTGGCGGTCGAAGTCGATGGTGTGTTCGAAATCACAGGATAATCCGATATGGCGCGGCATTTTGACCTGACAGCTTTCACCTATGCCCATCGCGGCCTCTGGTCTGCTGACGGCCACCCGGAAAACTCGCTGGCCGCTTTCAAGGCTGCCGCCGAAGCGGGCCTAGGAATCGAATACGATGTGCGCCCGTCAAAGTCCGGCGAGATCATGGTGTTCCATGACCCGACCCTGGCTCGCATGACGGGGGTGGAGGGCGACTTCCAGGACCAGGACATGTCCCTGCTGGACTCGCTGCGCCTCGCCGGCACCAGGCAGCCGATCCCGACCCTCGACGCCCTGCTCGACATCTGGCCGACCTCGCTGCCCTTGCTGACGGAAATGAAGATTGACGGCGACACGGACCCCGAGGTCTTTGCCCGCCAGGTCGGCGATCACCTGACCCGCCATATCGGGCCGGCCGCCGCGATGAGCTTTTCCGAACCGGCCGTCGATGCCCTGCCCGAAGCGGTCATGCGCGGCCAGCTTATCCACCCCATCCATCGCACCAGCGAGGCCGGGTTCGACGCCAAACTGGCGCGCGCTGTGGACCGCAAGGTCGACTATCTCGCCATCAATGTCGCCGACGCCGAGCGCGCCGCGGTCAGGCTTGGCGGCAAGCTGCCCTTTGTCGTATGGACCGTGCGCACGATGGCAGATGTGCGCCGCATCCGCCTTCTGCATGGCGCAGTCATTTTCGAACACCTGCCCGTTCCGCTGGCATCATGATGCCGCGCGCCCTAGATTGACGGGCATGGACGACAGCGCGCTCAAGATCAC
>CAXBHD010000418.1:0-1677 GCA_963975335.1 uncultured Devosia sp. | reverse complement strand
AATACGAAGCCAAGAAGATCTGGTACGAGCACCGCCTGATCGACGACATGGTTGCCTCCGCCCTCAAGTGGAGCGGTGGCTATGTCTGGGCCTGCAAGAACTATGACGGCGACGTGCAGTCCGACATCGTGGCCCAGGGCTTCGGCTCGCTCGGCCTGATGACCTCGGTCCTGGCCACTCCCGATGGCAAGACGGTGGAAGCCGAAGCCGCCCATGGCACGGTGACCCGTCACTACCGCCAGCATCAGCAGGGCAAGGAGACCTCGACCAATTCCACCGCCTCGATCTTTGCCTGGACACGTGGCCTCGCCCACCGCGCCAAGCTCGACGACAATGAGGCGCTGGCCAAATTCGCTCTGGCGCTGGAAAAGGTCACTGTCGACACGATCGAGGAAGGCAAGATGACCAAGGATCTGAGCCTGCTCGTCGGTCCCGACCAGCCCTGGCTCTCGACCATGGGCTTCCTCGATGCCATCGACCAGAACCTGCAAAAGGCCATGTCGGCCTAGGCCACAGGCCGACGACAATGCAAAGCCGGGTCCCTGGGGCCCGGCTTTTTGCTGGCTGGTAGTCGCAGCCAGGTGTCGGTCAGGCGTGCTGGCAGAAATTTACCGCCGTTTCGCCCTTTTGGGCGCGGCACTGCCCGCCCATATCCCAGTCATCGGAAACCTGACGGTGGGGACGACATGCCTAAACTGATAGCCGCGACCCTTCTTGTAGCCTCGGCAGGACTGCTGCTGAGCACCACGGCCTTTGCGCAGAGCCGGGATTTCGACCTTGCCGGTTTCGAGCGCATCGACATCGCCACCGGCCTTGACGCCCGGGTAAGCCTGGGCCAGGCGTTCGGGGTGGCCGCGCAGTCGCGCAGCCAGGATGCGCTCGACAATCTCGAGCTGCGCGTCGTCGACGGCGTGCTGCAGGCCCGCCTCGAACAGAGCTTTCTCGACTTCATCATCAGCGGCGGCCTGGTCGGCATGCTGCTCAGCAGTGGCAATGCCGTGACCGTGGATATCACCCTGCCCGCTCTGGCGGGCGTCTCGGCCAGCTCGGGCGCCGATGTCGATCTTATCGCCATCGGCGCCGACCGGCTGGACCTGGACGCCTCAAGCGGCGCTGATATCCGCGCCGAGAATGTCGCCCTGGGCAGTGTGACGATCAACGCCTCCAGCGGCGCCGATGTCGAGATTGCCGGCACTGCGCAGACGCTGGCGGCCGATGCCTCGAGCGGCGCCGATATCGATGCCGAGGACCTCAGCGCCCAGACAGTCACCGCCGCCGCCTCGAGCGGCGCAGGGCTCTCCGTCCGGGCCGGCACCAGCATCCGCGCCCAGGCCTCGAGCGGGGGCGATATCGATGTCTCGGGCAATCCGGGCACCCGCGATATCGAGGAATCAAGTGGCGGCAGCGTCAGCATCGACGACTGAACCGCTTGCGGGAACCGGCAGGCCTAGTCGCCCGCCTTGCGCCAGCGCAGCAGGCCGACAAAGAAAATGCCGCCGATAATGCCGGTCAGCACGCCGATCGGCATGTCCTGCGGCGGCATCAGGGTGCGGGCGGCAATATCGGCCAGCACCAGGAACAGCGCGCCCAGCAGCGCCGAAAGCGGCAGCACGCGGGCATAGTCCCCGCCCACCATTAACCGCACGATATGGGGGATCATCAGCCCGACAAAGGCGA
>CAXBHD010000417.1:0-1705 GCA_963975335.1 uncultured Devosia sp. | reverse complement strand
CCGACTGCCCCCAACCCTCGCCGCCGCGCGCTGGTTTAAAGCCCATTAATACATTCAATTTGAACCAAACCGAACGGAATCTTACCCATAGGTTAATTTTCTGGGGATGCTCCGGGCATCGGAACGGCAAAGCAAGGCGAAGGTGTGGCTTAATCACCTGTTCACCCGGTCAATCTAGGCTGTGCATGCGGCATTGTCCCTGTCGGACGCGTAGCCGTGCGTATTGGAGCGACCCGCATGGCGCAGAAATCGGCCGCCGTTGACCATATTGACCACCTTCCCCAGACCCGGCCGGAGCGCCCGATCGACCTGGTTCACCTGGCCCGGCAATGCCTGGGCGATGAGCATCTCGAATATGAGATCCTGCGGCTCTACGACACCACGGTGAAGACCTATTTCGGCCGGCTGCAGCTTTCTTCCAGCCATGACGAGCTGGCGCTGAACCTGCATTCGATCAAGGGCGCCTCTGCCGGCGTCGGCGCCTTTGCCATTGCCAATCAGGCCAAGGCCGCCGAAGTCGAACTGCAGGCCGGCCGCCCCCTGTCGCCCGAGCGCATCGACGATCTGGGCCTGGCCATCGAGGAAGTGCGCGGCTTTATCGCCCGCATGCTGGACAACGAACCGGCCTAAGCGGCCATGACCTCGATTTGGCTGAGCGCGCCGGCGAGTGCCGCAGCCTGTTGCCTGAGATCGTAGGCCACCTGCATGTTCAGCCAGTAATGCGGCGTGGTGTCGAAAAATTTCGCCAGCCGGAGCGCTGTGTCTGCCGTCACCGGCTGCGTTTCCTTGACCAGTCGCTCGATGCGTGTACGAGGCACATGCAGCCTGCGGGCCAGCTGACCGGCGGACATGCCGAGTGGTCCTAGATATTCCTCGCGCAGAACTTCGCCGGGATGGAATACCGGCAGGTTAGTGATTGCCATCGATTGCCCCTCCTTGGGCTGTAGCGGACATATCCACCTGGCATTTAGTGGTAATCAACGATCTCCACGTCATGAGCGCCGTCTTGCTTCCAGGTGAAACATATTCGCCATTGGCTGTTTATGCGGATGGAATGCTGTCCGGTGCGGTCTCCCCTGAGCGCTTCCAAGCGGTTTCCAGGCGGCGACATTAGATCGCGTAGCTCATTGGCATTGTGCATCATGAATAGCTTGCGCTGTGCAGCGCGCACCAGATTTGCTGGGAAACCCTTCGGTGCAGCCCCGGCGTTGATTGCCACGACATTCCTGTTCCTGAATGAAACAATCATCCGCAAGCTCCCACCGGGTTTTGTATCATTCAGCGATACAGGGACGCAAGAGCTATGTATCGCGGACTGATACATGGCTCTTGCTGCAGTCAAACCAGCCAAGCCCCAATTTGACCCCCTCGGCACCATCGCCTATAGAACGGCCAACTTGCCGCGCCGATGCCGCGGCCCAACCGTCCAGCAGATCCATGTCCCTATCCAGTGTTGCCGAGGCTGCGCCCCGGTCCCTTGCCGAACCTTTCCGTAGCCGCCGCACCTTTGCGATCATTTCGCATCCGGACGCCGGCAAGACCACGCTGACCGAAAGGCTGCTCGCTGCCGCCGGCGCGATCCAGTCGGCCGGCGCGGTGCGCGGCAAGGCGGGCGTGCGCTCGACCCGCTCGGACTGGATGGAAATGGAGCAGAAGCGCGGCATTTCCATCACCTCCTCGGTGATGACCTTCGACTATGACGGGC
>CAXBHD010000416.1:0-1722 GCA_963975335.1 uncultured Devosia sp. | reverse complement strand
GAGGTGATCATTCAGGCGGCACTGGATACGGGCGCGCAAGCGATCCATCCGGGCTATGGCTTTTTGTCCGAGAACCCCGATTTCGTGGATGCGGTAGAGGCGGCGGGGCTGGTCTTTATCGGCCCGTCGGCCAAGGCCATCCGCGCGATGGGGCTTAAAGATGCCGCCAAGGCCTTGATGGTCGAGGCGGGCGTGCCGGTTGTGCCGGGGTATCACGGGGCCGATCAGGATGACGCGCTGCTGGCGGCAGAGGCGGATAAGATCGGCTATCCGGTGTTGATCAAGGCCGTCGCCGGTGGGGGTGGCAAGGGCATGCGGCTGGTGGAGGCGGCGGACGGTTTTCCGGCCGCGCTGGAGAGTGCGCGCTCAGAGGCCAAGACAGCCTTTGGCAACGCCGATGTGCTGGTCGAGAAATTCGTCACCAAACCGCGCCATATCGAAGTGCAGGTCTTTGGCGACGGCAAAAAGGCCGTGCATCTGTTTGAACGCGATTGCTCGCTTCAGCGGCGCCACCAGAAGGTGATCGAGGAGGCTCCGGCCCCCGGCATGACGCCCGAAATGCGCGAAGCGATGGGGCAGGCGGCCGTCACAGCAGCCGAGGCGATTGGCTATGCCGGGGCGGGCACGATTGAATTCATCGTCGACGGCTCTGGCGGGTTGCAGACGGACGGCTTCTTTTTCATGGAGATGAACACCCGTCTGCAGGTGGAACATCCCGTGACCGAGGCGATTACCGGCGTTGATCTGGTAGCCTGGCAGTTGCGCGTGGCGGCTGGCGAGGGGCTGCCCCTGCGCCAGGACGAATTGTCGATCCACGGACATGCGCTTGAGGCGCGGCTTTATGCGGAGGATGTGTCCAAGGGTTTCCTGCCCGCCACAGGGACTTTGACGCATTTGCAGTTCACGCCCGCCTGCCGTGCCGACAGCGGCGTGCGCGCCGGCGATACGATCAGCCCTTTCTATGATCCGATGATTGCCAAGGTGATCGTGCATGGCGACACGCGCGAGATCGCCCTGTCGCGCCTGCGCGCCGCGCTGACCGGCTGCGAGGTGGCAGGGACGGTGACAAACCTTGCGTTTCTGGGCGCTTTGGCGGCGCATGAAGGGTTTGCGGCGGGAGATGTGGATACCGGGCTGATCGCCCGTGATATTGATGATTTGACTCAAGCGCCCGAGGTGGGGCCGCGCCATGCGGCGCTTGCCGGGATGGCGGCACTGTCGTTGCTGGATCCGGCCGCGGGTGCGGGATTTACGCTTTGGCAGCCGCTGCGCCGCGCGGTCGGATTGACCTGGGGCGGAGAGGATCATCTGCTGCAGGTGCAGGTCGTCTCGGCGGATCACCAGATCTGGACCGTGGACGGGACAGAGGTCGTCGCACAGCGCATCGGCGGGCGTTGGTCATTAGGCGGGCAACAGGCGGCGGCTGTATCTGTCGCCGAGGGGCGCGTGACGGTCTTTGACGGTTATGGGCTGGTGTTTGACGTTATCGACCCGCTGGCCCGTGCCGCGGGTGGTCACGGCGACGGCAACCTGATCGAGGCGCCGATGCCCGGACTGGTGCGTGTCGTGGATGCCAAGGTCGGCCAGACGGTGACCAAGGGCGACCGCCTTGCGGTGCTGGAAGCCATGAAGATGGAACACAGCCTGCTTGCCGCGCGCGATGGCGTTGTCGCCGAGGTTCTGGCGCAGGCTGGTGATCAGGTCGAGGCGGGTGTAGCACTG
>CAXBHD010000415.1:0-1728 GCA_963975335.1 uncultured Devosia sp. | reverse complement strand
TCTCAGTTTCAACTACGGCTTTGGCGGCGGCCTGGTGAGCAATGGGGAACTGCTGCTGGGCGGCAATGGCAATGCCGGGGAGTTCTCCCAGATCTATCTCGACGAGGAGGCGCCGCGGCGGCCGGCGCTGCAGCCCTTGATGGAGCGGCTCAACCGCAATGGCGTCAACGTCCCCTCCATCACCTATCTGCGCAAACATTTCGACCGCGACTGGCCGGGGGTTTCGGAGTGGGTCGATGAAGTCACCCCGGCCTATAACCGGCTGGTCAATTCCATCTGGGCGGTCTTTGACCCGCAGGCGATCATCTTCGGTGGCCAGGTGCCCCCCGCCATTGCGCAGATGCTGGTCAACCGTACCGAATGGTATGGCAGGGCGCCCCGCTACGGCGTCTGGCGTCCGCAACCCAAGCTGGTCATTTCCGAAATCGGCAGCGATGCCGCCGCCATGGGCGCTGCCATCACGCCGTTTCGCGCCGCCTTTTATTGATATCTGCTGGCGCAAGAAAATCCGATTAGAGCTGGTCGACCAGGAATAGAGCCCATCAGTAATGGGGCCTCCACCAAGCTGTACGATCAGCTACGCCGAATTCTCACACAGCCTCGGACGCTTCGCCGACGCCAACGACGTGTTCGTCGGCGAAGTCCCCGAGGTCAGATTTCAGTGGCCTCAGACAGGGAAAGAGCGTCGTCCAGGTTCCATACCCAGATATCGAACGGTGTCTCGATCCTGCTGTGGCCCAGCAGTATCTGGATGGCTCGCAGGTGGCCGATGGCCTTTAAGATGAGCGACGCCTTGGTTCTGCGTCGGCAGTGGGTGCCATACTCTTGAGGCGTCAGGCCGATCGCCGCGGATCGACGCTGTAGTTGGTCGCGCCAGGCGTCCGAGTCCGCCAGCTCAGTAGGGCATCGCCTTGTCCACAAGGCCCAGAAGGTCCTGTCCCTGCCGGTAGCGATCCAGATTGTCGAAGAAGAAAGCGTTGATGCGCTCGCGCGTCTGGGGAGAATTGCCCGAAATATGCGGCGATAGCCGCACCTTGGGGTGCTCATAGAGCCAATGGCCCTCAGGCGGCGGCTCCGGATGAGTGACATCGAGCGTGGCGCCCCCGAGTGTTGTGTCGAGTGCCCCGCGCAGCGCCTCGGTGTCGATCACCGGGCCGCGCCCCACATTGATCAGATGGGCGCCCGGCTTGATGGCGGCCAGCGCCGCGCGGTCCAGCAGGCCATGGGTTTCCGGCGTCAGCGGCGTGCAGACCACGATATGGTCCGAGCGCTGCAGCAATTCGGTCAAGGGCACGATAGCAACGCCATCCATGCCGCTCGGACCGGCCGACCGCCGCGTGCCCAGCACCGTCATGCCGAAGGGCAAAGCGCGCTGGGCAATGGCCTTGCCGATTTCGCCGAAGCCGACAATGCCCAGGGTCCGCTGCTGCAGGCTGTCCAGCCTGTGCTGGCGCCAGTCGGCCGGAGAACCGGCCCAGATCTGCGGCATCTGCTTGGCAAAGCTCAGCATGGCGGCCAGGACATATTCCGCGATCGGCACGGCATAGCCGCCGCGCGTCACGGTGACCCTCGGCACCTCGAAGATCCAGGCCGGATATTTGTCGATGCCGGTGGAGCGCAGATGCACCCATTGCAGCTGGAACGGCCAGCCCTGTGGCGCCGCCATGCCCTTGTGCAGCCCCACGGCCACACTGTCCTGGTTGATCAGCAACACCTCGGCGTCGTGGG
>CAXBHD010000414.1:0-1740 GCA_963975335.1 uncultured Devosia sp. | reverse complement strand
ACGAACCGCATCAACGCAACCGCGCCCGCCTTGACCTGTGTCAAGGCGGGCACCGGGCAGGCGTGACATCCCTATGCGCGGCGAAGACCCTCGCCATTCATAGAGGAGATTGCAGTGGCCAACATGATGAAGGCGGCGGTTGTCCGCGAATTCGGCAAGCCCTTGTCGATCGAGATGGTGCCGGTGCCGGTGCCCGGGCCCGGCGAAGTCCTGGTCAAGGTCGTGGCCTGCGGCGTATGCCATACCGATCTGCATGCGGCGGATGGCGACTGGCCGGTCCGGCCGACCTTGCCCTTCACACCGGGCCATGAAGTGGCCGGCACCGTGGCGGCCCTCGGCGAGGGGGTCACCGATATCAGGATCGGCGAGGCGGTGGGGGTGGCCTGGCTGCATGATGCCTGCCAGTCCTGCGAATATTGCGAGACCGGCTGGGAGACGCTGTGCGAGCACCAGCACAATACCGGCTACAGCGTCGATGGCGGTTTCGCCGAATATGTGATTGCCGCGGCGCCGTTTGTCGCGCGCCTGCCGGCCAATGTCGACTTTGCGGCGATCGCGCCCATCCTCTGCGCCGGGGTGACGACCTATAAGGGTCTGCTTGAAACCGAGGTGCGCGCCGGCGAATGGGTGGCCATTTTCGGTATTGGCGGGCTGGGTCATGTGGCCGTGCAATATGCGGTGGCCATGGGCGTGCGTGTCGTGGCCATCGATATCGCGCCCGAAAAGCTGGCTCTGGCCACGGCCTCGGGTGCCGAACTGGCGGTCGATGCCCGCGATGACGACGCGGTCCAGCGCATTCTAGAGGCAACGGGCGGCGGCGCCCAGGGCGTGCTGGTCACGGCGGTCTCTCCGCCGGCCTTTTCACAGGCGCTCAAAGTGGTGCGCCGCAAGGGCACCGTCGCGCTGGTCGGCCTGCCGCCGGGCGAGTTTCCGACGCCGATTTTCGATGTCGTGCTGAAACGGCTGACCGTGCGGGGATCGATCGTGGGGACACGGCGCGATCTCGACGAAGCCATCGGCTTTGCCGCTGCAGGCAAGGTGCATGCCGAAATCACCAGGGTGCCCCTGGAGCAGATCAATGCGGTATTTGCCGATCTCAAGGCTGGCCGGGTGGATGGGCGCGTGGTGATCGATTTCACCGACCATTCCGGCGAAGCGGCCTGAGCCGAAACCAGGACGGCCAGCAGGGCAGCGCCCCTGCTGGCTAAGCGCCCCGGCGGAACGGCAGCAGGCGCTCGCCGGCTTCGAGAAATGCCTTGGGGTCGATGGCGTTGTCGCCGCGGCGCACTTCAAAATGCAGGTGCGGGCCAGTGGAGCGGCCGGTAGAGCCGACCTTGGCAATGGGCGTGCCGGTATGCACGCGCTGGCCTTCATGGCTGAGAAAGGCCGAGAGATGGCCATAGCGGGTGAGCAGGCCGTCATCATGGGTCACCTCGACCAGCTTGCCATAGCCGGCCCTGGTGCCGACAAAGGTGACGACGCCGCTGCCGGCGCTGAACACGGCAGTGCCGCTGGGGGCGGCAAAGTCGAGGCCCGAATGGAAGGCGCGGGCGCGGGTAAAGGGATCGGTGCGGTTGCCGAAGCCGGAGCTGCGCCGGAAATTGCCGGCGATCGGCATATGTACCGGGGCACCGTCAATGCTGTCGCGCGCCGCCTTGTAGCGAAGCAGGGCGGCCATTACCGCATTGGCATCCTCCACCATGGGCGAGCTGTCGCCGCCATCGAGCGCGGGCAGAAGCG
>CAXBHD010000413.1:0-1742 GCA_963975335.1 uncultured Devosia sp. | reverse complement strand
TGGTCACGGCCAGTTCGCTGGCATGCCGGCCGGCGAAATGGGCCTCCTCGGTGAAATGGTCTTGCCGCTGCAGCGGCGCTTCGAGCGTCCGCGCAATGGCGCCGAACAGCGCCCAGGATGCGGCATTGTCCTCGGTAATGGTGCAGCTCAGTCTGCTGACGGCCTGGTTGCCCGGCCGCTGCAGCACTTCGGCAACCAGGCGCTTGCCCAGGCCCTGGCCGCGTGCCGCTTCACTGACGCAAATCTGCCAGACAAACAGCGTGTCCGGCTGCTCGGGCGGCCGATAGCCGGACATCCAGCCCACCAGCGTCCCGTTCTGCTCGGCCAGCGCGCAGGTCTCGGCAAAATGGCTGCATTGCAGCAGATTGGCATAGAGGGAATTGCCGTCGAGCGCCGGATTGGCCGCGATCAGATCCCAGACCCGCGCCCCGTCGGTAGCGCGCGGCGCGCGCAATTCAAGGCCAGGGGCCGTCTCGTCTGCAAGCGGCTCAAATGTGTTCTTGCCTCGTTTCATAGGCAGTTATTTAGCAGCTATGAACTAACTGTCAACCGCCGCAGACCGACGGGGCCTCTTTGAAAACCGCGCTGTCCGCCCCGAAAATGTCAATTGTCCGCGGTTTTAGAGCGGTTTACCCCCGGTTCCGCACGCAATCTCTCCGCCCGATTTTTTCCAGGCGACTCAAGCGACTTTTCCCCAAACTAAAATTCAGTTAGCATATACGAACTAATTATGACGCAGCACAAACCGCCTATTCTGCTTGGGTTCGCGGCGCGCCGCCGCTACACTGCCGCGATAATCGACAGGGGTTGCACATTGGAAGATCGCACCAAGGTTGCCTTGACGGCGATGCGCAAGATTCTGCGCACCACCGAGCTGAACAGCAAACGCCTGACCCAGGAGACCGGCCTGACCCCGTCGCTCCTGATCTTCATGCATATGCTCGACGATGAGCGCGAACAGACCGCCGGCTATGTCGCCAGCCGCATGGGCATTACCCAGGCCACCACGACGGCGCTGATGCACAAGCTGGAAAGCCAGGGCATGATCCAGCGCCGCAAGGGCGAAACCGATCGCCGCCAGGTCTGGCTGTCGCTGACCGAAGCCGGCCGCAAGGTGCTGCAGATTGCCCCCGATGGCGTGCATGCGCGCTTCCGCGACCAGTTCGCCGCCCTGGCCGATTGGGAACAGGCCATGCTGGTCGCCGCGCTCGAACGCGTGGCGGCCATGTTGGGCAATGACGAGCAGGGCATTGCCGCTGTGCTCGATTCCGCCGATGTCCTCTCGGGCCGGTAACGGCCCGCATCTGGCTGTCGTCTCGATAGGGCCGGCCGGGCGGCTGCGCCCCCACTGACGCCGGCGCTGGCCTGCCGTTCAGGCCGCCGGAAACAGGCTCCAGCGCCGGGGCCGGAAGGCGATCTGGCTGCGCTCGCCGGCGGGGTGGTCGAAGGGCAGGTCGACCTCCACCCGCTGGGCGCTGCCGCCCAGTTCGAGCTCCACCCGGCGCGTCCCGCCCACCCGGCGGCTCGAGACCACGATGCCGGCCAGCGCCGCGTCGTCCTCGACCAGCTCGACGTCATGCGGCCGGAAGAACAGTCGCGCCGGTCCCTGTCTTTGCGCCTCGGCCAGGCCCGCCTTCCGCTCGCCCAGCCAGACCTCGCCCTGTTCCACCCGCACCGGCAATTCGCTCGATTCCCCGATAAAGCCGAAGACGAAGGGGGAGGAGGGCGTGTCATAGACACTG
>CAXBHD010000412.1:0-1767 GCA_963975335.1 uncultured Devosia sp. | reverse complement strand
GGGCGTTCTCAATATCGTGGTCAGCGCCCGGATGCGGGTACCGGTGAGCTTTGCCTGGACCACGCCGGGCATGGCGTTTCTGCTGACGGTGGGCGAGCCGGTGGGCGGCTTTCCTGCCGTAGCCGGAGCCTTTCTCGTCGCGGCGGCGCTGGTCCTGCTCACCGGGCTGATCAAGCCGCTGGCGCGGCTGATGGCGGCCATCCCCGCGCCCATCGCCAATGCCATGCTGGCCGGCATGCTGCTGACGCTGTGCCTGGCCCCCATCACCGCGGTGGCGGAAATGCCGATGCTGGCTTTGCCCATCCTGCTCGCCTGGGTGATCGGCCTGCGCTTTGCCCGGCGCTATGCGGTGCCGATCGCCGTGCTGGTGACCGGCATCGTCCTGGCTTTGACGACCAATCTACCCCCGGGCGCGCTGGATTCGAGCTGGCCGGCTCTGGTGCCGGTGATGCCGGTCTTCACGCTGGACGCCGTGGTCCGGATCGGCCTGCCGCTCTATATCGTGACCATGGCCTCGCAGAATCTGCCGGGTCTGGCGGTGATGCAGGCCAATGGCTTCGTGCTGGCGCCGGCGCCGCTATTCGTCGTCACCGGCATTGCCAGCGCCGTGACCGCCCTGTTTGGCGGCCATGCCAGCAATCTGGCGGCCATCACGGCGGCGATCTGCGCCGGGCCCGAGGCCCATCCGGACAAGGACAAGCGCTGGCCGGCGCCAATAGCGGCGGGCGTGGTCTATCTGCTGCTGGCCCCGGCTGCCAGCCTGGCGGCGGCCTTCATCGTGGCGTCGCCACCGCTGCTGATCCAGGCCGTGGCGGGGCTGGCCCTGCTGTCGAGTCTCACCGCGGCGCTGGCCGGGGCGCTGGTGCATGAGGACACCCGGCTGCCGGCCATTTTCACCTTTGTCATTACCGCGTCGGGAATCACCATGATCGGCGTGGGCGCACCCTTCTGGGGGCTGGTCGGCGGCATCGCCATGCTGGTGCTGCTGCGTTTCGGCATCAAGCCGGTGGTGGAAAATACAGGCGTATGAGCCTGCCCCATGCCGTGATCATTGCCGGAGGTCAGGGGACGCGGCTGGGTGGCGTGCGCAAGGCGGACCTGCGAGTGGGCGGGCTGCGCCAGCTTGACCGGGTGATCCGCGCCCTCGATGGCGTCCAGCGCCCCATCATGATTGCCAATGGCTCCAAGGGACAGCGGCTGACCCTGCCCGGCGACTGCGTTCTCGTGCCGGACCGCGACTCGCCCGGGGCCGGTCCCTTGTCCGGGCTGATAGCGGCGGTGGCGCGGCTGGCCGAAGCGGGGATCACCCATGGACTATTGGTCAGTGTCGCGGTTGATACAGGTTTTTTGCCGGACGATTTCGTGCCCCGCCTGACCCATGGCCTGGGCGATGCGATGGCGGTCCATGCGGCCTGGGGGGACGATTTCTATCCGCCCAATGCGCTCTGGCGCCTGGAGGCCCTGCAGCACTTGCCGACTGCGAGCGACAGTGCCAAAGGCCCGGCCAGCCTCAAGGCGTTGCATGGCCAGCTGGGCGGGCAGCGGGTGGATTGGGCCGGCACGGCTCGCCGCAATCCGTTTGCCAGCATCAACACCATGACCGACCTGCTGGCGCTGCAGCGCCGCGCCCGGGACTGAGTCCTGTCGCAACTTATTCACATGCGTGGCAATTGGGGCTTGGCAAACCAAATCAAGTTCGGTACATGGACCTCGCCTTCGCAAGAAGGTCAACGAAGGTGTTCCGCGGTAGCTCAGTGGTAGAGCAAT
>CAXBHD010000411.1:0-1803 GCA_963975335.1 uncultured Devosia sp. | reverse complement strand
TGCGCACATTGCAGAAGGCGCAGGCGCGGGTGCAGATTTCGCCCATGATCATCATGGTGGCGTGCTTCTTGCTCCAGCATTCCCCAATATTGGGGCAGCCGGCCTCTTCGCACACCGTCACCAGGCCATGCTCGCGCACGATCTGCTGGGTTTCCTTGTAGACCGGTGAACCCGGCGCCTTGACGCGAATCCAGTCGGGCTTGCGCAGCACGACGCTGTCGGGCCGATTGGCCTTTTCCGGATGCCGCGGCTTGAGCGCGGAATTGTCTATGAGCGTAACCACTTGAGGTCCTGACTGGGCAATTTGCCCGTTATATCGCTCCCAAAGGCAGCCAGTTCAACCCAGCCTTTGTGCCTAGCGCGCCCTCGCCTATTGCATGATCTCGGCGATCTCGACCCAGTCGCCGCCCCGCGATGCCGACAGGATCGTTGCCTGCACCAGCGCCAGGGAATGAAGGTTATCCGCGCCCGAGCTGAAGCGCGGCGGCACGGTGCCGGTCTCGATCGCCGCGGCAATCGCCCCCAATGTGCCCCGGCGGTCGGCCAATGCGATCGGGGCCAGCTCCATGGGCACGGACTGCTGGTCCAGCGGCCGCAGCGCCAGCCGATCCGGCCCGGCAACGCCCATGAAATGGTCGCGCGAGCTCCAGATGATCTCGCCCTCGGTGCAGTCCATGACCCATTCCCCGGCCCAGGGCGTCACCGGCCCGCTGCTCATCCAGGATCCGCGATAGGAGACGATGGTCCCCCTTTCGAATTCGAGCGTTGCCACCCCGATCGGATGGAAGTTGAACGGGCTGCCCGCCGGATTCCAGGTGCGGCAGGAAACGCGCTTGGGCTCGTCCCCCAGCACCATGCGCATCAGGTCGAAATGGTGGATCGACATGTCCGCCAGCAGCGGATCGGGCATGTCCCAATAGCGATAGCCCTGGCTGGGCGCGTGGCGGCGGAAATCGATCGATACCAGGTTGACCGACCCGAACTTGCCGGCACTGACCAGTTCGGCCGCCGCGATCGGCGCCGGCTGGAAGCGGTAATTCTGGCTGACCATCAGCGTCAGGCCCTTCGCCTTGGCCAGAGCCACCAGCTCCTTGGCCTGGGCAATGGTGGTGGCAAACGGCTTTTCGACGATGACATTGAGGCCCAGCTCGAGGCACTGCTTGACCACCGGATAATGCGCCTCGGTGCGCAGGGTGCAGATTGCCAATGCCGCTTGCACCGTCTGCACCGCCGTTTCGAGGCTCAGAAAGCACTTTGCCTCGGCAATGCCCAGTTCGGTCTGCACCCGCGCCAGCGCCTCGGGGTTGGAATCCACATAGCCCACCATCTCGACAGTGGGAACTTCGGGGATAACTTCCTTCGTCCAGCTAAATCCCCAGTGTCCCAGCCCGACCTGAATTGCTTTGACCATGTGGATAACTCCTTGAAAACCTGTGGACGATGTGTGGAAAACCCCGACGTTACATGTTCAGCGCGCGGCCATAGGCGTCCAGCACGCTTTCCTTCATCGTCTCGCTCAATGTCGGATGCGGGAAGATGGTATGCATCAGCTCTTCCTCGGTGGTTTCGAGATTCATGGCGATGACAAAGCCCTGGATCAGCTCGGTCACCTCGGCGCCGATCATATGGGCACCCAGCAGTTCACCGGTCTTGGCGTCGAAAATCGTCTTGACCAGCCCGTCCGGCTCGCCCAGCGCGATGGCCTTGCCATTGCCGATGAACGGGAAGCGCCCGACCTTGATCTCGCGACCGGCCTCCTTGGCCTTGGCCTCGGTCAGACCGACACTGGCCACCTGCGGCTCG
>CAXBHD010000410.1:0-1815 GCA_963975335.1 uncultured Devosia sp. | reverse complement strand
CGCCGCCGCCATGCGGCGTCGAGAAGGTCTTGTGCAGGTTGATATGCATGGCGTCGATGCCGAGATCACCCGGCCGCACCACGCCCATGATGGCGTTGAAATTGGCGCCATCGCAGTAGAAGAACGCCCCGGCATCATGCACGGCCTTGGCGATCTCGATGACCTGGGGTTCAAACAGGCCGCAGGTATTGGGATTGGTCAGCATGATGGCGGCGACTTCGGGCGACAGCGCATCCTTGACCGCCTGCACGTCCACCGTGCCGTCGGAACGGGCCGGGATCGACTTGACCGAATAGCCCAGGAACGCCGCCGTGGCCGGATTGGTGCCATGGGCGCTTTCGGGCACCAGCACCACCGTGCGGTGGCCCTGGCCGGCGGCTTCCTGCGCCGCCTTGATCGCCATCATGCCCAGCAGTTCGCCATGGGCGCCCGCCTTGGGTGTCAGCGCCACGGCCGAGGTATTGGTCAGCGTCATCAGCCAGTGGCTGAGCTCGTTCATCAGCTTGAGCGCGCCCTGCACCGTCGAGACGGGCTGCAGCGGATGGATATCGGCAAAGCCGGGCAGGCGGGCCATCTTCTCATTGAGGCGCGGATTGTGCTTCATCGTGCACGAGCCCAGCGGATACATGCCGGAATCGATCGAGTGGTTGAGGCGGGAGAGGCGCACATAGTGGCGCATGGCCTCGGGCTCGGTGAGGCCGGCCAGATCGAGCGGCGTCTGCCGCTCGAAGCCGCCCAGCCGGGCATTGCTGATCTCAGCGTCGGGCAGGTCGACGCCCGAATGCTCGGTATCGCCGATCTCGAACAGCAGCGGTTCATTGGGCAGGAGGGACGAGCCCGAGGTGGAGGCAAAGCCCGAGGCACCGGTGCCGGTGGGGCGGCCCTGATTGTTCATGCTCATGCCAGTTCCTCGCTCAGGGCAGCGCAGAGCGCCGCAATGTCGGTTTCGGTCGTCAGTTCGGTGGCGGCCAGGACGATGAGGTTGTCGACGGATTTGTCAGTCGGCTCGAGCCGGCTGACCGGCACGCCGCCCACAATGCCGCGCTTGGCCAGGGCCTCGATCAGCCCGGCCGCGGGCCGGCTGGTGCGGATGGTCATTTCATTGAAGAAGGTCTGGTTGAGCACCTCGACGCCGGGCACGGCGGCGAGCGCATCGGCCAGGCTGCAGGCACTGGCATGGTTGAGCCGGGCCAGCCGGGTGAAACCGGCTTCGCCCAGCAGCGCCATATGGATGGAGAAGGCCAGGGCGCAGAGCCCCGAATTGGTGCAGATATTGCTGGTCGCCTTCTCGCGGCGGATATGCTGCTCGCGGGTGGAGAGCGTCAGCACGAAGCCGCGCTGGCCCTCGGCATCCACCGTCTCGCCGCAGATCCGGCCGGGCATCTGCCGGATGAATTCCTTGCGCGTGGCGAGGAGCCCGAGATAGGGACCACCAAAGTTGAGCGCATTGCCGATCGACTGGCCCTCGGCCACCACGATATCGGCGCCCAGTGCGCCGGGGGCCTCGAGCAGGCCGAGCGACACCACCTCGGTGATGACAACGATCAGCAGCGCGCCCTTGGCATGGGCGGCATCGGCGGCGGTCTTGATATTGCGCAGATGGCCGTAGAAGTCCGGCGTCTGCACCACGATGGCGGCAGTCTGTTCGTCGATATGGTCGAGAATGTCGCCCTGGCCCTCGGGCGAGGCCGAGAGGCATTCAAGGTCCGCATCGTCCTTGAGGTAGGCCTTTACCACGTCGCGGTAATGCGGATGCAGCCCGCCCGACAGCACGATCTTGTTGCGCTTGGTCAGCCGCCGCGCCATCAGCACGGC
>CAXBHD010000409.1:0-1841 GCA_963975335.1 uncultured Devosia sp. | reverse complement strand
CGACATGGCGATCAATTACATGGTGATGGCGGAGCGCCCTGCCGCCTGACGCCATCGCGCCGCGGTTTGTATAAAATTGATCTTATTGGCTAGGACAAGCTTAATCCCCGACCGGCATCCTCGCGCGGGAGGATAACCATATGCTGCACCCGGATTATCAGGACCGGTCGCTTGAAAGTCTCGCCGCAGCGAGTGAAGCGGCACGACTGCAGGGTGACTATGGAACCGGTGTCGGATTGGCCCGCCAGGCCGCCGATCTTGCCCGCCAGGCAGGCCGCCTTGATATTCGCGCCGACATGCTGTGCCTGCTTGCCAAGCAGGCGATGCGCCTGGGCAGAATGGAAGAAGCCGCCCGCGCCGCCCGCGAGGCCGCGCAGCTGACGACCGGCGAGCAGGGCCAGGCGGCCCATGCCAGCGCCCTGATCGTGCAGGCGCACGCCTTTCTCGAACTCGGCCTGCCCGAGGAGGCTCTCGAGGCCCTGGTCAGCAGCCTGGACACGGCGCAGCGTCTGGGTGATGCCGACCTGCTGTTCTGGAGCTATAACCGCATCGGCACCGCCCAGGGCCATCTGGGCAAACACATACAGGCGCGCGACTTCCTACGCCGAGCCCTGCCGCTCTCGGCGGGTCTGGGTGCCGAGGCCAAGTTCTGCATCCTCAACAATCTGGCCGACAACGCCGCCAGCCTGGCGTTTCAGGCGCACGAGCAGGGCGACGCAGCGCTTGAGAGCGACGCTGTCGAATATGGCCTGCGCTATGCGCGTGACGCCATTGAACTGGCCCGCGCCGCCGCGCACCCCTACCGGGAGGCCATCTGCCTGGGCAATTTCGCAGCCCTGCTGGGCTGTGCCGGCGATCAGGCCGGGGCCGAGCAGGCCTTCACCCGCTCGCACGCCATTGCCAGCCAGAATGGATACACCTCTCTGCTTCTGGATGCCCGCTTCGGTCTGGCGCGCCTGGCCATGCAGGCCGGTCAAACGCAGTTGGCGATTGACCGCTTCCAGGCGGTGCTTCCCGAGCTCATCAGCAATGACGAAAAGCCCCAGGTCATCAAGGCGCACCGGCTGCTGTCAGATCTGTGCCAGCAAGCCAACCTGCCCAGCCAAGCGCTCGATCACTACAAATCTTATCACACCCTTGAAAGCGAGATGCGCAGCATCGCTGCCGAAACGCGCAGTCGCATGGTCACCAGCATGACCGAGCTGAGCGCGGCCCTGCTGGAAGCCGAACGCGCCAAGCTCGAGGCCAGCCTGCACCAGATGCGCCTGGCCGAAATGGAAGCGGAACGCCGCGACCTGCTGCTGCGCACCGACGAGCTGGATCGCAAGGCCCATGAGGATGACCTCACCGGCCTCAAGAACCGCCGGTTCGCCCTGGGGGCGCTGGCCGAACGCGCCCTGATGTGCCCGCCCGGCCAGCAGATGTTCGCCGCCATTGTTGACGCCGACCATTTCAAGGCCATCAATGACCAGCTCGGCCACTCGGTCGGCGATCAGGTGCTGCAGGCGCTGGCTCGGTTGCTGCAGACCGGCGTCGGCCCGGACAATCTCGCCGCCCGCCTTGGGGGGGAAGAGTTTCTGCTGGCCATTGCCGGGACGGCAGAGCAGGCAATAGCGCTGTGCAGCGCGCTCATCACGACCGTTGCCAGCCACCCCTGGCAGGACGGCCTGACCGTAACCATCAGCATCGGACTGACGGTGGCGGCGCCGGGCGAAGCGGTGCCGGCGGTACTGGGCCGGGCCGACGGGGCCCTCTACCGGTCCAAGAGCGGCGGACGCAACCGGCTGACCACCGATATCTAGGCCTGCGGCGCGCCTGACCTGTCCGGGCCCGACATGCCT
>CAXBHD010000408.1:0-1851 GCA_963975335.1 uncultured Devosia sp. | reverse complement strand
TCTCTCCTGCAGGCGCGGCCGGTTTTCCTCCGGACCGCTCCGCCTCTTTGCTTCATGCTGAGGGGGAACGCTGCCAATATATGGATTTGCCCGCCGATCCGCAATGGCAATATGGGATTTGCGCACCGCCTCCCTGGCTAAAACTGCGCGCCGAAGGCCGTGACGAGCACCAGCTTGCCCAGATGGGTGCGCGCTTCCATCGCGCGGTGGGCCGCTGCCGCGTCATCGATGGGGAAGGCGGTGATGAGGGGTTTGACGAAGCCGGGGGCCGAAAGCGCCGGCAGCAGATGGCTGCGGATGTGATCGGCGATGGCGGCCTTGGTGGCTGGCGGTTGCGGGCGCAGGGTCGAGCCCGACAGCGTGAGCTGCCTGGCCATCAGCGCCCGCAGGGAAATCTGCGCATCGCCGCCATCGAGCGTGGAGACCTGAACGATATGGCCGCCGCGCGCAGAAGCCTCGATATTGGTCTGCGCCATGGCGCCGCCAATGATGTCGAGCACCCGATCGACGCCCCGGCCCCCGGTGAGGGCGCGGGTGCGGGCCACGATATCCTCGGTAGTGTAATCAATGGTGGCGACGGCGCCCAGGCGGGTGGCGTAGGCGGCCTTGGCGGGCGATGAGACCACGGCGATGGCGCGGGCCCCCAATAGGGTGGCGATCTGGATGGCGGCGCCGCCAATGCCGCCGGCCGCGCCATGCACCAGCACGTTCATGCCCGCTTCGAGGCCGGCCCGCATGACCAGGGTCTGGGTGACGGTAAACCAGGTTTCGGGCAGGGCGGCGGCCTCGGTCATCGACCAGTTGGCGGGAAGGGGCAGCGCCTGGCCGGCGGGTATGGCGACAAAGTCGGCATAGCCGCCGCCATTGGTCAGTGCCATGACGCGGTCGCCAGGCTGCCACCGGGTGACGTGGGCGCCGATTTCGGCAATCTCGCCGGCCACTTCGAGGCCAGGCAGAGGCGAGGCGCCGGGCGGTGGATCATAGAGGCCGCGCCGCTGCGCCAGATCCGGGCCATTGACCCCGGCCGCCGCGACCCGGATCAGCACCTCGTCCGGCCCGCAGACGGGTCTGGGCCAGGGCTGGCGCTGGAGAACGTCGGGACCACCGGGCGTGGTGATGGCGATGGCATGCATAGAATCTGGCTGGGTCATGAAGCCATGCTGGGCGAAGCGGGCTTGCTCGGCAAGCCCGTCGCGCTAAGCTGGTGGTTTTCGGATGCAGGAGGCTGACATGGACGAAGATGCAGAGGACAAGCTGCGGGCGCATAGTGTCGGCATGGATATCGAGACCATGTCGGTGGCCGAACTGGGCGAGCGCATCAGCTTGCTGGAAGCAGAGATCGCGCGCCTGCGGGCGGCGATCACGGCGCGGGGGGCGACCCGCCAGGCGGCAGAATCGATCTTCAAGCTCTAGGCGCCCGGCGGTCGCGCGCCATTCAGGAGCGGCTGGTGCGGGGCAAGGCGGCGGCTGGAACGCAGCGCGGGGGATCGTGGCGACCGCTGTCCTGGCTGCGGCCCGAACGCTCCGGCGCAAGGGGGCGGCTGCTGCCCGCAGCCGTCTTGGGGGCCATGGCCATCAGGCCTACAAGCAGGCTGGCGGCGGTTGCGGCAGACAGGGTGGACATCAGCTTTTCCTGTTTTACATCATGGGTTTCGGCGCGGCGACAGGAGGCCGGCAACCGAAGCGCATGGTTGATTGGGTGTGCAGCAAACTGATCAGGCCGGGTCGGAAAGTGAATAGACCGCCAAGCGTTAGGGTTAAGAAAACGAGTCTTGTTAACTGGCAATTAAGGGATTGGCGCTAACCTCTCATTATTCAGATTGTTCTGGATTTTTCAGAGTGGTTTCTCCC
>CAXBHD010000407.1:0-1855 GCA_963975335.1 uncultured Devosia sp. | reverse complement strand
CATGCTCGGTCAGCTTGCGCAGCTGGGCCAGCGACATCACCTGAAAGCCGCCGCTATCGGTCAGGATCGGGCGCTGCCAGTCCATGAAATCATGCAGCCCGCCCTGCTTGGCGACGCGCTCGGCGCCGGGGCGCAGCATCAGGTGATAGGTATTGCCCAGCAGGATATCGGCGCCGGTTTCGCGCACCTGTTCGGGATACATGGCCTTGACCGTGCCGGCCGTGCCCACCGGCATGAAGGCGGGCGTCTGGATATCGCCGCGCGGCGTATCGATGCGGCCGCGCCGGGCCATGCCGTCAGTGGCCGAAAGGGTGAAGGTGACTTGCTTGTCTGTCGTGTTCATGGCGCGGGTTCTAGCCGGTTGGACGGGACGTGGGAAGTGGCGATGCGCGGCGGGTCGCCCCTCTTCCCTGAGGGGAGAGGCTTGGGGTAAGGGCTCCCGTGCAGGGGGAGATCAGGGTCAAAACCGCGGCGCTGCCCCCCGCTCCCGGCGCGGCGCGCCGACCTCTCCTCTCAGGGGAGAGCTGACTGGGGGCAATGACTGACGCCGCCGCTAGTCCGCCCGCAGCAAGAGCGACGAGTCGCCATAGGAATAGAACCGGTAACCGTTCTGTATCGCATGGGCATAGGCGTCATGCATGGTCTCAAAGCCGGCAAAGGCGCTGACCAGCATGAACAGCGTCGATTTGGGCAGATGGAAATTGGTCATCAGCGCGTCGACGGTGGCAAACTTGAAGCCGGGCGTGATGAAGATATCGGTATCGCCGCTGAAGGGGGCCAGTGTGCCGGTCGCCCGCGAGGCGCTTTCGAGCAGGCGCAGGCTCGTCGTTCCGACCGCAACGACCCGGCCCCCGGCGGCGCGGGCGGCATTGATGCGCTCGACCGTGGCGGCGTCGATCTCGCCCCATTCGGCATGCATGACATGGTCGTCGGTGTCGTCCACCTTCATCGGCAGGAAGGTCCCGGCCCCGACATGCAGCGTCACCCGCTCGATGGCCACGCCCAGCTCGGCGATTTGCTGCAGCAGGCGCTCGGTGAAATGCAGGCCCGCCGTGGGCGCCGCCACGGCGCCGTCTTCTGCCGCATAGACGGTCTGGTAGTCGGTCTTGTCGCGCTCCTCGAGCTCGCGCTTGAGCCCGATATAGGGCGGCAGCGGCATGGCGCCATGCGCCTTGATCGCCTCGTCGAGCGCGGCGCCACCCAGGGTGAATTCGAGGGTCACCTCGCCGGTCTCGCCCTTGCCGGCGACCCGGGCGGTCAGCGCATCCGCCGCGCCATTGCCCAGTTCGAGCTGGTCGAGCAGGTGCAGTTTTTTGGCCGGCCGGGCAAAGGCGCGCCAGGTATGGGCATCGACCCGCTTATGCAGGTTGAACGAGACATTGGCGCGGTTTTCGCCGCGGATCCGGCTGCCGCGCAATTCGGCGGGCAGTACGCGGGTATCGTTGACCACCAGCACGTCGCCGGCCCGCAGCAGGGTCAAAAGATCGGGAATATGCAGGTCGCGCAGCCCCTTGGCCGGATCGACCAGCAGCAGGCGCGCGCTGTCGCGCGGCTCGACCGGGTGCAGGGCAATAAGCTCTTCGGGGAGCACGAAATCGAAATCGGAAACGAGCATGGATGTCCCTAGCGGGGCTACGGTCTGACCGGAACCAGATTGCCGCCGCGGCTGACGCGGGTCAAAACAAAACCCCCGGGCTTGGGCCCGAGGGTTGGAGCGGCCTTTGGGCGCTGCGCGCCCTGGCCAATTTAGGCAGCGATATCAGCCGCGACCTTGACCGACACCATCTTGTCGGGATTGACCACGGGCTCGCCGCGCTTGATCTTGTCGACATTGTCCATGCCTTCAATGACCTGG
>CAXBHD010000406.1:0-1856 GCA_963975335.1 uncultured Devosia sp. | reverse complement strand
CGCCGATCACCACCAGCGGCACCACGCCTTCCTCGATCTGCGGCGCGGGGGTGCAATGGGTCGCCTCGCCGCCGCCGCCGCGCTCGTGGAAGCTCTGGCCATGGTCGGCGGTGTAGAGGATCGTCGCGTCGCCGATTGCCGGCCCGGCCCGATCGAACAATCGGTCGAAAAAGCCGCCGACGCTCCAGACCAGGGTGTTGCGATAGCTGTTGCGGTAGAGCCGCCAGTTGGCAGCGCGCCCGTCCATGCCGTCGCGGGTCGCCATGTCGGTGACATCGGCGAAGCGGCCGCGCTTGAGCATCGGCTGGTAGCGCGCGTGGCTGAGCGGGAACTTGTCGCTGACCGGAAAATGGCCGCCGACCTTGTTGACCAGGATCAGCTGCGGCTTGCCGTCAGCGAGATAGGTGGCGAGCCGGTCGGCCACGGCATGATCGCGGTTCACCACCGGCACATCGGCAAACTGGTGCCACTGATCGATCTGCGCGCGTTCGGCGTCGTTCATCCGGTTCTGGTAGCGGCCGCCGGTGCGCTGGGCATCGAGATAGACGGTGCCGAGACCGGCGCGCCTGGCATAGGACCAGATCGAGGGACCGCTGCGCACCGTCTCGCGATAATTGTCGCGGGTGCCGCCGAAGCGCAGCACGACATTGCTGCCGACGCTGCAATGGGTGACCGATGTCGCCAGCCCGAAATTGTGGACCGGCGGCCTGCCCGCTGCCCCGTCCGCGCCGAGACCGGAATAGACGCCGTGCGCGCTGTTGATATCGAGATAGGCGCCGGCGATGCTTTCGTCGATGATCAGCACGATGTCGGAACGGCGTGGCGTCGCCGCGGGTTTCAGCGCCACCGGCCGGCGCGGCCCGCGCGGGCTGGTGGCGCGGTCATAGACGTGGAGCAGAGCGAGGCTGGCGCCGCTGTGCGAAGACGGCAGGCCGCTGCCCCCCTCCCCGCCGCGAAAGAATAAAAGCACCGACAGGCCGAGCAGGACCGGCAGCGCCGCCCATCTCGCGCCCCGCGCCCATCGCCCGCCACCGGCAGGCGGCTGCAGGCCGACCGCCAGCAACAGCAGCAAGGCCTTGCCCGACGCCAGCAGCAGCGCAAGGCCCTGCTGCGCCATCGCGCTGCCGATATCGCCGGCGCTCTCGACCATCGTGACGAAGCTCTCGTAATCCATGAAATCGCCGACCGCCCACTGATAGCCGTCGACCAGCAGCGACCCCGCCGCCAGCAACGCGGCCAGCGGCCAGCGCAGCCAGCCGCTCCCGAGCAGGGCAAAGCCCGCCAGGCTGATCGCGCAGAGCAGCCACAGGCCGGCAAAGGCGACCAGCCCCGCCGGCTGGATCTCCGGCGTTGCCAGCATCGCCAGCCGGTGCCAGATTTCCCCGGCGCCGAGCAGCAGGCTGAGCCCCAGCAGCATGTATTTCAGGCGATTTTGCATCAGGTCTCGGGAATCCGCTTCCGTTTCTCAGGCGATGGCCTAGCGGGTGCGGGTTAATATCCGGCAAAAATCACCGATATTTCGGGTCTCGCCAAACGCCCGCGCGATGCCTATATAGGCCGTATGACAGACTATATGACCGTAGAAGACACCACCCCGCAATCCCGCACCGGCGCGATCAAGCTGCACGGGCCGGAAGGTTTTGAAGGCATGCGCAAGGCCGGACGCCTCGCCGCCGATATCCTCGACAGCCTGGTCCCGCACGTCGTCCCCGGCGTCACCACCGGCGCGCTCGACGACATGGTCCGGCAACAGGCCTTTGCCGCCGACGCGGTCCCGGCGACGCTCGGCTATCGCGGCTTTACCCACAGCTGCTGCACCTCGATCAACCATGTCGTGTGCCACGGCATCCCCGGCG
>CAXBHD010000405.1:0-1919 GCA_963975335.1 uncultured Devosia sp. | reverse complement strand
CGCCGATGGGATCAAAGCGCGCCCGCAGCGGATCGACGTCACTGCCATAGACCAGTCGCCCGGCATGGCTGATCTCGCAGCCCAGCGCATAGGCATAGCGCCTGGTGATGCCGTTGAAACCGCCGCTGCGCTTTTCGCTGGACCAGGCGAGGCACAGATAGCGATTGCCATCGGGCGTCTCGGCCAGCTGGCGGATGATCCGGCCCTGCGCCTCGAAGGCCCGATGCACATTCCACAGCGGACAGGCGCCCCCGAAACGCGCAAACTGCAGCGCGGTGGCCGAATGGCGCTTGGTAATGGTGCCGGCGGCGTCGACCCGGGCGAAGAAGAAGGGCACGCCCTTGTCGCGCGGCCGCTGCATGCTCGAGAGGCGATGCGCCACCTGTTCGAGGCTGGCGCCGAACAGATGGGACAGTTCCTCGATATCGTAAAGATGCGCCTCGGCTGCTTTGAGAAAGGCGCCATAGGGCATCTGCAATGCCCCGGCAAAATAGTTGGCCAGCCCCATGCGGGCAATCGAGCGCGCCTCGGCGGTCTTGAAGCTGGCGGCATCGAGCAACTGGTCGAGCATCGTGGTCTGCTCGATACTGCCGAGATGGGCGGCGATCTGGAAAAACTGCGTTGCCGGCTCAAGCCTTGCATTGATGGCCAGGGTCCGCGTTGCAGAGTCATAATGCTTGATCAGATCGGGCTGGCTCGGCGCGGTCAGTACCACGCGCGCGTCATGCGCTTCGGCACAGTAAGCGATCAGCCGGTTGAGCCGGTCAGGCGTGAAGACGCCCAGCTCGGCGGCCAGATCCTCGGCGGCGCGGTCGAGCGGGTCAAAATAGTTGTCGGCATAGTGGAAAAAGTCGCGCACCTCCTCATAGGCGGTCTGCAGGCCCGCCTGCGGGTTGCGAGTCAGCTCGGCATCGACGCTGGCCAGCCTTTCATTGGTCTTGCGATAGGTTTCGTAAAGCGACAGCAGGGCCCGCGCTACGTCGGGCGCATTGGCGGTGACGGTCTTGAGCTCCTGCAGGTTGGGCATGGTCTCGCCGAAGACCGGATCGGCCAAAGCCTCGCGCAGATCGGCCAGCAGGCGGTCTGAGCCATCGGTCATCAGGCTCGTCAGATCCAGGTTGAAGCCATCGGCCAGCGCCAGCATGACCGAGGCGGTCAGCGGCCGCTGGTTGGATTCGATCTGGTTGACATAGGAGGCCGAGATATCGAGCCGCGCCGCCAGCTCGCTTTGGGTCAGCTTGTGCTGGGCGCGCAGCGCCCGCAATCGGGCGCCGGCAAAGATCTTGCGCATGGCCATGTCACACAAATCCACAATATTGCAGCGAAGCGGTTGTGCGATTGTAACAGCCCCGCGCTTTGCTGTCTTGGGGGATGACGCATGACGCGCTAGGGTGGCCCCAATAGGGAGGCGCCGCATGCAGGATATCATTGCCCAACTCGAAGCCAAACGCGGCGAGGCCCGACTGGGCGGCGGCCAGCGCCGCATCGATACCCAGCATGGCAAGGGCAAACTGACGGCGCGCGAACGGCTGAGCGTGCTGCTCGATCCGGGCTCTTTCGAAGAATACGACATGTTCGTCACCCATCGGGCGACCGATTTCGACATGGCCGATACCATCATTCCCGGCGACGGCGTGGTCACCGGCTGGGGCAATATCGACGGGCGTCTCGTCTATGTCTTCAGCCAGGACTTTACCGTCTTCGGCGGCTCGCTGAGCGAGACCCATGCCAAGAAGATCTGCAAGATCATGGACCTGGCCATGCAGAATGGCGCCCCGGTCATCGGCCTCAATGACAGTGGCGGCGCCCGTATCCAGGAGGGCGTGGCCAGCCTTGGCGGCTATGCCGACGTGTTCTGGCGCAATGTCCAGGCCTCGGGCGCCGTGCCGCAGATCTCGGTGATCATGGGCCCCTGCGCC
>CAXBHD010000404.1:0-1920 GCA_963975335.1 uncultured Devosia sp. | reverse complement strand
AAGATCGCGGCGACAGCACCAGCGGATCACCCCCGGTCAGGATCACTTCCCAGATTTCCGGATGGTCCGCGATATAGCCTATGGCCGCGTCCATCTGCTCGGCGGTCAGCGTCCCCAGCCCGGCCGGTCCCACCATTTCGCGGCGGAAGCAGAAGCGGCAATAGACCGGACAGACATGCACCGCCTTGAGCAGCACCCGGTCGGGATAGCGATGCACGATCCCCTCGACGGGCGAATGGCTGAGATCGCCGATCGGATCGGCCCGCTCCTCCGGCGTGGTCGTGAGCTCGGCCGCGCTCGGCACGAACTGCCGCGCCATCGGATCATGGGGATCATTGGCGTCGATCAGCGCTGCCACAGCCGGCGAAATGCCGATCGCATATCTGGCCGCCACCGCTTCGAGCCCGGCGGCATCGGTTACCAGCCCCGCCTCGACCAGGCCGCCCACTGTCCGCACGGCCTTGCCCTCCCCTCGCCCCTGAGGGGATGGGCTGAGAGTGGGGAGCGTCGAGCCTGTTGAGGCGGCCTCGACTGGCAGATGACTGCCCCCTCTCCCCTGAGGGGAGAGGGTTGGGGTGAGGGGTTCAGCGCCTGTCATGGCCGCTATGCCCTCGCCGCCTGCTGAACCCCTCACCCGCCCCTTCGGGTCGACCTCTCCCCTCAGGGGAGAGGTGATCTGGCGCTGCGCGCTCATTCGGCCACCGGTGCCCAGAGCACCGCCTCGATCTTGGGCGCCGCCGTCGCCAGCATCACCAGCCGGTCAAAGCCAAGCGCCACGCCGCTGGCTTCCGGCATCAGCGCCAGCGCCGCCAGAAAATCCTCGTCGATCGGATAGCTTTCGCCATAGAGCCGCTGCTTCTCTGCCATTTCGGCGCTGAACCGCCGTCGCTGTTCGTCTGCATCGGTCAATTCGCCAAAGCCATTGGCCAGTTCTACGCCGCAGGCATAGAGCTCGAACCGCTCGCTGACCCTTTGGTCATCGCCCGCCCGCCGCGCCAGCGCCGCCTCCGCCGCCGGATAGCGGTCCAGAATCGTGATCCGCCCCAGCCCCAGCTGCGGCTCCACCTTCTCGGTCAGGATCCGGCTGAACAGATAGCTCCAGCTGGTATCCTCCGGCACAGCCATGCCCAGCGCCGCCATCTGCGCCGCCAAAGCCGCGCCATCGGTATTGCCCTGCCCATCCATGCTGGCAAACAGATCGATGCTGGCATGCCGCAGGAAGGCCTCGGCCACGCTCAGCCGCTCCGGCTCGGCAAACGGATCGCAGGCCCGCTCCCTGTAGACCAGCGCCGCCACCCCGGTCGTCTCTGCCGCCAGCCGCAGCAGCGCCACGCAATCGGCAATCACCGCGTCATAGCGCTCCCCCGCCCGATACCATTCCAGCATGGTGAATTCGGGATGGTGCAGCCCGCTGCGCTCGCGATTGCGCCAGACATGCCCCAGGCTGGCAATCCGCGTCTCGCCCGCCGCCAGGAGCTTTTTCATGGTGAATTCGGGCGAGGTGTGCAGATACATTGCCTGCCCCACCCCGTCATTGCCGATCATCACCGTGCCAAAGGCATGCAGATGCGTCTCATTGCCCGGCGAGCGCTGCAACCCGGGCGGATCGACCAGCAAAAAGTCCTCTGCCGCGAGATAGGTCCGCACCGCCGCCTCGATACGGTTGCGCGCCACAAGGATCGGGCGCCGGTCGGCATGCACGGCCGGGGTCCACCAGGGCGAGGCCGGCAAGGGGTCAGATGCGCGCGTTGGGTGACTCATGAGACCTTTGTGACACCAAGGCTGGAGATTTGCGCCGAGATAGGGTAGTTGGCGCACGAAAGCTTATTTCCGCGCGCGGGAAGGCCCTGCCTCTACGACGCGCATCCGTTACGAACAAGGAAGAATAATGGTCAAGGTCATCGCCTCTTCGCTGCGCAA
>CAXBHD010000403.1:0-1938 GCA_963975335.1 uncultured Devosia sp. | reverse complement strand
GGATTTGGCGACTGGAAAGCTCTGATGAAACTGACCTGGTTCGGCGGCACGACGCTGCGCATCTATAGCGGGGGCATGATCGTGGTGCTCGATCCGGCCGGGGCGCCGGCGGGAATCGATGCCGCCGAGCTGGTGGCGGGGGCCGATCTGGTCGTGGGTGACTTCGGCGCGGCGCGCGAGACGGTCGATCTGGCCAGCTGGAAGCCACAGAAGCCGGCGCGGCCCCTCGATGACGGCGATGCCCCCGTGCTGGGCTGCTGGTCGGCGGGCAGGCACGCGGTGCTGATCGAGGCGCCGGGCGAGCCGGTGCTGCTGCTGGCGCGCGGCGCGCTGCCGGCTCTGGGGCGCTGGGCCGATGGCGCGGTGGTGGTGCTGTTTGGCGACGGCGCGGGGCAGGCGACGGCGGGTCTGGGCATTCTGGCGCAGCGGGCGCCGCGGCTGCTGGCGCTAACGGGTGACGAATCGGCGGTGGATCTGGCCATTGGCAGGCTGCGCGGGCAGCTTGACGGCACGAGCCTGGTGGCGCTTGAGGCGGGCCTGGCGCTGGAAATCTGATCGCGCTCATCAGCGCTTTTTATTGTCATTTGCGGGCCGTGGTTGCTAATGAAGCGACCAATAAGCATCCTTTCAGCCGATCCTTGTGGAGTAGAACATGTCCGTCGACGCCAAGACCGTCAAACGCATCGGGAGCCTGGCGCGCATCCGCATCGAAGAGGATGAGGTTGCCGGCTACCAGGAAGAGCTCAATGCGATTCTGGGTTTCATCGAGCAGCTGGGCGAGGTCGACGTGACCGGCGTCGAGCCCATGACCTCGGTGATGCCGATGACGCTGCGGCTGCGCGACGACGTGGTCAGCGATGGGAATTATCCCGAGCAGATCGTGGCCAATGCGCCGCTCAGCGAGGACAATTTCTTCATGGTGCCCAAGGTGATCGAATAATGGGCGTCAGCATCGCCATCGAGACGGCGCTGCAGGACGATGTGCGCGGGCTGGTGGACCAGCTCAATGCCTATCTCTTGCCGCTGTCGCCGCCGGAATATCAGTTCAAGCTGACCGTCGAGCAGATGGCGGGTGCCGATACGAGCGTGTTCGTGGCGCGCGACGCGGCGGGCCGCGCCGTGGGCATGGGCGCGCTCAAGGTGCATTCGGCCGCGCTGGGCGAGGTCAAGCGCATGTTCACGCTGCCCGAGATGCGCGGGCAGCGGGTGGGCTCGGCGCTGCTGGCGGCGATCATCGCGCTGGCCCGCGCCAAGGGCCTGCCCATGCTGATGCTGGAAACCGGCGGCAGCGCGGACATGCCCGAAGCGCACCGGCTCTATAGCCGCAGCGGCTTTGTGGTGCGCGGGCCGTTTCTGGACTATCCTGAAAGCCAATGGTCGGCTTTTTTCGAACTGCCGCTGACCGAGCCGCAACCGGCCTGAGCCAAGATTTCATCCGGCGCGCTGGCGCCCTCCGTTCCGACCTTTCCGAGCGAGACCTCTATTGACTGACCTGACCAAACTGAGCCTGGCCGCTGCCCGCAAGGGCCTTGCCGACAAGAGCTTTACCGCGAGCGAACTGACCGGGGCCTATCTGGGCGCGATCGAGCAGGCCAATCCGGTTCTCAATGCCTATGTGGCAGTGACATCAGAGCAGGCGCTGAGCATGGCCAAGGCCAGCGACGACAGGCTTGCCCAGGGGCAGGGCGGGGCGCTGGAAGGCATTCCGCTCGGCATCAAGGACCTCTTTGCCACCAAGGGCGTGCATAGCCAGGCGGCCAGCCATATCCTGGACGGCTTCAAGCCGGAATATGAATCCACCGTCACCGCCAATCTGTGGCGCGACGGCGCGGTCATGCTGGGCAAGCTCAACATGGACGAATTCGCCATGGGCTCGTCCAACGAGACCTCCTATTACGGCCCGGTGGTCAGCCCGTTCCGCGCCGAGGGCAGCAATGC
>CAXBHD010000402.1:0-1944 GCA_963975335.1 uncultured Devosia sp. | reverse complement strand
ATGGTGGTCGGGTTCTGGCCCGTTGCCGCCAGTTCGCGATAACGCTCCTTCTCGCGGACATAACGGCCCGACATGAAGTTGGCATGGCCCTTGAGCAGATGATCAGGAAATCGATGCATGCGTTCTCGATTAGCGCTAAGAGACGCCAAGATCAATCGGGCATGTTCATTGCCCGCGCATTGGGGGCATGCATGCTTATCTACCGATTCCTGACCGGCGAGGACGACGCCGCCTTCTGCCACAAGGTGACCAGGGCGCTCAGCGAGGGCTGGCAGCTCCATGGCGGCCCGACCTATGCCTTTGACGGGCACAGCAAGAAGATGAAGGCCGGCCAGGCCGTCACGCGGGCCGTGCAGGACCAGCCCTATGACCCCGACAAGAAGTTGACCGACTATTAGCGCCTAGACGGTTTCGCCCCGCGCCAGCCGCAGCGCCAGGGCCTGCAGCAGCAAAATGGTCTTGGCATCGGCGATCTCGCCGGTGCCGATCATGGCGCAGGCTTCCTCAAACCCCATTTCGATGACTTCGATGTCCTCGCCCTCATCGGCCAGCCCGCCCCCGACATGCTCGGCCTGGCCGGGCGTGTAGCGGGCGATGAAACACGCGCATTTCTCGGTCAGCGAGCCCGGGCTCATATAGGCATTGCACACAAAGACCAGGTCCTGCGCGGCATAGCCGGTTTCCTCGAGGGCCTCGCGGCGGGCGGCAATCTCGGGCGTGTCCCCGTCCAGCATGCCGGCCGGGACTTCGATCAGCCAGGCCGGATCGCCATTGAGATGGGCCGGCAGGCGAAACTGCCGTGTCAGGATCACGCGCTGCTCCTGCGGCGCATAGAGCAGCACGGCCGCGGCGCTGCCATGGTCATATACCTCGCGCGTCACGGTCAGCGCGCTGCCATCGCGCCGGCCATGGGTGACGCTATAATTGTCGAACCGCCCCCAATTGTGGCTGAGCTTGGTGACGGTATTGATCGTGATGCGCTTGGACATGCAGGCTCCCCGGACTAGGCGGGCAGCTATGGCCCAACTTGGCGGCAAGAACCAGCCGGGCAGTTGTCACAGGCGCCATGCACGGGCGCACAGGTCAACACCAGATTGCGTCCATTCTCCCGCGCGCGGCGCCTCTCAGGCGCCCGGCCTGCCCGTCGCCGGGCCAGAAATGACGGAACCACCGCGCCGCCCGGGCATTGATCTGGCAAGCATCAACAAGAGGAGACCACCATGGATTGGAACCGGGTTGAAGGAAACTGGAAGCAGTTGAGCGGCAAGGCCAAGGAGCAGTGGGGCAAGCTCACCGATGACGACATGGCCCAGATCAATGGCAATCGCGAACAGCTCGAAGGCAAGATCCAGGAGCGCTACGGCAAGACCAAGGATGAAGCCAGAAAGGAAATCGACGACTGGTATGACCGCCAGAGCTGGTAGTCGGCAATCGTCACGAGGCCCCGGTTCCGACCGGGGCTTTTTTGTGCTCGCGGCAGGCCGGACCGCTCAGCGGCCCGGAATGACCGGATCGGGCGGCTGATAGACCGGCACCGGCGGTATCGCCTCCATGCGGCGCTGGATGGCCAGCTCCTGCTGCGACCGCTGCAAGGCCTCGATCTGCCGCTCCAGCGCCCGCTGCCGGCTCTCGGCGGCAACCTCGTTCTGCAGGCAGACCAGGCGCTGGCCATTGGCCTGGATTTCCGCGGCCGTATTGCCCGGCGCGGGCGGCGGGCAGGCCGCCTGCACTGATCCTGACATCACAGACAATATCGCCGCAAGGCACGTCGCTGACCTGAACATGACGGCCATTTTCGACCCATCGCCGGGCAATGGCAAATCACGTCTGGCTGTGTGGCCCGGGCAAGGCCGCGCCGACGCCCTGGCGCCCTGACGGCAAAACAGTCAGTAATTGGCGCCACCGGCGATGGCGCGCAGTTCGAGCACAATGTCTGTGAGCCCG
>CAXBHD010000401.1:0-1947 GCA_963975335.1 uncultured Devosia sp. | reverse complement strand
GGCGGCAATGCGTAGACCGGCGAAATGCCGGAGCATGGCAGGATTATTGGCCGCTCCCTCGCCTCACTCGCAAAATCAACCCTGGTTTTGACCCTGTGAGGCCCCTGCATTGTCAGGAGCTGCTTGTTGTCTTGCCCATGTTTCGTCGTCGCCAGATGCAGAAGCGCCTGATTTTGAGCCTGGGTCACACATGGGGTGGGACGGCAGGTGCGGGCGCACCGGACTGAGTTCGCGGGATGACCTACGCCCCCGCGTTACCGCTCCGCCGGCAGAAATGGAAAGACGAAACACATGACGATCAATTTTGATCACCACAAGGTCGAGCTCAACTGGGGCGGTCAGCCCCTGACGCTGGAAACCGGCAAGATGGCCCGCCAGGCCGATGGCGCCGTGCTCGCGACGCTGGGCGAAACCGTGCTGCTGGCCACCGTGGTCAGTGCCAAGAGCGCCAAGCCGGGCATCGACTTCTTCCCGCTGACCGTCAACTACCAGGAAAAATACTTTGCCGCCGGCAAGATTCCGGGTGGCTATTTCAAGCGCGAAGGCCGGCCGACCGAAAATGAGACGCTGACCAGCCGCCTGATCGACCGTCCGATCCGCCCGCTCTTCCCGGCCGGCTACAAGCACGAGACCCAGGTGGTCGTGACCGTGCTGCAGCATGATATGGAAAACAATCCCGACGTGCTGGCGATCGTTGCCGCCTCGGCTGCCCTGACCATTTCGGGCGTGCCCTTCATGGGCCCGATCGGCGCTGCCCGCGTCGGCTATGTCGACGGGCAATATGTGCTGAACCTGCCGGTTGACCGTCGCGCCGACTCCAAGCTCGACCTGGTCATGGCCGGCACCGAAGACGCCGTGCTGATGGTGGAATCGGAAGCCAAGGAACTCAGCGAAGAAGTCATGCTGGGCGCCGTGATGTTCGGCCATGCCGAAAGCCGCAAGGTGATCCAGGCCATCATCAAGCTGGCCGAGCTGGCTGCCAAGGATGCGCGCGATTTCGAGCCGCATGACCTGTCCGCCCTTGAAGCCGAAATGCTGGGCGTGATCGAAGCCGATCTGCGCACGGCCTACAAGCAGACCAAGAAGGAAGAGCGCTATGCTGCCGTGGATGCCGTCAAGGCAACCGCCAAGGCGCATTTTGCTGCCCGTGTCGAAGCCGGCGAAATCACCGCCGAGGATGTCGGCGCCGTGTTCAAGGAACTGCAGGGCAAGGTCGTGCGCTGGAACGTGCTCGACACCGGCCTGCGCATTGACGGCCGCGATCTGAGCACCGTGCGCCCGATCGTGTCGGAAGTGGGCGTGCTGCCGCGCACCCATGGTTCGGCCATCTTCACCCGCGGCGAAACCCAGGCGCTGGTCGTGGCCACGCTGGGCACGGGCGATGACGAGCAGTATATCGACAGCCTCGAAGGCACCTACAAGCAGAACTTCCTGCTGCATTACAACTTCCCTCCCTATTCGGTGGGTGAAGCTGGCCGCATGGGTTCGCCCGGCCGTCGCGAAATCGGCCATGGCAAGCTGGCCTGGCGCGCCATCAATCCGGTGCGTCCATCGGCTGAAGAATTCCCCTACACGATCCGCGTCGTCTCCGAGATCACCGAATCCAATGGTTCGTCCTCGATGGCAACCGTCTGCGGCACCTCGCTGGCGCTGATGGATGCCGGCGTGCCGCTGGCGCGTCCGGTGGCCGGCATTGCCATGGGCCTGATCCTGGAAGGCGAAAAGTTCGCCGTGCTCAGCGACATTCTGGGTGACGAAGATCACCTGGGCGACATGGACTTCAAGGTGGCCGGTACCGAAGCGGGCGTGACCAGCCTGCAGATGGATATCAAGATCGCCGGCATTACCGAGGAGATCATGAAGATCGCCCTCGAACAGGCCAAGGGCGGCCGCATCCACATCCTGGGCGAAATGGCCAAGGCCATCACCGCGTCCCGTTCGGAAGTG
>CAXBHD010000400.1:0-2012 GCA_963975335.1 uncultured Devosia sp. | reverse complement strand
GGGTGCCAAGGGCGGCGCGCTGAACCCGCGCCTGATCCAGGGACTGGTACAGAAGCTGCGCGGCGTGCTCGGCCTGCCGGACACTGCCACGCCCCATGCCCTGCGCCATGCCTTCGCCACACACCTGCTGGCGGCGGGCGCTGACCTGCGGGCGATCCAGACATTGCTGGGCCATGCCTCGCTGTCGACAACGCAGGTCTATACCGGCGTCGATGCGAGCCGGCTGCGCGAAGTGCACGCCGCCGCACATCCGCGGGCCTGAACAGGGTTAATCAGGGCGCTAGCTGCGCCGTGATCGCGTCCGCCAGCAGCCAGCCCGATGGCGTGAGCGACAGGCTTTGGCCATCAAACCGGACCCAGCCCTCGGCCACGAAGGCCTCGATCCGGTCGCGCGGAAGGGGCTGTTGCGAGAGCGATTCAATGCGCTCCACCGCGATACCGCCGATCGGGCGAAGGCCCATGGCGATCAACTCGCGGGCAATGTCCAGCGGGTAAAGCGTGGACGCCCCGCCCCAGCCTGAGCCCAGCGCCACGACATTGGCGATATAGGCTTCGGGGCGGCGTTCGGCCTCGCTCGCATAGCGCTTGCCGCCGACACTGACCCGGCCATGGGCGCCCGGGCCGACGCCGATCCAGTCGCCGCCCTTCCAGTAAGTCAGGTTATGGCGCGACTGGAACTGTTGCCCGGCGGCATGGTTGGACACTTCATAGGCTGCCAGGCCTGCGCTGGTCGTGATGGTCTGCGTCAGCTCATACAGGTCAGCCTGCGCGTCAGGGTCCATTGGCAGTATTTCACCGCGCTCGACGGCCTTTCCGAAGGCGGTGCGCTGTTCGATGGTGAGTTCGTATAGCGAAAGGTGCGGCGCGCCGAGGGCAAGCGCATCGGTCAGCTCGTCGCCCCATTCATCAATCGACTGGCTCGGCCGCGCATAAATGAAATCAATCGATACATTGGAAAACACGTGAAGCGCCCGTTTGACCGCTGCGCGGGCCGAGACCGCATCATGGTCGCGGCCAAGGAAGGCCAGGGCATTGTCGCGCAGCGACTGAACGCCAATCGACAGGCGGTTGATGCCCGCCGCCTTCAGTCCGCGCAGGTCGGCGCGCATGATGTCATTGGGGTTGGCTTCAAGCGTGATCTCGGCGCCCGGCTTGATGCCGAACGTCTCGCTCGCCGTTTCCAGCAGTCCGGCGATTTCGCCGGGCTGCAGGAGCGATGGCGTTCCGCCGCCAAGGTACACCGTGTCCAGCGCGCCATGTTCCGGCATGCGGGGGCGGTGGATGCGGATATCTTCGGAAATCGCCTTCAGGAGCGGCTCGTGCGATCGCGTCTTGGCTGCGTACACATTGAAGTCGCAGTAGGGGCATATCTTCGAACAGTACGGCCAATGGACGTAGAGTCCAAATCCATATTGTGGACCGAATGGCTTGAGCAATTCGGCCATTAAAGCAGGGCCGCCTTCAAACGGGCGACCGCATCGGCGCGATGGCTCATGGCATGTTTGCGCGCCGGGTCCATTTCGCCGAATGTCATCGCTTCGCCATCGGCCACGAACATCGGGTCATAGCCGAATCCGCGGTCGCCGCGCGGCGGCCATACGAGGTGCCCCCGCACTTCGCCCTCGAAAACTTCCTCATGGCCGTCCGGCCAGGCAACCGCCAGGGCGCAGACGAACTTGGCAGACCGGTCCGTGGCGCCGATGTCATTCAGTTCCTGCTCCACCTTCTCCATGGCGCGGTAGAAATCACGCGGCTCACCGGCCCAGCGGGCCGAATAGATGCCCGGCGCGCCGCCGAGCGCGGTGACAGAGAGGCCGCTATCGTCCGACAGCGCGGGCGCGCCGGTCGCCTGCATGGCGGCGCGCGCCTTCAAAAGCGCATTCCCGGCAAACGTGGTCTCGGTCTCGTCGGGTTCGTCGAGATCAAGCTCGATGGCAGAAACAACAGTGAATCCAAGGGGTTCAAACAGGTCTTTCAGCTCGGAAACCTTGCCCATGTTATGGGTGGCAGCG
>CAXBHD010000399.1:0-2035 GCA_963975335.1 uncultured Devosia sp. | reverse complement strand
TTGCCTGTGCCATGCCGACCGGGTCATATGGCGCCACAAGGAGTGCCCGCCATGACCGAATCCACCATCAATGACGCCGAGATCGCCAAGTTCACCGCGATGGCCGAGCAATGGTGGGACCCCAAGGGCAAGTTCAAGCCGCTGCACAAGTTCAACCCGGTGCGCCTGACCTATATCCGCCAGCACCTGCTGAGCCATTTCGCCCTTGACGGCGCCGCCATGCGGCCCTTCGAGGGCCTTGCCATTCTCGATGTCGGCTGCGGCGGTGGCCTGCTCTGCGAGCCGCTAGCGCGGCTGGGCGCCACGGTGACCGGCATTGACGCGGCCGAGCGCAATATCGCCATTGCCCGGCTGCATGCCGAAAAATCCGGCCTGGCCATCGATTATCGGGCAACCACGAGCGAGACGCTGGCGACCGAGGGCAAGACCTTTGACATGGTGCTGAACATGGAAGTGGTCGAGCATGTCGACAATGTGCCGCTCTACATGAAAAGCTGCGCCGACCTGGTCAAGCCTGGTGGGCTGATGCTGACGGCCACGCTCAACCGCACGCTGCGGGCTCGCGCCCTGGCGGTTTTCGCCGCCGAGCGCGTCTTGAAGTGGCTGCCGGTGGGCACGCATGACTGGAACAAGTTCCTCACCCCGGACGAGATCAAGACCCTGATCACCCGCAACGGCCTGACGGTGACCGCCGAAACCGGCGTTGTCTACCACCCGCTGGCCGATGAATGGCGCCCGTCCCACGACATGGCGATCAATTACATGGTCATGGCCGAGCGCCCTGCCGCCTGATCGCCAAACTCTGCGCTTAGAACAGGCGGCAATGGGCTATATCTGTCATTGTCAGCCAACCGGAGCCACTATGCGTCATCCAGTTCTTGCCATCACCGTCGCCGCCTTCCTGGCCTGCGTCGGCCCTGCCCTCGCCCAGAGCGAGGAGGACGTCATGGCCAGCATCGAGAATATCCACGGCGACGTTGACGGCTTCAACGAGGCCTTCGCGCTGCTGCAGGATGCCTTCCTCTTCGACAACCCGACCTCGATTGCCGATCTCGGGTTTTACCCGCTCACCGTCAACGCCAATGGCGAGACCTATGACGTGCTTGAAGCCCAGGACCTGGTCGACAATTTCGACAGCCTGCTGACCGCCGAGACAATCGACGCCCTGGCCAGCCAGGACTATGCCGACCTCATCGTCACCGGCGATGGTGTCGGCTTTGCCAATGGCGCGCTGTGGATGACCAATGTCTGCCTCGACGACAATTGCGCCGAGACCGCTTGGGGCATTCTCAGCATCAACAACTAGGCGTCGCGCTCCGCCTCGATGCCCGCGGCCAGAGCATAGCTTTCCTCCGGGCTGAGGCCTGCCTCGCTGATATCGCCGATCGGCTCATTGCCGGTCGGCGCCGTCTGCAGCCTGCCCCAGCCGTCCTGCCATGTGGCGCCCTCCTGCAGCACCACCACGACCTCGTGAAAGCCATGCAGTGCGCGGGCAGCCTCGGCGGCGGCGAAGGCGCTCGCGACATCGGCATATTCGGCCTCGTCCCCGTCCACATCGGCAACCGATTCCCACCAGACCGCGGCCTTGTATCCGCCCCGGTCATCGCGTTCGATGCCCACGGCGACCGCCAGCGGATTCTTGCTGCCGACCGCGACCTGGCGGTAACTCTTGCGTGTCTCGTCCATTCTCTACCCCTTGCTGGCTGGCCGTATAACGCCCAGCCACTGACTTCGATGCAGCTTAGGCGGCGCAGCGGCAGCGCGCCAGATCAGTACCGTACGGTACGGTTCTGCATTGATCGCGCTATGGAATGGGTCTAAACAGGAGGCAATCGCGCCAGCGCTGCCGGCGCACCTGTTTTCGAGGACAACCATGCCCGTTTACCGCTCCCGCACCACCACCCATGGCCGCAACATGGCTGGCGCCCGTGGCCTCTGGCGCGCCACCGGCATGAAGGACGGCGATTTCGGCAAGCCCATTATCGCCGTGGTCAATTCCTTCACCCAGTTCGTGCCCGGCCATGTCCATCTCAAG
>CAXBHD010000398.1:0-2063 GCA_963975335.1 uncultured Devosia sp. | reverse complement strand
CCCTCTCCACCACGCTGCGCGTGGTCCCCCTCTCCCGTGAACGGGAGAGGATAGAAAGATCAGTCCTCGTGCAGATATACCGTGGCGCCACCGACAAGGGTGCGCATGACCTTGCCGGCCAGGCGGGCGCCTTCGAAGCTGGTATTGCGCGAGCGCGAGCGAATCTGGGTCTCGCTGACCTGCCAGGGATAATCGAGATCGACGAGGATGAGGTCGGCCGGGGCGCCCTGGGCGATGCGGCCGGCAGGCAGGCCCAGGATATCGGCGGGGCGGCTGGTCATGGCGCGCATAACCGTCAGCAGATCGACATCGCCGGAATGGACCAGGCGCAAAGCGGCAGCGAGCAGGGTTTCAAGGCCGATGGCGCCGTCCGAGGCTTCGGCGAAGGGCTGCCGCTTGACCTCGGTATCCTGGGGGTCGTGGTCGGAATGGATGGTGTCGATGGCGCCGCTGCGCAGGCCCTCGATCATGGCCTGGCGGTCATCTTCGGAACGCAGGGGCGTCGAGAGCTTGAAGAAGGTACGATAGCGGCCGATATCGTTCTCGTTAAGCGCGAGGTTATTGATGGAAACCCCTGCGGTAACTGATCTGTTACGCTTTTTGGCCGCGGCGACAAGCTCGACGGAAGCGGCGCAGGAAATCTGGGCGGCGTGATAGTTGACGCCGGTCAGGGCCGCCAGCTGCAGGTCGCGGGCCAGCGGGATCGTCTCGGCTTCGCGCGGAATGCCCTTGAGGCCCAGAATGGTGGCGAACAGGCCCTCATTCATCACGCCGACGCCGGCCAGGCCGGTATCGACGGTATGGTGCATGAAGGTCAGGCCGAAATTGGCGGCATAGCTCATGGCCGTGCGCAGCATGGCGCTGGACTGGATGGAATGGCGGCCATCGGTGAGGCAGACGGCGCCAGCCTGCTGGAGCAGGCCATATTCGGTCATTTCCGTGCCGTTGAGCCCCTTGGTAATGGCGCCGGCCGGCAGGACATTGACCTTGGAGGTCGCCTTGGCGCGGCGGATGAGGAAATCCACCAGGGCGCCATCATCGACCACGGGGGTGGTATCGGGCATCATGACGAAGCTGGTGACGCCGCCGGCAGCTGCGGCCTCGCCGGCCGAAGCCAGGGTCTCGCGATATTCCTTGCCCGGCTCGCCGGTAAAGACGCGCAGGTCGATGAGGCCGGGGGCCAGCATCAGGCCATGGGCATTGATGACCTCCGCGCCATCGGGAACGCCGATGGGCCGGCCAATGGCGAGCTCGGCGATGCGGCCGTGCTCGATCAGCACGGCGCCCATGGCGTCGGTGGCCGAGGCCGGATCGACGATACGGGCATTTTCGATCAGCAGGGGGACGGTCATGGCTGGCTGCCCTCAATGGTACGGTCGGGCAAGAGGGCGTCGAGCACGGCCATGCGCACGGCGACGCCCATTTCCACCTGCTCGTTGATGACCGACTGCACGCCATCGGCAATGGCCGGATCGATCTCGACGCCGCGATTCATCGGCCCGGGATGCATGACAATGGCATCGGGCCGGGCAAAGCCGAGCTTTTCAGCGTCAAGACCATAGAAGTGGTAATATTCGCGCACCGAGGGGATCATGCGGCCCTGGGCGCGCTCATGCTGCAGACGCAGCATCATGACCACGTCGGCGCCCTCAAGGCCCTCGCGCATGTCGGTAAAGACCTCGGTGGCGAGGTTTTCGATGCCGGCGGGCAAGAGGTTGCGCGGGGCGATGACGCGGGTGCGCACATTGAGCGCGCCGAGCAGCAGCAGGTTCGAGCGCACGACGCGGGAATTGGCGATGTCGCCGCAAATGGCGACGGTGAGGCCGGAAATGCGGCCCTTGTGGCGGCGGATGGTCAGCGCGTCGAGCAGGGCCTGGGTGGGGTGCTCATGGGCGCCGTCGCCGGCATTGATGACGGCGCAGCCGACTTTCTGGGAGAGCAGTTCCACCGCGCCGGCGGCCGAATGGCGCACGACGATGACGTCGGGGCGCATGGCATTGAGGGTGGCGGCGGTATCGATCAGGGTTTCGCCCTTGCTGACCGAGCTGGTCTTGACCGACATG
>CAXBHD010000397.1:0-2069 GCA_963975335.1 uncultured Devosia sp. | reverse complement strand
CCTATTACGTGGTGGCCCACTTCCACTATGTGCTCTCGCTGGGTGCCGTGTTCTCGATCTTTGCGGCCTGGTACTACTGGTACCCCAAAATGTTCGGCTACATGTATAACGAGACCCTGGCCGCGGCGCATTTCTGGGTCATGTTCATCGGCGTGAACCTGATCTCTTCCCGCAGCATTTCCTCGGCCTTGCCGGCATGCCGCGCCGCTATATCGACTATCCGGACGCCTTCGGCTTCTTCAACCGCATCTCCTCGATCGGCTACTACATAACCTTCGTGGCCATGGCGATCTTCTTCTACGCCACCTGGGAGGCCTTCAAGCGCAAGCGTCCGGCCGGTGACAGCCCATGGGGCGAGGGTGCCACGACGCTGGAATGGACGCTGAGCTCGCCGCCGCCCTTCCATCAGTTCTCCACGCTGCCGCGCATTGAATCGACCAACGCGCATTAGCTGACATCCGGGCCGCGTCCGCGCGGCCCGCTCCAATAGGCAAGGAAAGCAAGGCCAGTGGCTTTAGTTGACGACAGCAGGAACCTGCCGGCCATGACGGGCGAGGCACGCGTCGAGGATTACCTCGCGCTGCTCAAGCCCAATGTCATGCAGCTGGTGGTGTTCACCGCCATTGTCGGCCTGCTGGTGGCGCCCGGCGGCATCAATCCGCTGGTCGGCTTCATCGCCGTGCTCTGCATCGCCATCGGGGCAGGGGCCTCGGGCGCGCTCAATATGTGGTATGACGCCGATATCGACGCCATTATGAGCCGCACCCTCAACCGCCCCATTCCCGCCGGTCGCATTACCGGCGGCGAAGCGCTGATCTTTGGCGTCGTGCTCTCGGTATTTTCCGTGGCGCTGCTGGGCCTGGCGACCAACTGGGTCGCCGGCGGCCTGCTGGCTTTCACCATCTTCTTTTATGCTGTCGTCTATACGATGTGGCTCAAGCGCTCGACGCCGCAGAACATCGTCATCGGCGGCGCGGCCGGCGCCTTTCCACCCATGGTGGGCTGGGCGGCGGTGACCGGCACCATAACCGTGGAAAGCCTCGCACTGTTCCTGATCATCTTCCTGTGGACCCCGCCGCATTTCTGGGCCCTGGCGCTCTACAAGCAGAGCGACTATGGCGCCGCCGGCATTCCCATGCTGCCCAATGTCAAGGGCACTGCCCATACCAAGCTGCAGATCTTCATCTATTCCCTGCTGCTGGCCCTTTCCGCCATGCTGCCCACCGTGCTGGGCTTTGCCGGCCTGATCTATTCGGTCGTGGCCGTGGCATCGGGGGCCGGCTTCCTGTTCCTGGCCTGGCGCCTGCTGGCCAGCAATGCCGACCTGGCCATGCGCAAGGCAGCCCGGACCCTGTTCAACTATTCGCTGGGTTATCTGTTCGTCCTCTTCCTCGCGCTGCTGGTCGACAATATGGTCGCCCGCTTTGGCGTGATGCCGGGAGTTTTGTCATGAGCGCACCAGACGAAGTGCGGGCCGTCGAGCTCGAGACCCCCGAAGTGGCCGCCGCGCGCGCCAAGGTGCGGCGCCGGCGCTCCATCGCCCTGGCCGTGGCCCTGGCCCTGTTCGCCGTCACCTTTTACACGCTGACCATCGTCAAGATGGGCCCGGCTCTGTTCGATCGGGCGATGTAATGGCCGATATCTCGCATAGCCCCGCTGCCGTCACCCGGCGCAACAACCGCACCGCCCTGGCCGGTCTCGGCCTTGCCGCGGCCATGGTGGGCCTCGCCTATGCATCCGTTCCGCTCTACAACATCTTCTGCCAGGTAACCGGCTTTGGTGGCACGACCCAGGTCGCCGCCGACAATCCCAAAGGCATTATTGCCCGCGAGATGAAGGTGCGTTTTGACTCCAATGTGTCGCATGACCTGTCCTGGAAGGTGACCCCGGCCAGCCCGGTCACCGACCGGATCGGCGCCGTCGACACGGTCAATTTCGTGGCCACCAACCTGTCGAACAAGCCGGTCACCGGCCAGGCGGTTTTCAACGTCTCGCCCGAACGGGCCGGCGTCTATTTCAACAAGATCGAATGCTTCTGCTTCACCGAGCAGACGCTGCAGCCCGGCGAA
>CAXBHD010000396.1:0-2070 GCA_963975335.1 uncultured Devosia sp. | reverse complement strand
AAACCCCGAGCCTGCCGCCACTGGCGCATGGCGAGGAGTGGCAGGTGCATGGCGGGGGCTTTTATCACATCCAGAAATATCTGGTGGCGCCGGATTTCCTGCCCGAGCACCTGACCTGGTTCAAATGGGAAGCCTACTGGACCTGGCTCAGCGGCTTCATGCTGCTGGTGCTGGTCTATTATGTCGGTGCCGACCTCTATCTCATTGATCGCAACCTGCTCGACATGCCCAATTGGGCGGCGATCCTGCTCTCGATGGGCTCGATCGTGCTGGGCTTTGTCATCTATAACCGGCTGTGCAAGTCGCCGCTGGGCGAGAGCCAGACCGGGCTGATGCTGGTGCTGTTTGCCGTGCTGGTGGCGATGAGCTGGGGCTATACGCAGGTGTTTACCGGCCGCGCCGCGCTGCTGCATATGGGCGCCTTCACCGCCTCGATCATGGCGGCCAATGTGGCCATGATCATCATCCCCAATCAGCGTATCGTGGTGGCCGATCTCAAGGCCGGCCGCGTGCCCGATGCCAAATATGGCAAGATCGCCAAGCAGCGCAGCCTGCACAATAATTACCTCACCCTGCCGGTGATCTTCTTCATGCTGAGCGGCCACTATCCGCTGGCCTTTGCCACGCAGTGGAACTGGATCATTGCTTCGCTGATCTTCCTCGTCGGCGTCGTCATCCGGCACTATTTCAACACCCGCCATGCCCGCAAGGGCAATCCGCACTGGACCTGGCCGGTGGCGGTGGTGCTGTTCATCCTCATCGCCTGGCTGTCGAGCGGGCCCAAAGTGCCGGGCTCGGCAGGAGAGGCGGTGGCGTCGCGGGCGGCCGAACCCTTTCTGGCAGCAAGCCACTTCCAGGCTGCCAGCCTGACGGTGCAGACGCGCTGCGCCATGTGCCACACGGCCGAACCGGCCTGGGAAGGCGTCTATGAGGCGCCCAAAAACGTCATCCTCGACAATGACATCGCCATTGCCAACCATGCCAGGGATATCGTGCTGCAGGCGGGCTATGCCCATGCCATGCCGCCGGGCAATGTCAGCGGCATGACCGATGAGGAACGGGCATTGCTGGTGGAATGGTTCCGCGAGGGGTCGGCCCTGTGAGCATGACCATTCTGCGTGGCCGGATACTGAGCTTTGTGCGCGAACCGCAGGGCCTCGATGACAAGGCGAGCTATCGCTATATCGAGGACGGCGCCATCGGCATTGTCGATGGCAAGATCGTCTCGGTCGGGAATTTCGACGCGGCGATGGTCGGTGGCGCCGCGGTCATCGACCATCGTCCGCACCTGATCCTGCCGGGCTTTATCGATACCCATCTGCATTATGTGCAGAGCCAGATGATCGCCTCCTATGCCGGCTCGCTGCTCGAATGGCTCAATACCTATACCTTTGTCGATGAACAGAAGTTCAGCCAGCAGGGGCATGCAGAAGCGGTCGCCAGCGCCTTTTACGATGAGCTGATCCGCCATGGCACGACCACGGCAGTGGCCTATTGTTCGAGCGCGCCGGCTTCGGTGGATGCCTATTTCGCCGAGGCGGAAAAGCGCAACATGCTGATGATCGGCGGCAAGGTGATGATGGACCGCAACGCCCCCGAGGCTTTGTGCGACACCGCCCAGTCGAGCTATGACGACAGCAAGGCGCTGATCGCGCGCTGGCATGGTCGCGGCCGCGGGCTCTATGCCATTTCGCCGCGCTTTGCCATTACCTCGACGCCCGCCCAGCTGGAAGCGGCCCAGGCGCTGGTGGCCGAGCATGCCGATTGCTATGTGCAGACCCATCTCAGCGAGAATGACGCCGAGATCAGCCTCTCCATGCAGCTCTATCCAGAGGCGCCCGACTATACCGGCATCTATGAGCAGTATGGCCTGCTGGGCCCCAGGACGCTGCTGGGCCATTGCATCCATCTCAATCACCGCGAGACTGGGGTGCTGGCCGAGACAAGCTCGGTTGCCGTATTCTGCCCGACCTCCAACCTGTTTCTCGGCTCGGGCCTGTTCGATCATGCGCGGCTGGTCCAGCATGGGGTGCGGATCGGCATAGCCACCGATATTGGCGGGGGCACCAG
>CAXBHD010000395.1:0-2083 GCA_963975335.1 uncultured Devosia sp. | reverse complement strand
GCGGCAATCAAGATGCACAAAAATGGACCAGATGGTAAAATATGGGCATTGCGGATCAGTGCTGATGCGCTAGTCTCTGGCCGGGGAAGACCAATGGAGCAGACTTATGGCGGGTAGTGGACGCCTCACCACGCATGTCCTGGACACAATGCACGGCACGCCGGCGCGCGGCATGCGGATCGAATTGCTGTTCGTGCATGGCGACCACAATCACCATATTGTCGACAGCTATACCAATGCCGATGGCCGCGTCGACGCGCCGCTGCTCGACGAGCAGCAGTTCCAGCATGGCGAGTTCGAAATCCATTTCCATGTCGGGCAATATTTCGAGCGACTGGGGGTCGAGCTGGCCAATCCCTTCCTCGATGTCGTGCCGGTGCGCTTCACCATCAGCGAGGACAAGCATTACCATGTGCCGCTGCTGGTCAGCCCCTTTGCCTATTCCACCTATCGGGGGAGCTGAGGCATGACGGCCGTTACGGGCGCCATCCGCTTCATCCTCAATGGCGAGGCGATCAGCCTCAGCGATATCAAGCCGGATACGACGCTATTGGACTGGCTGCGGCTGGAGCGGCGGTTGCGCGGCTCCAAGGAAGGCTGCGCCGAAGGCGATTGCGGCGCCTGCACCGTGCTGGTCGGCCGGCTGATGGGCGACGAGATCATCTATGACTCGGTCACCGCCTGCATCCGCTTCATGGGGAGCCTGCACGGCACCCATGTGGTCACCATCGAGCATCTGCGCGGCGAAAACGGCAATCTGCATCCGGTGCAGCAGGCCATGGTGGATCACCATGGCAGCCAGTGCGGCTTCTGCACGCCGGGCTTCGTGATGAGCCTTTATGGGTTGTGGATGCGCAATCCCGATCCGAGCCAGGGCGCCATCGAAAAGGCGCTGCAGGGCAATCTCTGCCGCTGCACCGGCTATGCGCCGATCATCCGCGCCGGCAAGGCGATGTCGACCTATGGGCTGCCGCAGGGCGATCCGCTCTGGGCCGAGCGCATTGCCCTCAAGGCGCAGATCAAGGCCATCCATGATGGCAGCCGCGTCGAGATCGGTGACGGCGCCGAGCGCATCATCGTGCCGGCCAGCCTCGATGACTTTGCCGAAATCTATGCAGCCCATCCCGAGGCCACCATTGTGGCCGGCTCCACCGATGTGGGGCTGTGGGTGACCAAGTTCATGCGCGCCATCGGGCCGGTGATCTTTATCGGCCAGCTGCAGGAATTGCGCGCCATTGCCGAGAATGCCAGCGAAGTGCGCTTTTATGCCGGGGTCAGCTATGCGCAGGCGCAGCCGGTGCTGGAAGAGCATTTCCCGGGCATGGCCGAATTGTGGGGCCGGGTGGCCGGCGAGCAGGTGCGCAATATGGGCACGATTGGCGGCAATATCGCCAATGGCTCGCCCATCGGCGATACGCCGCCGCCCTTCATCGCGCTGGGCGCACGGCTCACCCTGCGGCGTGGCACGCATCGCCGCGAGATCAAGCTCGAAGACTATTTCCTGGCCTATGGCAAGCAGGACCGCCAGCCCGGCGAATTCGTCGAAAGCGTCACCGTGCCGCTGCTGCCGGCGGGCGAGAAATTTGCCGTCTACAAGCTCTCCAAGCGGCGCGAGGAGGATATTTCCACCCTCTGCGGCGCGTTCCGGGTATTTGTCAGCGATGCCGGCACGGTGGGCATGGCCCGCATCGCCTTTGGCGGCATGGCGGCGACCCCCAAGCGCGCCAAGGCCGTCGAGGCGGCTTTGGTGGGCCAGCCCTGGACGCAGGCCACGATTGACGCTGCGATGGCGGCCTTTGCCCAGGATTACCAGCCGATTTCCGACATGCGGGCCAGCGCCGAATACCGGCTGCTGAGCGCGCAGAACCTGCTGCAGCGCTTCTATCTGGAAACGACAGGGCAGGGACAGCGGCTGAGGCGGGAAGTGGCATGAACAAGCATCAAACCCCCATCGCCCTGGCCTCGCTGCACAAGGATGTCCGCCATGATAGCGGGCCCAAGCACGTCACCGGCACGGCCGAATATATCGACGACATGGTCGAGCCGGCCGGGACCATGCATGCCTATCTGGGGCTGTCGACCA
>CAXBHD010000394.1:0-2085 GCA_963975335.1 uncultured Devosia sp. | reverse complement strand
CTCGATCTGCGTGGTGACGTCGAGGGCTGTGGTCGGCTCGTCGAGCACGATGATATCGGGGCGACAGGACATGGCCATTGCCACCATGGCGCGCTGCAGCTGGCCACCCGAAACCTGGTGCGGATAGCGGTCGCCGAAGGTTTCGGGGCTGGGCAATTGCAGGGTCTTGAGCAGTTCAAGCTTCCAGGCTTCGGCTTCGGGCCGTGTCATCTTGCCGTGATAGAGTGCGCCCTCGATGATCTGCTCGCCAATCCGGATGGCCGGGTTGAACGCGGCGGCGGCCGACTGGGCTACATAGGCGATCTTGGCACCGCGCATTGCCTCGCGGTCGGCGCGACTGCCTTCCATCAGCGAAACGCCGCCTATGTCGATGGTACCGCCGACGATGCGGCAGCCGCCACGGCCATAGCCCATGGCCGCCAAGCCGATAGTGGACTTGCCGGCGCCGGACTCGCCAATGAGGCCGAGCACCTCGCCGGGGGCGAGGTCAAGATCAACGCCATCGACCAGGATGGCGCCATTGGGGGCCGCGACTTTGAGGCCGCGGATGGTCAGCACCTTTGTGACTTCCTGGCTCATCGGTCGGCTCCCTGCGTTGTGCCGCTCATATTGAGCAACCAGTCGACCACGAGGTTGACGCCGATGGTCAGCAGGGCGATGGCTGCGGCCGGGAAGAGGGGGGCATAGAGGCCATAGAGAATGGCCTGCTGGTTGTCTTTGACCATGCCACCCCAATCGGCGAAGGGCGGCTGAATGCCGAGGCCGAGGAAGGACAGACCGGCAACGAAGAGGAAGGTGAAGCAGAAGCGCATGCCAAACTCGGCGATGAGTGGCGGCAAGGCATTGGGCAGGATTTCACGCATGATGAGCCAGCCCATGTTTTCCCCGCGCAGGCGGGCGGTTTCGGCATATTCGAGAACACTGATGCCCTGGGCGACGACGCGAGACAGCCGGAACACGCGGGTGCTGTCGAGCAGGGCGATGGTGATGATCAGCACGGGCACCGATGAACCCAGCGCCTGCAACACGACCAGCGCCGAAATCAGCACGGGAATGCACATGACCGTGTCGACGAGGCGCGACAGCACGACATCGATCCAGCCGCCGAACAAGGCCGCCACAAATCCGAGCGGAATGCCGATCGAGAACGAGATCAGTGACGCCGCCAGAGAGACGCCGATGGACATCTGCGCGCCGATGACCAGGCGCGAGAACATGTCGCGCCCGTTCTGGTCGAGCCCGAACCAGTATTGCGCCGAAGGGGGATCGAAGGGGGCGCCGACGATTTCGTTCTGGCCATAGGGCGCCAGTATCGGGCCAAAAGCGAACACCGCCAGATTAAGCGCCACGATGGCGAGGCCGAGCCAGGCGGAAAACGGAATTGCCTTGAGTTTGCTGGTCATCGCGGGTGCCTCAGGCGGGGGTTGAGGGCAATGGCAGCGATATCGGCGATGGAATTGAGGATGACATAGGCCGCCCCGAAAACCATGGCAGCCGCCTGCACCAGCGGCAGGTCGCGCTTGGCGACAGCATCGACCATGAAGCGGCCCAGCCCGTTATAATTGAAGATGGCTTCGACCAGAACCACACCGGTGATGAGGTAGGCAATGTTGAAGGCCACCACATTGACGATGGGCGCGGCGGCATTGGGCAGCGCGTGGCGCAGCACCACGCGCTTGGTCCGCAGGCCCTTGAGGAAAGCGGTTTCCACATAGGCCTGATCCATCACCGACAGCACGGCCGTGCGGGTCATGCGCATCATCTGGGCTACGGTGACCAGAACCAAGGTCAGCGCCGGCAGCGTGGTAGCCCGCAGCCAGTCGACAAAGCTCATGCCGGCATAGGTATCGGCCAGGCTGGGCAGCACGTTGAACTGCACCGACAGGAAGAGGATCAGCAGCAGCCCGAGGAAGTATTCGGGCAGCGACACGAAAGCGAGCGCCACGATATTGACGCTGCGATCAAAGATGCCGCCGCGTCCGACCGCGGCAGCAAGCCCCAGCAGCACGGCAATGGGCACCGACACGATGGCGGCATAGGCAGCCAGCGCCATGGTGTTGCCGAAACGGGGCCAGAGCAGATCGG
>CAXBHD010000393.1:0-2092 GCA_963975335.1 uncultured Devosia sp. | reverse complement strand
ACGAGGTGCTCTCCCGCTGAGCTATACGCCCATCTCTCCGGGAAGGCAGCGCCGTTAAGCCCTGCCAGTGGCGCGGATAGACCATAAAACCAGCGGGGGGGTCAAGTCCTGTATTTGATGTTCTGAGATCATGTGGAAACTCGCTGTGGCGAGTCAGCTGGAGCGGGGTTCGAGAAGTGCGAGCGCGAGGAAAATGTCCAGTGGACATTTTCTAGTGAAAACGCCCGCAGAGCTGCGCTTGCGGGGTTATGGCGCAGCATACAGCCGTACGTGAGCACCGGAAGCGGAGGAGCCCGCGTCAGGTGGCCGCCACAGTAGAGTTTCCTAGGCAGCCAGCAGCCGCTCGACCTCGTTGACCAGATCCTTGAGATGGAACGGCTTGCTCAGCACCGAGGCATCCTTGGGCGCGTCGCTGTCGGGATTGAGCGCCACGGCGGCAAAGCCGGTGATGAACATCACCTTGAGATCCGGGTCGAGCTCGGTGGCGCGCCGCGCCAGTTCGATCCCGTCCATTTCCGGCATCACGATATCGCTCAGCAGCAGCGAAAACGGCTCTTCGCGCAGCCGCTCATAGGCGCTCAGCCCATTGTCGAACGACACGACCTCATAGCCGGCATTCTTGAGCGCGCGCGTCAGAAACTGGCGCATGTCATTGTCGTCTTCTGCGAGCAGAATTCGCTTCATCTGGTCTCTCCGGCCGTTCAGTCCTGCCTATCACTCTAGCGCAGGATGTTTAAGCGAGTTTTGCGCTTCTGCAACGCCAAGCCGAAAGACGGGGGCAGATTGCCGATAATGTGGACAATTCCGTCACAAACGGCGACACTGCGTCACACAGTCAACCTTGCGCCGTCGCCGGCGCCAGTCCGGGGAAATAGCGTGCGGTCTGACTATTGGGATCAGCCGGCCTTCGAAACCATCAGGCCCCGCCGCCTTCTGTCCCCCGTCGTGTTCAATTCGCCCCATTCCGGCCGGGTCTATCCCGAGCGCTTCCTGGCCATGACGCGGCTTGATCACCTCTCGATTCGCCAGTCCGAGGATGCCTGGGTCGACGAGCTCTTTGCCCGCGCCCCCCATGTCGGCGCCCCCCTGCTGCGCGCCCATTTCCCGCGCGCCTATCTCGACGTCAATCGCGAGCCCTGGGAACTCGATCCCACCATGTTCGTCGAACCGCTGAGCGATCGCTTCAACACCACGTCGCCCCGGGTCGCCGCCGGGCTGGGCACATTGGCCCGCGTCGTGGCGGAAAACAAACCCATCTATCGCGAGCGCCTGACCCTTGATGACGCCCATATGCGCATCGATGGCATCTATCATCCCTATCACGCCGCCTTGCAGCGCCTGCTGAGCGAGGCAGTCAATGCCTTTGGCGTCGGCCTCCTCATCGATTGCCATTCCATGCCGCGCCTCGCCCGCACCAATGATCGCGCCGCCCCCGATATCGTGCTGGGCGACCGCTATGGCACCACCTGCGCCCCCGCTCTGGTCGATCTGGTCGAAACCATCTTTGCCAGCGCCGGGCTCCGGGTGGCCCGCAACCGCCCCTATGCCGGCGGCTTTGCCACCCGCACCTATGGCCGCCCGCAACATGGCGTGCATGCGCTGCAGATCGAAATCAGCCGCCACCTCTATATGAACGAGGTGACCCTGACCAAGAACGAGAATTTCGTGGCGGTCCGCAATATCGTCGAGCGGCTGATCTTTGCCCTGATCGGCCTGGATCTGGTGTCGCTGGTGGGCAATCACACCCTGCCCGAAAGTGCCGCTGCCGAGTAGTCAACGCTGCCCTAATTCAATAGACCTGCTGGCGAGCCAGTCCATCCACGCGGTCGTGGGGAGGCGTTGGCCCCAAGCATGACGGCCCATAGCCCTGGATCCCATGACCCTAGACCTTGCCAAAGTCCAAGCCACCCTGCTGGCCGCTGCCGATGCCGCTGCCGCCGTCAGCCTGCCGCTGTTTCGCACCAATCTGGGCGTCGACAACAAGCTCGATGCCGGCTTTGATCCGGTCACCGAGGCCGATCGCAATGCCGAGACGGCGATCCGCGCCGTCATCGCCCAGGCCTTTCCCGATCACGCCGTGATCGGGGAGGAA
>CAXBHD010000392.1:0-2150 GCA_963975335.1 uncultured Devosia sp. | reverse complement strand
GGATTGGGGATCAGCGCCCGCGCAATGGCCGCGCGCTGCAATTGCCCGCCGCTCATTTCATGCGGATAGCGCCCCTTGACCTCGGCCAGGCTCAGCCCGACCTTTTGCAGCGCTCCGTCCATGGCGCCGTCCAGGTCATCCTGCTGGCTTAGGTTCAGAAACCTTTTGGCGGTGGATTCGAGGTAGCGGTCGATGCGCTTGAGCGGGTTGAACGCCTCGAACGGGTTCTGGAACACCGGCTGCACCTTGGCCATGAAGTCGAGCCGCTCCTGCCGCCCCACCCGGTGGCTCACCGTCTTGCCGGCAAAGCTGATCTCGCCGCTGGTCGGCAGTTCCAGCCCCAGGATCATCCGCGCCAGCGTCGTCTTGCCCGAGCCGCTCTCGCCAATGATGGTGAAGATCTCCGGTCTGTCCGCGCTCAGCGTCAGGCTGGCATCCTGCACCGCGTCGACCACCTTGCGCCCGAATACCCCGCCCATGGCAAAGCGCTTGGACACATTGCGCACCTCCAGCAGCGCGGTCATGCCATCACCTCGCTGACGCGTTGCGGCGCTACCAGCGGCTCGACGTCCCGCCAGCGCCAGCAGGCGGTGCGATGGTCCGGTGCCACCGTTTCGAGCGGCGGCACATCGGTCTTGCACTTGTCCACGGCCAGCGGGCAGCGCGGGTGAAACCGGCAGCCCCGCGGCGGCTCGGCCAGACTGGGCGGCCGCCCTTCAAGCGCCGGGCGCTGCGTCGTATCGCCGATGCGCGGCAGGCTGGCCACCAGATGGGCGGTATAGGGATGCTTGGGGGCAAAGAACATCTGCCGCGTCGGCCCTTCCTCCACCAGCCGCCCGGCATAGATAATGCCCACCCGGTCGGCCATATTGGCATGCACGCTCATGTCATGGGTGACAAAGACCACCGAGCTGCCCATGTCCTGCTGGATCTCGCGGATCAGCCCGAGCACTTCCTTCTGCACCACCACGTCCAGCGCCGTGGTCGGCTCGTCGGCAATGACGAATTCGGGGTGGCACACCGTGGCCAGGCCGATGGTCACGCGCTGCCGCATGCCCCCGCTCAGCTCATGCGGGTAGGCGCTGAGCACATCGGCCGGCAGCTTGAGCCGCTCGAGATGGTTCAGCACCCGCTCTTTATAGGCCGTCCCGCTCAGCCCCAGCGGGCGCTTGGCAAAATCCTCGAAGGTCTTGCCGATGCGCCGCACCGGATTGAGCACGCTCATCGACCCCTGCATGATATAGCTCAGATGCATCCAGCGCACCGCCTCGATCTGTGCCTCGGTCGCGTCCGCAACGTCAAAGGGCTTGCCCTTGAAGTCATATTTCGCCGTGCCGGCCACGATCCGCATCGGCGGCCGTATGGCCGCCGCCAGCACCTTGATGAAGCTTGTTTTGCCCGACGAGCTCTCCCCTGCAATGCCATAGACCTCGTTGCGCCGCACGCTCATTGTGATGTCGTCGACCGCCCGCACCTCGCGATGCACGCCGAAATAGTCCATCTGGTAATAGGCCTTGAGCCCCTCGACCGTCAGAATGTCGTTACTGTTCTGGGTCATGCGCCCATCCTCCGCAGCCGGCTTCTTGGGTCGATATATTCGTTCATGCTGACCGCCAGCAGGAACAGGCCCAGAAACGTCATCACGATCAGGATGACCGGGATGACGATCCACCACCACACGCCCACCACGATCGCCGAATGCGAAATGGCCCAGTAGAGCACGGTCCCGATCGTGGGATTGTTCAGATTGGTGAAGCCGAGCACGGCCAGCGTCACCTCGAGCCCGATCGACCACAGCATATTGTTCATGAAGGTGGCGAAGATGATCGGCATCACATAGGGCAGATGCTCTTCGAGCAGGATTTTCGGCGTGCTCATCCCGGCAAATGTGGCGTGGCGGGTGAACTCGCGCTGCTTGAGGCCCAGCGCCACCGAGCGGATCAGCCGCGCATCGAACGGCCAGCCGAAGCAGGCCATGATCAGCGCCAAAGTGAAGCTGTCCATATTGTTGCGCAGCACGAAATAGAACAGCACCAGGATCGGAAAGATCGGCACGGCCACGAAAATGTCGTTGATGAACATCAGCACCCGGTCGACCCAGCCGCCGACATAGCCTGCCGTCAGCCCCACGGCGATCGAGATGATGCGGC
>CAXBHD010000391.1:0-2156 GCA_963975335.1 uncultured Devosia sp. | reverse complement strand
TCATCTGGTCGCTTTATCTAACTCTAGAAAAATAAGCGTCACACTGCTGGCGGACCGGCACTTTGCCTGGTCGGGCAGCTCCCCGCGAAGGCCAAGGCCTGCAGTCGTAGGGCTCTACTTGGCTTCATGAAGACCGAAACCGTCAGACGGCGCTCCGAAGCTGTCCTGCGTAATTCCAGTCTCTGCTGGAACCGCGCTGCCGCTTGCAGCATCCGGACGTTTCGGGTGGCATGTCGCCGTGGCGCTCATGAAGCGCCTTTGACAGCATCGCTACGCTATCGTGTTCGCGCCCGCTTTGCCAGCACTAATTGCGTGCCCACCTCAACCGGGCCTGACACTGTGCTCAACATGGTGTGCGATCACGACCCGATCAAGCCCTGCCAGATCCTGCTGTACACTGACATCGTCGAACCCGGCCTCCAGAAACAATGCGCTGACGGCAGCCCCTTGGTCATGCCCGATCTCCACCAGCATCCGGCCATCCGGCGTCAGCCATTGCGCCGCCTCGCGTGCCAGAATGCGATAGGGCGCCAGCCCGTCGGGCCCGCCATCCAGCGCCAGGCGCGGATCAAAGTCCTTCACCTCCGGCGCCAGGGTTTCAACCACTGCAGAGGTAATATAGGGCGGATTGGAAACGATCATGTCGAACCGTTGCGGCGGGAGCGGCGCAAACCAGCTGCCTTCGAGCAGGATCAGCCTGCCGCCCACCCCGTGACGCGCCGCATTGTCGCGCGCCGCCGCCAGCGCCGGGGCACTGAGGTCGACGGCCACGGCGCTGATACCATCCATGTGAACGAGCATGGCAATGGGAATGCAGCCGGTGCCGGTGCCCAGATCGAGCAGCCGCCCGCCCGCGGGCATGGCCGCCAGCGCCAGATCGACCAGCAGTTCGGTATCTGGGCGTGGCTCCAGCGTGGCCGCGTTGAGGCCAAAGGCCAGGCCATAGAATTCCCGCTCGCCGATGATCCGCGCGACCGATTCCCCGGTCAGCCGCCGCTGCAGCAGCGCTGCCACGCGCTCGGCGCCCGCCACATCGACACTCTGGTTCTCCTGCGTCGCCAGTGCGAGCGCATCCAGGCCCAGCCCATGCTGGGTCAGCAGCTTGGCGTCCAATGCCGCCGTGGCAAAGCCGAGCCGGGTCAGCACGTCGCGCCAGTTGCGCCAGAGCGCGCCAATGGTGGGCGCCTGGCTCAGTTGGGCTGTTCCATGGCGGAAAGCTGCGCCGCCTGGTTTTCGGTGATCAGCGCCTCGATCAACTCGTCCAGCGCTTCGCCGGTAATGACCTTGTCGAGCTTGTACAGCGTCAGGTTGATGCGGTGGTCGGTAACCCGGCCCTGGGGAAAATTATAGGTGCGGATGCGTTCGGAGCGATCGCCGGACCCCACCTGCCCCTTGCGCTCGGCCGAGCGGGCGCTGTCGCGCTCCTCACGCTGCATTTCATAGAGCCGCGAGCGCAGCACGACCATGGCCTGGGCCCGGTTCTGATGCTGGCTCTTCATGGCCGAGGTCACCACCAGGCCAGTCGGAATATGGGTCAGACGCACGGCGGAATCGGTGGTGTTGACGTGCTGGCCACCGGCACCCGAGGCGCGCATCGTATCGATGCGGATATCTTCGGGGCGGATATCGATGTCGATCTCCTCGACTTCCGGCAGCACGGCCACGGTGGCGGCCGAGGTATGGATACGCCCCGAGCCTTCGGTGGCGGGCACGCGCTGCACCCGATGCACGCCGCTCTCAAACTTCATCCGCGCATAGACGCCCTTGCCGCTGACATTGGCGATGATTTCCTTGAAGCCGCCCATTTCGCCCGGGCTCTCCTCCATCACGGTGACCTTCCAGCCGTGATTGGCGGCATAGCGCTCATACATGCGGAACAGGTCGCCGGCGAACAGGGCCGCCTCGTCGCCGCCCGTACCGCCGCGGATTTCCAGGATGATGGACTTTTCGTCGGCCTCGTCCTTGGGCAGCAGCAGAATCCGGACGGCCTGGAAAAGTTCTTCAATGCGCTCGTCGAGCTCGTCGATCTCGGCCTGGGCCATCTCGGCCATTTCCCTGTCGCCGCTCTTGAGCAGCGCCTCGGCATCCTTACGATCCTTCAACGCCTTGGAATAGGCGCGGATCTGCTCGACGATGGGCGCCAGCTCGGCATGTTC
>CAXBHD010000390.1:0-2168 GCA_963975335.1 uncultured Devosia sp. | reverse complement strand
CCGTGGATGCCGATATCCCGGACAATCCGCGCTTCCGCTTCGATACCAACAAATATGTCGGCATCGTGCTGTCCCTGGCATTATTGGCCGAGTGGGTCTGGTAGCGGGGCCTTCCTGCAGCGCCGCCCAAAACGCCAAAAGGGCTGACCGCACCACCGGTCAACCCTTCAGACGTGCTTTGGAGGCAGGTAAACTTTACGCGTCGAGCTGGCCGGGCTTGCGCCGGTTGAGGAAGCGGGGGCGGCGGCCGGCTTCGGCCACCAGCTTGCGGCGACTCTGGCTCGAGCCGACCATGACGCCGTCGACCTGCTGGCTATAGGGCATATAGGCGCCGTCGCCGGCCTTGATGAACAGCGGCAGGCGGAGCTTTTTGCCCCAGTTCTGCCATTCGGCGACAACGCTGTGATTGCCGTCTTCTTCAAACACCCGGTAATTGAGCTCGGGATCGGAATGCACCAGCTCGATCGAGCTGGTCAGCACGCCGTCTTCCGAAATGGCGGTCGCCACGGCAACGCCGATGAATTCGCTGACCGGCACCTTGATCTTGATCGCCACGCCGCTCTGCTCGAGCATGCGGCGGATGGTGACGGTCTTGATCGGATCCTTGGGGCCGTTGTCGTTTGCGGCAACGAAGCGGCGCTCTGCCACTGCGGGCTTGCCGAACGCCAGAACGACCGAGGATCCTTCCATCGCAACGCCGTGAAACATGTGAATATGCCTTCCTGTCAACTTCGAGAGCTGGTTTTTGGTGCCCTCTTTGTAGGCTCAACATAGCGCGAGGACTTACCCGCCACCTTAATCGGTTGGGTTAAGTTTATCTTGTTTTTCGAGAGGGTTAGCAGTCTGTTGCACCCGGTATCACCCGGTTAACCCAGCGCTTTGGCAGGCTGTTAACGCTGCGCTTTGCGGTCCTCCCGCCATGCCGTGTCGGCCGCCCCTTGTCCAAAAGCCGGGGCAAGCCTAAAAGGCCCGGAATATGCCCATTCCGCCCACCACCTATGCCGACGATCTCGAACTGCTCCGCTCCTCGGCGGTGGCAGCAGGCATCATTGCCAGCAGCTTCTTTCGCCGCGAGGTGAAGAGCTGGAGCAAGGAAAATGCCTCCCCGGTCAGCGAAGCCGACATCCTGGTGGACCGTTATCTGGCCTCGGCGCTGCTGCAGGCGCGCCCCACCTATGGCTGGCTCAGCGAAGAAACCGTGGACAATCCTTCACGTCTCGACTGCGAACGCGTCTTTGTCGTCGACCCCATCGATGGCACGCGGGGCTTTCTGCGCGGCGAGGATAGCTGGACGGTCTGCGTGGCCGTGGTGGAACATGGCGTGCCGGTCGCCGGGGTCGTCTATGCGCCAATGCGCGACGAGCTCTATGAGGCAGTCAGGGGCGAGGGCAGCCGGCTCAATGGCAAGCCCATCCAGCGCCGGCGCCGCCCCGGGACCCCGCCGGTCATTCCCGCTGCGGGCGCCGTGCATCAGCAATTGCAGCAGGCCGGGCTCAACTATACCCGCGGCCCGCATTATCCCTCGCTGGCCTATCGGCTGGTCCAGGGGGCCACCGGCAAGCTCGACGCCGTGGTCAGCCGCCGCGGCAGCCAGGACTGGGATATTGCCGCCGCCACGGTGATCCTGGATGAATGCGGCATCGACATTGCCGATGTCTGTCGCGGCTTCCCCCTGTTCAACAGACGTGATGTGCGTCATGGGGCGCTTGCGGCGCTTGGCGACATGAGCCTAAAACCGCTCCTGCATGCGGCGCTGATCCATGTCTATGGCTGCCCGCCCGATGACGCCCCGACCGCACAACCTGAACCGACCGATGAACGGATTTGACCCATGGCTGAAAACAACGTCCCCAAGGAACAATTGCTGCACCTGGTTATCGGCGGCGAGCTCTCCAGCATTGAGGGCGTGACCTTCGCCGATCTCGACAAGGTCGACATTGTCGGCCTCTATCCCAATTATGCCAGCGCCCTGGTCGCCTGGAAGCAGAAGGCGCAGATGACCGTGGACAGCGCCCAGACGCGCTATTTCATCGTCCACCTGCACCGCCTGCTCGATCCGAACTACGACAAGAAGTAGGCTTGTCGCGCTGGAGGCTACGGCGCCTCCAGCGCCGCCAGGATTGCCTGCATGGCGGCCGGGCCGCCGATGCGCTGGCGGCCCACATTGG
>CAXBHD010000389.1:0-2174 GCA_963975335.1 uncultured Devosia sp. | reverse complement strand
GTGCGGGCGTTTCGGTGGACGGCGGGGTGGTTTCCTGCGCCACAAGATTGCCGTCGCGCAGGGCGCTCAGACCGAGCAGGGAAGCGCCGACGGCGACGATGGCAGCGGCGGCCGCCGCCATGGCACGGCGCGGTGCAGCGGTGCGGCCGCGCAGGGCGGGAATGGTCAGCAGGACGAGAACAAGGATGACTGTGGGCGCCACAAGGCGCGGCACCTGGGCCCAACCATCGAGGCCGGCCTCCCAGAGCGCCCAGATCACCGTGCCGATATAGGTGGCCAGATAGATCCAGACCGCGGTCATCTCATGGCGGAAAAGAAACCAGGCCGAGGCGAGAAGGCCCAGGCCGGCAAAGGCATAATACCACGAACCACCCAAGGTGATGAGCCAGAGGCCGCCAAGCAGGATGGGCAGGCCGAAAAGCACCATAACAACCGCCAAAACGATCGTCCCCCAATAGCCGAATTGATGGTTCGCGTTGGGCATGGGCCTCTCCTCATCCTTGTGTGATCAAGGGGCCAACGTGAGAGGGCGGCGATGGTTCCACGCCATCTCCCATCCCTGCTCAGCAAGCGCCTAGGCTGGATCGAAGCGCCAAGCGACCGGCTGCTGCCCCTGCCCTCGGTGGCCATGGCGTCGCTGCGGCATGGAACAATGTCCCCGGCCTGTCGTTGAGAGCAAAACCCCGTATGGAGGATGCCGACCATGTCGATGACCAAACCAAGCCTGCTGCTGGCGCTTGCATTGCCGCTGGCCCTCTACGCCCCGGCGAGCTGGGCACAGACCGCAGAAACCGGCGGCATTGTTGCCTGTCCCGACCAGGGCGGGCTGGAGCAATCGATCAACAGCGCCGGCTCGATCATGCCCGAAGAATGCACGACCCTACAGATCAACTCGCTGACATCGGACAATGGCGAGCTCTGCCTGATCGATTTCAGCCTTGATGAGGGGATTATCGGCCAGCTGCGCGACGCTGCTTTTTCGAGCCAGTGGTGGGTGCGGTGCGCCGACCTGGCGGCCGCCCTTTAGGGCCCGACGTCTCGTCAACAGTCAAACCCGAGGAGAATCCGCATGAGTGAACTGGACCAGAACGAGATCCGCGTCGTTGCCTATCAGCTCTGGGAGCGCGACGGCTCACCGGAAGGCAAGGCCGACGATTACTGGCACGCCGCCGTGAAACTGCTTTCAGACGAGAGCCACAAGCAGGATACGCCCGAAGCCCCGGTCGACATCCTGCCCGTGCCGCCGACGCGGCTTTGAGTGGCCTCAGCCGGCAATGACGAGGCAGGCCCTGGATTGGGCTGCCAGCCGCGCGCAGATGGCGGCAGCGGTTTCGCGCGAGCCGAAGCCGACATAACGGGCGCGATAGAGCGTCTGGCCCATGCGATCAAAGCGTTCGACATGGGGCCGGCTATTGCGCAGCGGCTCGTAAATGGCGGAAGCCTCCTCGATCAGCGCCTGCGCGGCTGACAGATCGATTTCGGCGCCAAGCTGGATATTCCAGGAGCCGGCCGGCGCGGCATTGGCGCCGACACTGCCGGTCACGGTGGCATCGAGGCGTTCGGGCGGCAGGAAGGGCACCGGCGCGGATGCCGGCGTGGCGCTGGCTGCCAAGGCATAGGTATCGCTGACCCAGGCGCCGACAACGCCGGACTTGTCATAGCCAGTGTCGGGCGCCCCGGCCATTTCGGCTGCAGCGGCGGTGGCGGTGGTGGTGGCGGTGGCGCCGGCCAGGCTGGCCACGGCCACAGCAGGCGGGGTGACGTCGAGCGCATTGCTACCCGCGACCAGCTCGGCCAGGCGGAAGCCCGGCAGTGGCATGGGCATGACCGGCACGGGTGCCTGGGCGACCCGGACCAGGCTGCCCTGGCGTCCGGGCTGGGGAATGAGCGCGGCCTGCAGGTAGTCCCCCTTCCGGCCCTCGGCAAAATATTCGCGCACCAGCTGGCGTACCTTTTCGTCGCGGGCGCCGCCGCTATTGAAGCCAAAGGCGATGACCACGACGTGGCGGCCATCCTTGCGGGCTGCGGTCATCAGGTTGGAACCCGCCGCATTGATATAGCCGGTCTTGATGCCGTCGACGGCGCCCATATAGCCCAGCACCCGGTTATGGTTGCCATAGGTGCGGTTGCCATAGGTAAAGCTCGTGGTCTGGAACAGCTCGTAATAGTCGGGA
>CAXBHD010000388.1:0-2206 GCA_963975335.1 uncultured Devosia sp. | reverse complement strand
CGGCCTCGACCACCTGGCTGCGGGCAAAGTGGCTCACCGCCCAGGCCGCGCCAATGGTGGGGGCAATGGCGCCGGCCACGCTATAGCCGAGCGCGCGCAATCGGGTGAGCAGGCTGGTCAGCATGGCCTTTTCGCCGCCAAACAGATGGGCGACCCCGGTAATGTCGAGCACCAGGTCGCCAAAGGCGCTGACATCGCCCAGCACGGCGACCAGGGGGCTGGCATTGGAGTGCCAGTCGGCAAAATCGGCAAAGGCGGCCTCGAGCCGGTTCCGGTCGATTTCGCGCACGGTCAGGCCCGGCAGCATGGCGCGGGCATCGGCCAGATTCTGGCCCAGGCGCAGGCCAGCCTGGCTGGCCGGGCCATTCATGGCGGCGAGGCGCAACCCGCCCTTGATGCGCTCATAAAGCGCCAGCGGGCCGGTCAGGTCCGGCTCAGCCCGCTGCAGGTAATCGGTCGGCCAGAGGGGCAGGAACAGGCTCATGAAGCGCCGCGTCGGCAGCAGCGAGGGTGGGGCGGCGGACCGCGTCGCTTGTGGTAAATCCATCATCTGTCCAGCCCAGAAGCCATTGGTTTTGCGTCGGGTGCAGCACCCCTTTTTCCAGCACCACCTGCCAGCGCGGGGCGCCCGGCGCCAGCGCGTCAAAGCGGCGGGCAGCGCTGAGGGCGGGGGTGATGCACCAGCGCAGTTGGGCGGCGCTGGCCTCGCGCCCGGTGCCATAGCGCAGCAGCAGCAGCGAGGCGCCGCCGCTGGCGCTGCGCAGGCCCAGCCGCCGGCTGGCGGTGAAATCGAGTGCCTTGTGATGGCCGGCAATGTCGGCAATGACGGCCGCCACGGCGCCGCAGGCCATGGCCTCCTCGGCGGCCCAGAGCAGTTCGGTAATGCTGGCGGCGCGCACCAGCACCAGGGCATCGGGGTCAAAGCCGAAGCTGACCAGGCCCGGCCCATAGGGCAGGCCCATTTCCTGGCTTTCGCGGGCCAGCTGCAGATAGATCACGGCCGGGCGGGACGGGGTGAGCAGGAAACGGGCCTGGGCCAGGGCAAAGCCCAGCGCGGCGCCGGCATGGCGGCGCTCGGCGGTGAAGATCTCCTGCAGCTGACCGGCGGCGGGCAGGGGAAAACCGGCCGCCTCGGCATGCAGCAGCGGGCGGGCCTCGGCCAGAGCCGGCTTGCGCTCGATATCGGCAATGGCATCGCGCAGCGCAGCAAGGCGCTGTTGGCGGTCCGGCATGCCCATGGACCACAACCTTCTCATGTGAACAAACAGGGAACAAGTAGACTCCGAATCCGGCCGGAGTCGAGTCCTTTTTCGCCCTTGGGGGTGTGGCCATTGGGCATCAAACCGGGTCAAGAGCGCGTGAGGCAGGCAACTGACCATTGAGCAAATGACTTTGTTGGCTAAGTCTGGTCGCGCCTGCCCTCCCGGCGCGCGCCCATCACCGCTGTTCCGTCGCTCCCCGAAAAAAGGCCCCTGCCATGTTCGAGGCTCTTGCCCGTCTGTTCGCCAAACCCGAAGAAGCCATTGACAGCAACGATCCGCAGCTGGCCGTGGCGGCTTTGCTGGTGCATCTGGCCGCCGTTGACGGGCAGATGACCGAAGCCGAGCGGCAGGTCATCAAGAATACGCTGATGGAGCAATATGGGCTCGACGAGGCCAGCGTCAGCCGGCTGATCAAGGAGGCGGCGCTGCGCGATGCCGAGGCGGTCGATCTCTATAAATTCACCTCGAGCCTGTCCTCGCTCGAGCTGGCCGAACGCCTCGAAATCATCCGCATGATGTGGACGGTGGTGTTTGCCGACAAGAGCAATCACGAGATGGAAGACAATATGGTCTGGCGCGTCGCCGAACTGATCGGCGTCTCGAGCCGCGACCGCACCATCCTGCGCCGCCAGATCGGCAAGGCCGAAGAGGCCTGATGGCGCAAAAAATGGCTCCAGTGGAGCGATTTTCGCCATCAAGGCCGCGAGACCTATGGTCGAGTGGCAGGTCGAGTGGCTCGAAGCCTCGATAAGCGGGCCTTCCCAAACAATACAGCCCCCGGATCGCTCCAGGGGCCGCATTTCATTCAGCGATCGATCAGGCTCACGCCGCCTGGCGCTCGACCATCATCTTCTTGATTTCGGCAATGGCCTTGGCCGGGTTGAGCCCCTTGGGGCAGACCTTGGCGCAGTTCATGATGGTGTGGCAGCGATAGAGCTTGAAGG
>CAXBHD010000387.1:0-2211 GCA_963975335.1 uncultured Devosia sp. | reverse complement strand
GCTGCTGGGCAATGGCGACATGCTCTATATGGCCTCTGGCGGCCGCACCAAGCGCCTGCACGGCCCCTTCGTCGCCGATAGCGAAGTCGAGGCCGTGGTGGCCCATCTCAAGAGCCAGGGCTCGCCCGATTATCTCGATTCGATCACCGAGGAAGCGGAGGAGGGTGGCGAATATGGCGGCGATGGCGCTGGCGGCGGTGGCGACGACTATGCCGGCTCAGGCGACGAGCTTTACGACAAGGCCGTCCATATCGTCTTGACCGACAAGAAGGCCTCGACCTCCTATGTCCAGCGGCGTCTTGCCATTGGCTATAACAAGGCGGCGACCCTGATCGAGCGCATGGAACGCGAAGGCGTCATCAGCGCTGCCAACCATGCCGGCAAGCGGGAAATCCTGGTGGGGGCCGATCAGCACTGATCGGTCCGCGCCGGCGCGACATTGCTCAAGCGGCTGTGACGGCAGGGGGTCCAATGGAACCAGCTGTCGCCGCAATTGCTTTCTAGGCTAGTCTATAGTGACCAATCTAGCCCGGGACCTTTTCATGATTCGCCGCGATGCCCTGCTGCTCGGCCTTGCCGCCGCCTTTGCCGTAAGCACCTCCGCCTGGGCGCTGGACCGCGCGCTGACGCCTGAAGAGCAGCAGATGATCACCAATATCGGGGCGCATAATTCGGCCATCCGCACCATGGTGGGACGTTTTCTGCAGGTCGACACCAATGGCGGCCGCACCGAGGGCACCTTCTTTCTCGAGCGCCCCAACAAGATCGCCTTTCGCTACGCGCCGCCCAGCCGCGACGAAATCGTCTCGGTGGGCAATGGCTTTTATGTGCTGAACCGGCGCGAGGAAACCTATTACGCCTATCCCCAGGACACTATTCCCCTGCGCCAGTTCCTCGGCGACACCATCAATCTGATGGATGCCAATGTGATCAATGTCGCGACCTCGGACGGCTATATGACGGTTACCGTCATTGACGAGACCATTGCCGGCACCGTGCAGGTATCGCTGATCTTTGATACCGATACGCTCGATCTGGCCCAGTGGAGCCTGGTCGAGCCCAGCGGCGCCGAGCTGACCTTTTCGCTTTACGATGTCGAAAAGGACCGGGAGATCCCGCGCAGCTATTTCGCCATCCCCGCCACCTATACGCCGCTGAGCCAGGATTGATCCTGGCCCGCCCCGGCCGGTGGCCTTACTAGACCTGCCCCATGGCAAACAGGGCAATGATGCCGGCCCCGCCAACGGCAATGCGCCACCAGGCAAAGGGTGCAAAGCCATAGCTGGACACAAAGTTCAGCAGGTAACGCACCACGATGGCGCCCACCACGAAGGCGGCGGCAAAGCCGACCGCCACCTGCAGCGCAATGCTGGTATCGATCAGGTCCCGGCTCTTGTAGAGATCGTAGCCAAAGGCGCCGGTCATGATCGGCAGGGCGACAAAGAAGGTGAATTCGGCCGCGCTGCGCTTGCTGGCACCAAACAGCATGGCACCCACTACGGTGGAGCCCGAGCGCGAGACGCCCGGAACAAGGCTGAGCATCTGGAACAGGCCGATGATCAGCGCCAGGTGCAGGGGATACTGGTAGGCGTCGTCATAGGTCTCCCGCTTGGGCATGCGATCGACAAACAGCAGCACCACGCCGCCAACCAGCAGCGAGACGCAGATGGTCATCGGCGATTCCCACAGCGCGCCCTGGATGAAGTCGCGCGCCAGCACGCCGGCAATGATCGCCGGGACGCAGGCCAGGATCACCGAAAGCGCGAACCGCCAGGCATAGGCCTTGCCGGCAAGGGCATCGCGGATCAACAGTCCCAGTCGGGCGAAATAGATGGTAACAATGGCCAGGATGGCGCCCAGCTGGATCAGCACGATAAAGGTCTTGGGCTGGCTGAGGCCGAAGAAATGATCGGCCAGCAGCAGGTGGCCGGTGGAACTGACCGGCAGGAATTCGGTCAATCCCTCGAGAATGCCCAGAACGAGAGGCACAAAAAGACCTTGATCGCTGTTCACTTGATCCCCTAACTCTGTCCGATTGCCACGGGCGGCGCGCCAGCATTAGCCTGCTTCGCCAAGAGCGCCAAGCAAGCTCGCACGGTGCCACAAAAAAGAGATGAACCCGCAATGCCCAGCCTGCTGCATCATCCCCTCGACCCCGCCTCGCGCCTCATCCGACTGATGTGCGCCGAGTATGGTGTGCCGCTCGATATG
>CAXBHD010000386.1:0-2226 GCA_963975335.1 uncultured Devosia sp. | reverse complement strand
GAAGCTGCATCCGGCCGGCGCCACGGCGCCATCGGCGAGCGGCGCCGGCCGCCCCTGCAGCCCCAGGCGCCTGCCGGGAATGGCGGCAAGCAGACTCTCGGTATAGGGATGGGCCGGACGCCGGAACAGGAGGTCTGTCGGCCCGGTCTCGACAATGCGGCCGGCAAACATGACGCAGACGCGGTCGCTGACATTGGCCACCACGCCCAGGTCATGCGAGATGAAGATATAGGTGAGGCCGAGCTCGGCCTGCAGCTCCCTGAGCAGGTTGATGATCTGGGTCTGCACCGAGACGTCGAGCGCCGATACGGCCTCGTCGGCAATCACCAGCCTGGGATTGGAGGCCAGGGCGCGGGCAATGGCGATGCGCTGTCTTTGCCCGCCCGAAAAGGCATGCGGATAGCGCGTGTCGTAATCGGGGTTGAGCCCGACCTTGACCAGCAGGTCGCGCACCCGGGCGGTAATGTCGGCGGCTGACAGCTTTGCGTCCACCTCCAGCACCTCCCCGATAATGTCGCGTACGCGCAGGCGCGGATTGAGCGAGCCGCTCGGATCCTGAAACACCATGCGGATATCGCGGCGCAACTGCCGGGCGGCGTCGCCCCGGGCGGTCAGGGCATCGATCGGCGCGCCGCCGGGGGGCGTGAAGCGGACCTGGCCGGCGCTGGCGCGATGCAGGCCGACCAGGGTCTGACCCAAAGTGGACTTGCCGCAGCCGCTTTCGCCGACCAGGCCCAGGGTCTCGCCCTGCTGCACGACCAGGCTCACCCCATCCACGGCGCGCACCTGGCCCACGACCCGCTCGAAAAACCCGGCCCGAATGGGGAAATGCTTGTGCAGATTGTCGATTTCCAGCAGGGGCTGGGCGTGCTTTGCCATGCGTGGCCCAATCGACGCGGCGGCGGCAGGCGCCAGATCGCGGTCGAGGTCGAATTGATCGGCGCGCGGGCCATAGGCGTGGCAGGCGACGGCGCGCGTCGCATCGGTTGCGGTCAGCGCCACCGGCTCGACGTCGCAGATGCCCGGCCGCATGGCGGCGCAGCGGGAATGAAAGGCGCAGCCCCGTGGACGGGCGGCAGGCGACGGCACCATGCCGGCAATGGCCGGCAGCGGGCGCCCGAACTGACCATCAAGGCGCGGCATGGCCGCCAGCAGGCCGCGCGTATAGGGATGTCTGGGCGCGCCCAGCACCACATCGACCGGCCCCCGCTCGACAATGCTGCCCAGATACATCACCGCCACCGCATCGGCGATTTCGCGCACCACGCCCAGATCATGGGTGATGAACAGCACCGACATGCCGCTGTCGCGCTGCAGCCGGGCGAGCAGCGCCAGAATGGTGGCTTGCGTGGTGACATCGAGCGCGGTGGTCGGCTCATCGGCCACGAGCAGGCGCGGCCGGTTGATCAGCGCCATGGCGATCATGGCGCGCTGGCGCTGCCCGCCCGACAGCTCGAACGTATAGCTGTCGACCCGGCGCGCCGGTTCGGGCATGCCGACCTCGGCCAGCATGGCAATGCTGGCCGCGCGCGCCGCGGCCCTGCTGACCTGGTGATGCAGCATCAGCGCTTCGCCGATCTGGTTGCCGATCGTATAGAGCGGCGACAGAAAGCTCATCGGCTCCTGGTGGATCATGGCGATCTCGTTGCCGCGGATGGCCCGGATCGCGGCGCCGCGCGGATCAAGCGCCGCCATGTCGGTCGCTTCGCCCGATGCCTGGCGCAGCGCAACTGTTCCCGCCGTGATGCGGCCGGGATGGTCGATCACCTGCAGCAGCGCCTTGGCGGTGACCGACTTGCCGCAGCCGCTTTCGCCCACGAGGCACAGCGTTTTGCCGGCCGGAATATCGAGATCGAGCCCCTGCACCACCGTCACATCGCCAAAGCCGATGCCGAGATTGCGGATTTCAACGAGGTTTGTGCTGTCCATCATGCTAGTCCGAATAGGGGTCGGCGGCGTCGCGCAACCCGTCGCCGAGGAAATTGAGGGCCAGCACGGCCAGCACCACGGCAGCGCCCGGCAGCAGCAGCCAGGGCGCCGCGGCAATGGTGCGCACATTCTGCGCCTCCTGCAGCAGCACGCCCCAGGAGACGATCGGCGTACGCAGCCCGATGCCCAGATAGGACAAAGCGGTTTCCGCCAGGATCATGCCGGGAATGGCCAGCGACACGGTGGCGATGATGTGGCTGAGAAAGCTGGGCAGCATATGGCGGAAGATGATGCGGA
>CAXBHD010000385.1:0-2233 GCA_963975335.1 uncultured Devosia sp. | reverse complement strand
CGACTTCTCGTCGGCCTCGTCCTTGGGCAGCAGCAGAATCCGCACAGCCTGGAACAGCTCTTCGATGGTCGCATCGAGTTCTTCGATCTCGGCCTGCGCCATCTCGGCCATTTCCTTGTCGCCGCCCTTGAGCAGCGCCTCGGCATCCTTGCGGTCTTTGAGCGCCTTGGAATAGGCCCGGATCTTTTCGACGATCGGCGCCAGCTCGGCATGTTCCTTGCTGAACTTGACGAATTCGTCCGGCCCGGCACCGCCCGACAGCGCAGCTTCAACATATTGAAACCGCGTCTCGAGAGCGTCGAGCTTGTCCTGGGGAAGAGATGCCATGTCGTGCGTCTTTCAAGTCTGATGCGCACGCTTTAGGGACAACGCCCCAAGACTGCAAGGGTCGGCGCGTCGCCCCTTGGCGCCGGCCCTAAACGGGCAGGCCCTGCTTCTCGATCCATTCCTGCAGCAATTGCCGGATCGAGATCCCGTCTGCTCCCTCGCTCAGCGCCGCGCCGACCGCCTGCTGCACCGGCTTGAGATCAAGGTTGAGCACTAATTCCTTGATCGGGCCGATCGAGGCCGGTCCCATGGAGAGCCGCGTCATCCCCACCGCCATCAGCGCCAGGGCCTCCAGTGGCTTGCCGGCCAGCTCCCCGCACATGGTGATGGGGATATTGTAGCGTCGTGCCGCATCGACCACCAGGCGGATCGCCCGCAGGCGCGGCATGCCGATCGGATCGTAATTCTTGGCAACGCGCGGATTGGCCCGGTCCGACGCCGTCAGGAACTGCACCAGGTCATTGGAGCCGATCGACACGAAATCGGCCAGCGGCAGCAATTGGTCGAGCTCAAACAAGAGTGAGGGCACTTCCACCATAACGCCCAGCTCAAGCCGGCTCGGGATGGGCGTGCCGGCGCGGCGCAGGCGGGCGACTTCCTTGTCGACCACCATGCGCGTCTGCACGAATTCGAACGTCTCGGTGACCATGGGCACGAGAATCTTGAGCGGTCGCCCATTGGCGGCCAGCAGCAGCGCCCGGATCTGCGTCCGCAGCAGTCCCGGCCGCTCCAGGCCGAGCCGGATCGAGCGGAACCCCATGGCCGGGTTCTCTTCTGCCATCGAGCGCTGATAGGGCAGCACCTTGTCGCCGCCAATATCGAGCAGCCGGAACACCACCGGCCTTTCGCCAGCAATCGCCATGGCCTCGGCATAGAGTTCGGTCTGTTCGCTCAGCTTGGGCAATTTGCTGGCGATCATGAACTGCAATTCGGTGCGGAACAGCCCGACGCCCGCCGCGCCGGTATCGTCCAGCATGGGCAGGTCGGCGACCAGGCCCGAATTGTGCAGCAGCGTGATCGCCACCCCGTCCTTGGTGATCGAGGGCTTGTCCTTGAGCGCGGCATAATGCGCCCGCCGCTTGGCAGTGACCTTCACCTTGTCGGCATAGGCCTGGACGATATCGCCAGTCGGCCGCAAATGCACGAGGCCCGCCGCGCCATCGAGAATGATGTCGTCACCACTTTCGCACATGGAGACGATCGACTGGGCCTGCCCGACCGCCACCATGCCCAGCGAGCGGGCGACGATGGCAACATGCGCCGTCGTGCCGCCTTCTTCGAGCACGATGCCGCGCAATTTGGTCCGATCATATTCGAGCAGCTCGGCCGGCCCCATATTGCGCGCCACGAGGATGGCATTGTCGGGCAGGGCCTTGTGCGCCAGGGCATGGCCATCCCCGGTCAGCACGCGCAGCAGCCGGTTGGCCAGGTCATCGAGATCATGCAGCCGGTCGCGGATATAGGGATCGGTCTGCCGCAGCATGCGCGCCCTTGTATCGTTCTGCACCCGTTCCACGGCCGCTTCGGCACTGAGCCCGTTTTCGATCGCCTCGGTCAGCCGGTGCACCCAGCCCCGGTCATTGGCAAACATGCGATAGGTCTCGAGGATCTCGCGATGATCGGTCGGCCCCGCCATATCGCCATGCTCAAGCATGGCATCGATCGACACCCGCATGGTTTCGAGCGCCGTCTCCAGCCGGACCTTTTCGAGGTCGGTATCTTCGGCAATGAAGTTGGAAACGACGACCCGCGGGTCGTGCAGCACAACCGTGCCCAATGCGATGCCGTCGGTAAAGCTGACGCCAGTGAACATGCGGGGACGCCTGAGATCGATATCGGACCCCGGCTTGATCAGATTGTCAAAATCGGAGGTGGCGATCATCTCGGCCAGAATTGTGGCCGTAGT
>CAXBHD010000384.1:0-2270 GCA_963975335.1 uncultured Devosia sp. | reverse complement strand
CAGCCATGCCTGGGACCCCAAGAACCAGCGGCCCGAGCTGTGGCGGGTGTTCAATACCAGGCTCAATCCGGGCGAGAGCATGCGGGTCTTCCCGATCAGCAATTGGACCGAGCTCGATGTCTGGACCTATATCTATGCCGAAGGCATCGAGCTGCCCTCGCTGTATTTTGCCAAGGAGCGACCGGTGGTGGACCGCTCCGGCACGCTGATCATGGTCGATGACGAGCGCTTCCGGCTCGAGCCGGGCGAGGTCCCACGCCAGGAGCTGGTGCGCTTCCGCACGCTGGGCGATTATCCGCTGACTGGCGCGATCCGCTCGAGCGCCGCCAGCCTGCCCGAAATCATCATGGAAATGCAGGCCAGCCGCACTTCCGAGCGGGAGGGGCGGCTGATCGACAGCGACAGCGTCGGCTCGATGGAGAAGAAGAAGCAGGAAGGGTATTTCTGATGGCCATCTCTCTCTCTGCAATTCTCCCCGACGCCGATAGCGACATTGCCCGCTGGCTGGCGCAGCAGACCGACAAGTCCATGCTGCGCTTCCTGACCTGCGGCAGTGTCGATGACGGCAAGTCGACGCTGATCGGCCGCCTGCTCTATGACAGCCAGCTGATTCTGGATGACCAGCTGGCCAGTCTCAAGAAGGAAAGTCACAATCGCCATACCGGCGACGAGGGCATCGATTTTTCGCTGCTGGTGGATGGGCTCACTGCCGAGCGCGAGCAGGGCATTACCATTGACGTGGCCTATCGCTTCTTTTCCACCGACAAGCGCAAGTTCATTGTCGCCGATACGCCGGGCCACGAGCAATATACCCGCAATATGGCGACCGGCGCCTCCAATGCCGATCTGGCTTTGGTGCTGATCGACGCGCGCAAGGGTGTGCTCACCCAGACGCGGCGGCACAGCTTCATCCTGTCGCTGATCGGGGTGAAACATGTCGTGCTGGTGGTCAACAAGATCGATCTGGTCGATTATGATCAAGCCACGTTTGACCGCATCGTCGCGGAGTACCGCGCCTTTGCCGAACCGCTGGGTTTCAAGACGCTCGAGGCCATTCCGGTCTCGGCCCTGCGCGGCGCCAATATGCTGGCGCAAAGCCCGCACACGCCCTGGTATCACGGTCCCGCGCTGGTGCCCTATCTCGAAAGCATCGATGTCAGCGAGGACCGCTCGGCCGAGTTGTTCCGCTTCCCGGTGCAGTGGGTCAACCGGCCCAATCTCGATTTCCGCGGCTTTTCCGGCACGCTGGCTTCGGGCAGCATTGGCGTGGGCGACGAGATCCTGATTGCCGCCTCGCGCAAGCCGGCGGTGGTCAGCCGCATTGTCACCATGGATGGCGATCTCGATCGCGCCGTGGCGGGGCAGGCGGTGACCCTGGTGCTCGATCGCGAGGTCGATATTTCGCGCGGCGATGTGCTGTCGCGGCCGGGCGAGACGCCCGAATATTCCAACCAGTTCCAGGCGCGCCTGGTCTGGATGCATGAGGCGCCGGCCTTTCCGGGCCGCGCCTATCTGCTCAAGCTGGGCGCCCAGACGGTGCCCGCCACCATTACCGATCTCAAATTCCGCACCAACGTCAATACGCTCGAGCAGACCGCTGCTGCCAAGATCGACCTCAACGAGGTGGCCACGGTCACCATCGCCACCGACAAGCCGATCGCCTTTGACAGCTATGCCAGCAATGGCCTGACCGGCGGCTTCATTCTGGTCGATCGGCTAAGCAATGCCACGGTGGGCGCCGGTACGATCGAGTTTGGGCTGCGCCGGGCACAGAACCTGACCTATCAGGCCTTCGACGTGAACCGGGAGGTGCGCGCCGCCATGAAGGGGCAGGCGCCGCAGATCATCTGGTTCACCGGCCTGTCGGGGTCGGGCAAGTCGTCCATCGCCAACCTCCTGGAAAAGCGCCTCACTGCCGAGGGCAAGCACGCCTATATTCTCGATGGCGACAATGTCCGGCATGGCCTCAACCGCGATCTCGGCTTCACCGAGGCGGCGCGGGTGGAAAATATCCGCCGTGTCGCCGAAGTGGCCAGGCTGATGGCCGATGCCGGGCTGATCGTGCTGGTCTCGTTCATCTCCCCGTTCCGCAATGAGCGGCAGTTGGCGCGCGAGATTGCCGGGGATATCACCTTCCTCGAAGTCTATGTCGATACCCCGCTCGAGATATGTGAGGCGCGCGACCCCAAGGGGCTCTACAAACGCGCCCGCGCCGGGGAGATCAAGAACTTCACCGGCATTGACAGCCCCTTTGAGCCGCCGACCCAGAG
>CAXBHD010000383.1:0-2274 GCA_963975335.1 uncultured Devosia sp. | reverse complement strand
CAATCCGGTGGAGCTGCTGCTGGCGAGCCTTGCCGCCTGCATCATCAAGGGGGTGGAGCGCTCGGCCCCGATGCTGAAGTTCGATTTTTCGGCGGTGACGGTGAGCCTCAGCGCCGAGCGGCAGGATGCGCCGCCAAAACTCACCGCCATCCGCTATGAGCTGGTCGTGGTCACGCCCGAGAGCGACCATCGGCTCGAGCTGCTGCACACCAATGTGCGCAAATATGGCACCATTTCCAATACGCTGGCCGCGGCCGTGGCGCTGAGCGGCACGATACGGCGCGGCTGAGCGCGCCGCGCCTAGCGCATGGCCGCCACGGCCAGCTGCAGCCGTTGCGCGCTGGCATGGGTCCACCGGGCCACGGCCTGCTGCTCGGCCGCCTGGGCGCGGACAAAGGCCTCGATGCGGGCCTGGCCGATTTCGTCGAGCAGGTGGCGGCAGGGCTTCCACATGGCCCAGTCGGGATTGACCATGCGCATATGCAGCCGGCCCTGCACGATGTCGAAATGGATATTGGCCGAGCGCGCCAGGTCGATGAATTCGGCGACATGTTCATCGAGCATGGGGGCGTCGGGCATGGTCGCCTGGTCGGGCATGGCGGCGGTTGCAGCTTTGGTCATGGCATTGCCTCGCATTTGAGACAAAGCCAATGCATTGCCCGGCCCGGTCGATCCCCAGCGCTGCCTTCATGGTTAATGCCGGGTTAAGCCCCGTGCCAGAGCGGCACAGTCCCGCACGCCGCTCTGGTCCGAACCAGCGCGGACAAGTCCCTCGCCGGCGGCGACGCATCTGTGCCCCCTCATGCTAACGCTTTGGCCCTTTCGGGTGTGAGAGATCGACTGTGGTGCCAGGGCAGACCCCGTTCAGAATCGGGTTTTTCGTTCAGGAATCCGGCCTTCTGGGTTCACCATGGTGACCGGCGCCTGACGATTATGGCGGCAGGCTGAAGGCGCCGCGTGCAAGATTAATCCCCGCCCCCTTGGCCGCGCCCATAATGGCGCCATTGCACCGGCAGGACGCGATCATGACGAGTGATGCCGGGACAGGCCGGGTGGCAGGACGGGTCGCCGTCCGCCGGGCCCAGCGCGATGGGGTCTGCTGTTTCAGAGGTGGGCAGCAGGCTGAAATGACCGCCACCGGGTGCTGTTGCGCCGGGTGACCGAAGAGACCCGACTTTCCTTCGCGCCATGTGCGGCTGGAAGCGTCAGCAAACAGGGGCCTCAGCGGCGACGGGCGACCCTTTAGTCGATAAGCCCGCCCCATCACGTCTGGTGCGCGCCACACCCGGCGCGTGGGCGAGGCGCACCTCACCCTTTGACCTGCGGCCTACCGCGCGGGGAAACCCTCGCCCACGCAGCGTCTGCCTGAGCCCGATCAACCGGCGGCGCCCCGTGCCGACCGGGGCTTTGGCCTGGCCATGGCCTGGCCCCTGGCAGGGCGGGGAACGCGCGGGGGCTTTGTGTCGTTGCCTTCCCCAACAAGGAGCGTCCCGCATGCCTGACAACAAGTTTGAAACCCTGGCCCGCGCCGGCTATGGCGCGCGCGGCGTGGTCTATCTGCTGCTGGGCGGGCTGGCCCTGGCCTCGGCGCTCTGGGGCGGCAGCGATGCCGAAGGCTCCTCCGATGCGCTGTCGAGCCTGCTCGCCCTGCCCTTTGGCCGGGTGCTGCTCGGGCTCGTTTCCATTGGCCTCTTCGGCTATGTCGCCTGGAAATTTGCCCAGGGCCTGCTCAATGCCGACAATCGCGACGATGACCTCAAGGGCTTTGGCGTCCGCGCCGGCCAGCTGGTCAGCGGCGCCGGCAATATCTTTCTGGCGCTGAGCGCCGCCCGGCTCGCCCTGCGCATGGGCGGGGGCGGTGGCGGCGGCAATGGCGAGGATGCGGCCTCGGCCTGGCTGCTGCAGCAGCCCTTTGGCGTCTGGCTACTGGGCCTGGTGGGGCTGGGCGTCATCAGCGTGGGCGTCACGCAGATCTGGTATGGCGCCAGCCATGGCTATCGCAAGCGCCTGTCGCTGCCCGCCGCCCATGCCGGCTGGATGGACAAGATCTGCATTTTCGGCCTTGGCGCGCGCGGGCTGGTCTTTGCCATCGTTGGCGGATTTCTGGTCTATGCCGCCTTCACCGTCTCGCCCGAACAGGCCGGCGGCACCGCCGAAGCGCTGGATTATCTGCATGCCCTGCCCTTTGGCCGCTGGCTCTATGGCCTGATCGCGCTGGGTCTGGTCGCCTTTGGGTTCTATTCGATCATCCAGGGGCTTTACCGGCATGTCGAC
>CAXBHD010000382.1:0-2307 GCA_963975335.1 uncultured Devosia sp. | reverse complement strand
CTGCGCTTCGATCCGTGATCAGCGTGGCGCTCGGTAGGTGAATACCGCCGCAGGTCCTGACACGACGTGTCAGCAGTGCTTTAATAGCCTGACCGCGATCGTCATTCAGGCGGGGCGATATGGTGGCTGAACACCGTCGCCACCAGGTCGATGGGGAAACGAGATGAGCCCGGTCCTGCGGCCTTTGCGGCCACGAGAAGCGATGCCCGACTTTGTCCGCGAGGCGCTCGACGCCAGCGGATTGCGCGCCGCCTATGAGGCGCGCCCTCCCTACCAGCGCAACGACTACCTGCTCTGGATCAACAAGGTCAAACGCGACCAGACCAAGCACAAGCACCTTGAGCAGATGCTCGCCGAATTGCGGGCCGGCGACGTCTATATGGGCATGTCCTGGAAACGCTAGTCATTAAGCGGGTTCGGCGCCATCCGGCTTGGCACTGTCACCAAGATGGCCCTGCACCAGGCGTGTCAGCAGGGCAATCTGTTCCTGCTGCTTGGCCAGCAATTGCCGCAGATCGTCATTGCGCATCTGGTCGATCTTGTCATTCAGCGCCATGATCTCGATCTCGGCCTTGAGGTTGCACTCATAGTCGTGGCTGGTGACCAGCCGATCCTTGGCCGATTGCCGGTTCTGGCTCATCATGATGATCGGTGCCTGCACCGCCGCCAGCATGGACAGCACCAGATTGAGGAAGATGAAGGGATAAGGGTCGGGCGCCCCGCCCCGGAGCAGCAGATTGCCGGCCACCCAGACCAGCAGCACCAGGCCAAAAATGATCAGAAAGGCCCAGGACCCGCCAAACGAGGCCACGCCATCGGCCAGGCGCTGGCCAAAGCTGGCATCCTCGTCAAAGGTCATGCTGGTATCCTGGGAAAGCGTCTGTCGGCTCAGCGCCTTTTCCAGCACGCGCCGCTCGCGCGCATCGAGCGCTGTCGCGCCCTTGTCGAGGAACCGCTCCGCTGCGGTACCGAGCTTGTCAGATGTCGTCGTCGCCATGCCAGTCTCACCTATGCTGTGCCGGCGGACTATAGGCGGTCGGGCCCTGCCAGCGCGTTAAAGCAGCCGGCCGAAAGGGTGGCGGCCCCACAAGGGAGGCCGCCGGATTGTCTTAGGCGGCGCTGTAGAGACGGCTCTGCAGCAGGGGCAGGCCCTTGAACCGGCTGCCCAGCTTGGCCAGGCCCAGCACGGCCAGGTCGATCAGCGGCTCGAGCACGATCACCAGCATATAGGCGGCACCAAAGCTGGCCGTGGCGGCCAGGTTCTGCGCGCCCAGGCCACCGCCATAGAGCGACCAGAAGGCGACCCAGGCCACCGTGCCGCCCTGATAGGCCGTCGAGAGCATCAGCGCCTGGCCATAGCCGACATCCTTATAGGCGGTCGCCGCGGGGATGATGCGCCTGGCCAGAAAGGTCATGGCATAGAGCGGCACGATGAGCGTGGTGACGTTCATGCCATATTGCGGCAGGTCGAAGGGCGCAAAGAACAGCCCCTGCAGCAGCAGGCCCAGGGCCAGGCCCAGCCCGGTGGCGCCAGCGCCAAAGATCAGGAACAGGGTCGAGCCCAGAATCAGGTGGACTTCCGAGACGCCCACCGCATGGTGCGGAAACACCTCGAAAAAGCTGAATACCAGCGCCGTGGTGGCAAGGCTGCGCAGCGCCAGCGCACCAGCGCCCTCGGTGCGCATCGTGTCGAGCGCCATCTTGGCGGCCAGCCCGAATGATCCGGCGGCCGTGGCATAGCTCAGGGTAATCTTGGCACCGTCAACGATGCCTGGTTCGATATGCATGTCTGTCTCCTTTCCGCACCCACCGTGCGGCCTGCTGTCGTCAATGAGCACCCAGGTGCTCGGCTGTGATGGCAGGTCTCCTGGCTCACGGATTGCATCGGCGCGCGCCTTCCCGACTTGGCGTCAGTGGCATAATGCGGCCGAAAGCCGTTTACAGTTGCGGGGGCAGCCACGGTTTTGGCTCCTGATGGATACGCCGCACCGTGTTCCCTTTTCATCCGCCCCGCGCATGCGGGACGAAAACCATCACGATGACGTTAGCCCATCCCGCCCGGCCGCGACAAGCGCCCTGCTGCGGCCTGCCCTGCCGCGACGGCACGCAGAAATTTGCCGCAGCATTTGCATCGGGCTGGCAGCGCGCCTATATAGGGACTGCTCGCAAGAGCTATGGCGATAAATTGTCATCGTAATAAGCCATTCGGACCCGGGGGCAGTACCCGGCGCCTCCACCATCTACCCCTATTAGGGGCAGCCAATGGGGGCGAAACAGGATCGACGAGGGTGTAAAGGGTGTGCTTTT
>CAXBHD010000381.1:0-2312 GCA_963975335.1 uncultured Devosia sp. | reverse complement strand
AACCTGGGGCGGCACGCCTGCCAAGCCGATCCGCCAATGGATGCGCGAAATCGCATGGCTGCAGAAACAGGCCAATCCAAAAAAGAGTTCCTGAGGCTCTGGCGCGCAGGATCGTTTGCCCCGGTTGCGCAAACAGGTAAATCTGCCGAAAAGCCTATCGAAGAAGATTGTCTTCACGCAAGTTTCGGCAAAGACCGCCTTTCAAGAGCAACACCGGATACGATTGATGCCAGTTGAAATTCATCCCTCTGCAATCGTGGAGCCCGGCGCAGAACTTGGCGATGGCGTCAGGATCGGCCCCTTTTGTCATGTCGGCGCGCATGTGGTCGTTGGCGACCGGACACAGCTGCACGCGCACGCCGTGATTACCGGCCACACGACACTCGGCCGCGATTGCGCCGTCCATTCCCATGCTGTTCTTGGGGACACACCGCAGGTGCTCGGGTTCCAGGACGTTCCGGAGTCGCGCCTCGAAATCGGCAATGACTGCACGCTACGCGAACATACGACCGTGCATGCCGGTGTTCCGAAGCTCGGCGGCACAACGCGTCTGGGAAACAAATGCTTCATCATGGTCGGCGGCCACGTTGCGCATGATTGCCAACTCGGCAACGATATCGTGATTGCCAATGGGGTCGCGATCGGGGGGCATGTGGAGGTCGGGGACAATGTCTGGTTCGGCGGGTTAGTTGCCGTGCACCAGTTCACGCGCATCGGTCGGAACGCCTTTATTGGCGGCGGTGCCATACTGGTGGAAGACGTTATTCCGTTCGGGTCGGTGATCGGCAACCATGCCAAGCTCGCCGGACTGAACATGGTTGGCCTGAAGCGGCGCGGTTTTGACAACGCACAGCTGCACGAGATCCGCAGTGCCTACAAGGCAGTGTTCACGGGTGAGGGCCTGTTCAAGGATCGGCTGACGGCGGCCGCCATTGCGTTCAAGGACAAGCCATTGGCCATGGAGATCATCGACTTTGTGCTCACCGCAGATGGCCGGCCCGTCTGCAAACCCGGGTGAGGTGATCATGACAGCGCCTCTCGGACTGATAGCCGGACTTGGCGACCTGCCAGTCGCCGTCGCGGAGAACGCGGTCGCGACAGGGCAGGGCGTCTATGTCCTGCGTCTGAAGGGCTTTGAGGAACCAAGGCTCGCAGCCTATCCGGGGGCCGTGATCGGCTTGGGCGAAATCGGCAAACTGTTCGCCCTGCTCAAGGACGCCGGATGCAAGGACGTGCTGTTTGCCGGTATTGTGAAGCGACCGAATTTCAAGGACCTGAAACTGGACCTGCGCGGCGCAGCCCTGTTGCCCAAGGTCCTGGCCGAAGCCGGCAAGGGCGATGACGCCTTGCTGCGGCTATTGGTCAAGGAAGTCGAGAGACAGGGGTTCAAGGTGATCGGCTCCGATGCGGCCCACGCTGCCTTGCTGGCCCCGTCAGGCCTTGTGGCCGGTCCGGCGCCATCCGTGACCGAAATGTCGGATATTGCCCGTGGTGCGCATGTGGTGGCCGCTCTGGGCGATCTGGACATCGGGCAGGGCTGTGTCGTGTGCGAGGGCCTGGTGCTCGCCGTCGAGGCTCAGGAGGGCACCGATGCCATGCTTGACCGCTGTGCCGCGCTGCCTGAGCCTATACGCGGCACTATAGCGGAGCGGCGGGGCGTTCTGGTCAAACGGCCCAAGCCGGCTCAGGAGCGACGGATCGACATGCCGACCGTTGGCATCTCGACCATCGAGAAAGTGGCAGCGGCAGGCCTGGCGGGGCTCGCCATCGAGGCAGGCGGTGCGCTGATGCTCGGTCGCACCGAGATGCAGGCGGCTGCCGAGCGGCTCGGCGTGTTCATCTATGGCTTTGACTCCGGTCTCGGATCATGACCGCTCCGCGCCTCTATTTCGTGGCGGCGGAATCCTCAGGCGACCTGCTGGCGCGTGAAGTGATCAGCAGGATCCGGGCGAAGCATCCCGACGTGCAGGTTTCGGGCATCGGCGGAGCAGAAATGGCGTCTGTGGGGATTGTTTCGCCGATCGATATTTCGCCGCTGTCGGTTCTTGGCCTCTTCGAGGGATTGAGAGCGTACGGCACCGTGGTCAAGCTGGCCGACATCGCGGCGGATGCGATCATCGCGGATGCGCCTGACGTGGTCGTGCTGGTGGACTCCTGGGGCTTCATGCTGCGGGTGGCCCAGCGCGTGCGAGCACGGGCGCCGCATATCAGGCTGGTCAAACTGATCGGGCCGCAAGTCTGGGCAACGCGACCGGGGCGGGCCAAGACGCTGGCGGCGACGGTGGATCACCTGCTCTGCATGCATGAGATCG
>CAXBHD010000380.1:0-2333 GCA_963975335.1 uncultured Devosia sp. | reverse complement strand
CGCTGTCATAGACATTCATCTGACAGCCATAGGTCTTGATGAAGAGTTTTTTGGTATTGGCGCGCATCTCGGTCATAGCCGGCTCATACCAGAGGACGCGCGCTTATCAAAGCGTCTGCAACCCTTGTGGCCCCTCGGGGGTTCTATTGCGTACCAAGTGCTGGAGAGCAGTGATGACCGATACGAGCAAGCCCAAGCCCGACACCGCCAAGACGGGCGACGACGCGGCGGCGATGAAGGATGGCAAGAAGCCCGGTCCCGATACGTCTCCGGTCCAGATCCGCAATGCCGGCGATGACGCCCTGGCAGACAAGCCGGAAAACTGGGACGAACAGGATGAGGCCCTCGACGAGAGCTTTCCCGCCAGCGATTCCACCGCCAAGTACTGAACGCCCCCGCCTCGATAGCGACGGAGGAACGCGCAGTTTTTTGGCCTGCCATAGCTTCGCGCCGCGCCCAGTTGTGGCTATGGTTCGCTTCCCTCCACCTCGCCTTGCCAAGAAAGCGCGGCATGACTGACACTTCGCAAGACGCAGCAGCACCGGTCAATTGCCACGCTGGCGCCGGCCGGCGCGCAGTCTGCCGGTCGCCCTATACCTGTTTTCGTTGGTTCTGGTGATTATCCTGCCTGCCCTGCTGGTTTCCCTGGTGCTGCTCAATCGCAACAACCAGGCACAGGAAGAGGTGGTGCGCGGCCTTACCAATGCGACCGTGCAGGCCATGGGGCAGTCGGTGGAGCGGGAAATCGCCAGCATGGCCACTACCCTGCGCGTGCTCTCGACCAGCGAGCCGCTGCAGACCGATCGGCTTCCCGAATTTCATGCCCGCGTGGTCGCCGCCCTGGCGGGCAGCGGCTCCTACCTGATCGCCCTCGACAAGGACTTCAGGCAGATTCTCAATACCCGCGTCCCCTATGGCACGCCTCTGGGGCCGACCTCGGATCCAGCGACGGCCAGGCAGGCGCTGGAGCGAACCGGCCCGACCGTGTCGGGGCTGTTTTTCGGCCGGACGGCTGATCGTTGGGTGTTCAATGTGCTGTTGCCCGTGCCCGACCATGAGAGCATCTCCCTGCTGGTGCTCACGCAAAACGCGGAAAATCTGGCCATGGCCCTGCAGTCGCGGCAGCTTCCGGCCGGCTGGAATGCGGCGCTGGTGGACGGCGCCAATAATGTGATCGCGGTGACGCCAGAGGCCGGACTGGCCACCGGCAGCCTGCTGCCCATGCGCAAGACCCCGATACAGAATGCCGAACAGTGGGAGCGCGAGCGCTTCGGCGGACAGGAAATCGTCACGGCCGAATGGCGTTCAGGCATGGCGGGATGGCGCGTCATCGCCTGGGCCTCGACCGAGACGGTCGACCGGCCGCTGGGCGACAGCCTGGTCTGGCTGGCGGCCTGGGGCGTGGTCATTCTGGCCGTGGCGGTGTTGATTGCCTTTCTGATCGCCGACAGGATCGCCCGCTCGGTGCGCGGCCTGCGACGCGATGCCCAAAGGCTGGGCCGCGGCGAAGACGTCGCTGCCAAATCCTATCCGGTGGCGGAAATCGCCGAAGTGTCGCGCGCGCTGGCCCATGCGTCGGCGCTGCGGCAGGCCGCCGATAGCGAGGTGCGCTTCCTGATGCGCGAGGTGGCCCATCGCTCCAAGAACCAGATGACCGTCATCGCGGCCATGGCCCGCCAGACCGCCCGCGGCGCCAGTGATGTGCCCAGCTATGTCCAGGCTTTCGAGCGGCGCATTCTGGGTCTGGCACGGTCCACCGACCTGCTGCTGACCCATGGCCGCGTCGGCGTCGGCCTCGAAGAGCTGATCGAAAGCCAGATCGCCCCCTTCAGTCCGCCCGATGCCGGGCGGGTCAGCCTGGCCGGTCCGCCGATCCGGCTCAATATGCAGGCAGCCCAGATATTGGGCATGGCGGTGCATGAACTCTCGACCAATGCTGCCAAATATGGGGCCTTTGGCGACGGGGGCGGCGCCCTGACCGTCCAGTGGTCGTTGACCGAGGAGCGGTTGAACCTGATCTGGAGCGAGAAGGTGCCGCACGACCTGACCCATAGCGAGCGCGTCGGTTTCGGCACGACGGTGCTCAAATCCATGGTGGGCCATGCTTTGGGCGCCGATGTCGAGCGCCTTGTTCATCCCAGCGGCATGGAATGGCGCTTCTCCATCCCGCTCGAGGTGATTGATCCCGACCATGGGCCGCCGCCAGTGGGGGACGGGGCAATTGAATAATTCTGGCATTCGGGCAGCATTTGCCCTATAGGGACGCCTGTTAGCGGGCTTTGGCCCAATAATGATCATGGCCCCTCCTGGACGACATCCCGGCCGGGGCGACC
>CAXBHD010000379.1:0-2345 GCA_963975335.1 uncultured Devosia sp. | reverse complement strand
GCCGTGCTGGCGCATCACCTGATACTGTTCCGGCGTCAGTCTGGCCCGCCATTCGGCATCACTGCGGGTTACCTTGAAAGCATGGGCATCCATGGCCTTACTCCTTTTGTCGCCGTGTCATTCGCTGCCAATATAGGATCAGTTACACCAGCCACCTAGTGCAAGCTGCATCACTTTGGCCGGAACATCCCGCCCGGCCGCCGGCCTGCGCCCACGACAAGAGCCCGCCCGCCATGACCTACCTGACCTCTCTCGCCCAGCTCGAAGCGCTCTATAGCCCGGCCCCCGCGCCGGCCGCCCTGGTCAAAGTGGCCCATGCCATGACGCCGCATTATCGGCGCCTGGTCGAGGCCAGCCCCTTTGCCGCCCTCGCCACCATCGGCCCCGACGGCATCGACTGCTCGCCGCGCGGCGACCAGCCCGGCTTTGTCCGCGTCCATGATGACAAAACCCTGATGATGCCCGACCGTCGCGGCAATAACCGCATCGATTCGCTGCGCAATATCCTGGCCGATCCGCGCTGCGCCTTCCTCTTCCTGCTGCCCGGCTCGGGCACGACCTTTCGCGCCAATGGCCGCGCCCGCATCAGCGTCGATCCCGACCTGCTCGCCAGCTTTGCCGTGGACGGCAGGCCGCCGCGTTCGGTCATCGTCATGACCATTGACGAGCTCTATTTCCAGTGTGCCCGCGCCATTGTCCGGTCCGAGCTGTGGAATCCCGAGCGGCATATCGACCCGGCAACCCTGCCCAGCCCCGGCGACATCCTCGCCGCCATGACCGACAATCAGGTCGGCGGCCCGGCCTATGACCAGGCCTGGCCCGAGCGGGCAAGTCAGACAATGTGGTGACACGCCGCTGTCGCCTCGCGGCCGACCGCGCCGAACCGCCATCGTCTGGCCTGCGGCCTGACCATTCCGTCCTGGCCGGCATCCGGCCAGGACCCGATGCGGCCCCTCGCTAGGCAGCCGAGGCCAGCGCCGACCGCGCACGGCCGGCCTTGAGGGTGCTGGCATACCAGGCCAGCTCGTCCAGCATGGTCACCACCGTGGGCGCCAGATAGGGGTAATCGGCAAAGTCCTTGCCCTCGCGCAGCAGGCCCAGCAGCGGCTCCATATTGATATGAACCGCCTTTTTGAGCGGCACGATGTCAAGCTCGATGGCGATCATGCGCAGCTGCTCGACCGCTCTGGCCCCGCCCACGGCGCCATAACCCACAAAGGCCGCCGGCTTGCGGTTGGGCTCGGCAAACAGATAGTCCACCGCGTTTTTCAGCACGCCGGAAATCGAATGATTATATTCGGCCGTGACGAAGACATAGCCGTCCAGTTCGGCGATCTTGTCGGCCCATTTGCGGGCTTCCGGCGTATTGATCGGCACATAGGCGGGGGATGCCGCGGCCTCGAAGAATGGCAGGGGATAGTCGCGCAGGTCGACGATTTCGGTGTCGATATCGGTACGGCCGGCGGCCAGGTCGGCCACCCAGCGGGCGGCCCGATCGCCAAAACGGCCCTCGCGCGTGGTGGAAATGATGATGCCGATCTTGGGCGGGGTCATGGACATTCTCGTGTCTTTCTTGATAGGTACGAACAGGAAGCTGGTCACCAAGGGTAACTGACGCTATATTGGTGCCTGTCACTGACCCTCACAAGACGGCACGAATTCTTCCCTGGAGGCACCTTTTGGAAAGCCCGGTCACCGAAACGAAACTGCATGATCCGGTCGAGTGCAACCGCATGGCCCAGCCCCTGGCCGATGTCCTGGGCCGTATCGGCACGCGCTGGACCATCTATGTCATCATCGCCCTGACCCAGGGTCCCATGCGCTTTTCCGAGGTCAAGCGCCAGGTCGCGGGCATTTCGCAGAAAATGCTGACCCAGACGCTGCGCGACCTTGAAGCCGATGGCCTCGTCACCCGCACGGTGACCCCGATCATTCCCCCGCGCGTCGACTATGAGCTGACCGAAATGGGCATGGAACTGCGCCGTCCCCTGGCCGCCGTCGCCGACTGGACCATCCGCCACAGCCCCGCCATCGCCCGCTCCCGCACCCGCTACGCCCAGGCCAAGGCGTCTTGAGGCGCGCATTCACGGCGGCAGTTTCAGGTCGGGGTGAGTCGAAAACAGTTATGGCCGAGAGTGATGAGCTTTCTTGGAGAAGGTCCGGTGGACCTTCTCAAGCGAAGAACGCCCGGAGAGCTACGCTCGCAGGGCCATGAGCGCAGCGTGCGTTCGGCACGTGAGCACCTGAAGCGGAGGGCGTGCCTGTTTGCAGGCCGCCCCAAGTCAAAAAAGAGGGGAATGGTGGGAGTAACAAGGATTGAACTTGTGACCCTTCGCGTGTGAAGC
>CAXBHD010000378.1:0-2354 GCA_963975335.1 uncultured Devosia sp. | reverse complement strand
CGTGCAACAGCCAAAGGGGCAGTTGCTGAAGTCGCTAAAATACGATCCGTTTCGCTAACCGCAGCCTAAGCATCACGGTTAGCGAAACGATAACTCAATCACGCCTGCGATAGGAGGCGTGTTACCACTTGCCGGTATTGGGCATCGACAGCCAGGGCTCTTGCGGTGGCAGGTCGCCTTCCTGGATCAGTTCGATGGAAATCCCGTCCGGCGAGCGGACAAAGGCCATGTGGCCGTCGCGCGGCGGCCGGTTGATCACCACGCCCATATCGCTGAGGTGCTGGCATAGGGCGTAGATATCCTTCACCCGATAGGCCAGGTGGCCGAAATTGCGGCCGCTGGTATAGACTTCCGGATCCCAGTTATAGGTCAATTCCACCTGGCCGCCGCTATCGCCCGGCGCGCTGAGGAAGATCAGCGTAAAGCGACCCTTCTCATTGTCGATGCGCTTGACTTCTTCCAGTCCCAAGCCATTGCAGTAGAAGCGTAAACTGTCCTCGATATTGGTAATGCGGACCATTGTATGCAAGTAGCGCATGGTATCCTCCTGAGTGAAAAACTGGCTTGGCTCTGGCCTAACAAGTGCCATGCCGGCCTGCAACCGCCGCGTCGCACAACAAATTCCTAAGAGATGCTTAACAAGCGGCTCTGAATCGGACAGACTGCAAAGCGTGTGGAGTACCTCGCAGCGGCGGGGCGAGTACAAGGGGCTGGGCGAATGGGGGCCGATTCAGGTGGCAATGGTGATGAGCCCATGGGCTTGTCGCAGGAGGACGGCGCCATGACGCATGCCGATCCCTCGAGCGGTTCCGCCGATTCCGGCCTCGACACGATCGAGATCGTCGGATCTATCAAGTGGTTTGACGCTGGCAAGGGTTTTGGCTTCATCGTCCCCGATAACGGCATGCCCGATGTGCTGCTGCATGTGACCTGCCTGCGTCGCGACGGTTACCAGAGCGCCCATGAAGGGTCGCGAATCGTCGTTGAGGCCCTCAACCGCCCCGGTGGCCTGCAGGCTTTCCGCATCGTCTCGATGGACGAGTCCACCGCACGTCACCCGGCACAGATGGCCGCGCCGCGCACCCATGTCGTGGTCGAGCCGACCTCGGGCATGGTGCGCCTTGAGGTCAAGTGGTTCAACCGCATCCGCGGCTTCGGCTTTCTCTCCGCTGGCGAGGGCACGCCGGACATTTTCGTGCATATGGAAACCCTGCGCCGTTTCGGCATCACCGAACTGCGGCCCGGCCAGTTTGTGCTTGTGCGTTATGGCAATGGCCCCAAGGGTCTTATGGTCGCCGAAATTAGGCCCGATGGTTGGGGCGACGCTCCGTCTTCGCACTAGGAATTCTATGATGATGATTGCCCAAGGCTTCGCCCCCGCTGCGCGGCGCGTCGCCGTTGCGCTGGCCGTTCTCGTGGTTGCCGCGCCGCTGGCGGCCTGTAGTGATGAGGGCCAGCTTGTGCTCAAGACTGCCACCGGCGAGCACGCCTTTCATGTCGAAATTGTCGATACGCCCGAAACCCGCGCCAAGGGGCTGATGTTCCGCGAGGAACTGGCCGACGATGCCGGCATGCTGTTCGACTTCAAGCAGGAACGTGAAGTCTCGTTCTGGATGAGCAATACGCTGATCCCGCTCGACATGATCTTTGTTGGCGCCGACGGGGTGGTCAAGACCATCCATGTCAATGCGCGCCCGCAGGATCTGACGTCCATCCCCTCACAGGTGCCGGTGCAGTTCGTGCTGGAAATTCCCGGCGGGCGTTCCGAGGAAATCGGGCTGCAGCCCGGCGACGTCATGGAGCATGAACGGGTTGGTGCGCCGATCGACTAGACGCGGTGAATGACCATGAAGTCGATCACCGCCCAGAGGTGAAGGCTCGCCCCCGAGACCACAAACACGTGCCATAACGCATTCTGGAATTTGAGCCTTTCCCACAGGTGGAAAACGATCCCCAGCGAATAGGTCACGCCGCCGGCCAGCACCAGCATCATGGTGGAGTGGGGCAGGGTCTGGGCGAGGGACTGGAACACCAGAATGCCGCTCCAGCCGATCGCCAGATAGAGCGCAATGGCGAGGCGTCCGAAATGCTCCGGCACGATCAGCTTGAGCGCCACCCCGATCAGCGACGCGCCCCAGACGAAAGTCGTCATCAGTGCCCCGGTCGTCGTGCCCCCCAGCACGGCCAGGAAAGGGGTATAGGTGCCGGCAATGAACAGAAAAATGGCGGCCTGGTCGAGCCGCGCCAGCCACATCTTGATCGGCGAGACCGGCCATTGGTTATAGGCGAGGGAAACCCCCAGAACGACCATCAGGCTGGCAATATAGATGCCCAGGGCGGGCAGGGCAGGGATC
>CAXBHD010000377.1:0-2354 GCA_963975335.1 uncultured Devosia sp. | reverse complement strand
GGGCGAAACGGTGGCGGGCGGGGTATTTTCCATGGCCGCGGGCGGCAAGGGCGCCAATCAGGCGCTGGCGGCGCGGCGCGCCGGGGCAAAGGTGCGCCATGTCTCGGCCGTGGGCCAGGACAGCTTTGCCGAGCCGGCCCTGCAATTGCTGGCAGCGGCCGGGGTCGATCTCGGCGGGGTGCGCCATGCCGAGGCGGCGACCGGCATTGCCATGATCTTTGTCGATGCGGCGGGCGAAAACGTCATCGCCGTGCTGCCCGGCGCCAATGGCACCATGACCCCAGCCGATGCCGAGACGGCCCTGGCCGGGCTGGGCAGCGACGATCTGCTGCTGGTGCAGCAGGAAATCCCCCAGGCGGCGACGCGACGGGCGCTGGAGCTGGCGCGGGCGCAGGGCGTCACCAGCCTGCTCAATACCGCCCCCTTCCTGGCCGATACGGCCGCGCTCGCCCCGCTGGCCAGCATTGTCGTGGCCAATGAAACCGAATTCGCTTTGCTCAGTGGCCGCCCGGTCGCCGAGCTGGACGCGGCCATGGCCCAATGGGCCGCCCGGCACGACCAGATCCTCATCGTCACGCTGGGCGGCGACGGGGTGAAGGCCTTTGCCGGGGGCAGGCTGCTCAGCATTCCCGCTCTGCCGATCAAGCCGGTCGACACGGTGGGCGCCGGCGATACCTTTGTGGGCTATCTGGCCGCCGGCCTCGATGCGGGCCTCGACCTTGAAACCGCGCTGCGCCGCGCCGCGGCGGCGGGGAGCCTCGCCTGTCTCAAGCCCGGCGCCCAGCCGGCGATACCCATGGCAGAAGAGGTGGATAGGGCAATCGAGGGGTAGGGAGAACCGCTGCCGGCACAGTCACCTAAATGCTGTGCAGTACCGCTTTCGTGTCAGGCATGCGCTTGAGCGAATTGTCCAGGCGTTCGCGCCAGCGCGGACCGACCTCCATGGCGCTGACATAGGCGCGGCGCAAATCGTCTGGCCGGTCCTGGGCCAGCGCCTCGATCAGAAATGCCGCCTGTTCCCGGTCCTTTGGCGCTTTCAGACTACCGGCGCCATCGCGCCGCCGATCGGCGACGATGAGCTTGTGTATCGCGTATCTTTCGGGGCGCGGCACCTGCACCAGGACGCCAGATCGATAGATGGCCGCTGCGTGGATGGGTTCGGCGATCAGGAAATTGAGGTAGTTCAGCGACTGGGCGCTTACGCCGAGGGCGGGTAGATCGCGGATGGTTTCTTCCCCGAAGGCGGGGGTAAGAAACTCCACCAATTGGCCACTGCCGCCCTGCGTCCAGCGCCATGTGCGGACCGGGTCGAGCCCCGGCATTGGGGCGAACTTCAGCGCCGAGAACGTCTCGGCCAGACCCGGGTCGACCTGATCCTCGAGAGCCAGGCTGAGCTTTTCGAATTGGGCGATATCGATGTCGCCGGTATTGGCCATGCCGCCCAAAGGCAGACGGATACCCAGTTCGCCTTCGTAGAGGCGAAATGCGTTCGTACCGACCAGAGTCCCGCCCAGCCGAAAGGTCCCTGCGTCCGCCATGGCCGACAGGATGGACCCTGTGGCGCGATCGGTCGGTGTCAAACCCTCGGCCCGCAGCAAACGCACCAGACGCGACCGCTCGGCCTGCCGCTCCTTGGCTGTCGCCCGCAGTGCCTCGATACCGTCTATACGCGCACGGGTCTCATCGCTATCTTCACCGATATACAAGAACCGCATGTCCGAGCCGATGCGGCGCGCAGCGTACCAATAGGCTTTGTTGCCGCGCTGCTTGAGCGTTGGTTTGCCCTCGACGCCGGATACGGCATCGTCTCGCAGCAGTCGCACCAAGTCGGTATAGGCGCTCATGGCGATGCTGCTGAGTGATTTCATGCCTATCACTTTCCGCTATTGCTTGGCATGAATATACCTAGCAAAATTTCAAATTGCTAGGCTTGCGGAAGAGCGTCTTTGGAGCGGGTGGGATGTGGCTGGCTGCAGCCTCGGCCATATGGCAGACCACTTGCCCCCAAACAAAAAAGGGCAGGCCCGCCGGACCTGCCCTTTCAAATCTGTCTGCCGGCAAACCCCTATTTGGGCGCCAGGACCATCACCATCTGGCGACCTTCGGAGCGCGGCTGGCTTTCGACCTTGGCGATTTCCTCGGTCTGCTCGCGCACCTTGAGCAGCACCTGCATGCCCAGATCCTGGTGGGCCATTTCGCGGCCACGGAAGCGCATGGTCACCTTGACGCGGTCGCCATCGTCGAGAAAGCGCTGCACGGCCTTCATCTTGGTCTCGTAGTCATGCGTGTCGATATTCGGCCGCATCTGGACTTCCTTGACCTCAATCACCTTCTGCTTCTTGCGGGCCTCGGCA
>CAXBHD010000376.1:0-2358 GCA_963975335.1 uncultured Devosia sp. | reverse complement strand
GCGTGCATGACAATGATGCCGAATTCTCCGAATTCACCATCTGGGGCCCCACCTGCGACAGCTATGACGTGCTCCCCCAGGTCTTCACCCTGCCCGCCGATATCGACGAGGACGACTGGATCGAATTCGGCCTGATGGGCGCCTATACCCAGGCCTCGCTGACCCCGTTCAACGGCTTTGACCGCCGAGACCAGTTCTATGTCGAGGAAGCCTATACCGGCAAGGACCAGCAGCCAGAGTAATCCGGCTCATTCCAACCATAACGATCCCCGCTTCGGCGGGGATTTTCGTCTCTGTCAGCCTTTTCCACCCCGATCGATCCAGCATATCGGAACTGAAAATGCACTCTGTCCTGCCCCTGGCCGATCTCGGTCGCCGTATCATGGTGACCGGCCCCAGCAATGCCGGCAAATCCACGCTCGCACATGCCATTGGCCGCAAGCTGGCCATTCCGGCCATTCACCTGGACCAGCTCTGCCACCTGCCCGGAACCGACTGGGAACCCCGCGACAGGGACGAGTTCCATCGGCTGCACGACGCCGCCATCCTGGGCGATGCATGGGTAATGGACGGCAATTACTCCGCCATCATGCCGCAGCGCTTTGCCCGCGCCACCGGGGTCATCGTCATCGACGACCACTTCCTCAAGCGCTATGTCCGCTACTTCCGCCGCACCTTGTTCCAGCCGGACCGGATCGGCGGCCTGCCCGGCGGCAAGGACAGCGTCAAATGGGAGATGATCGCCTGGATCTGGAAGAGCCGGGATGCCAGCAAGTACCGGGACATGGCGGCCCGCACCGGCGTGCCGGTCATTACCTGCCGCTCGCTGGCCGAGATCAACCAGCTCTATGCCGCCTGGGCGCTGCTGCCCCCGCGCGGCCGCACCGACTAGGGCACGCCGACGCGCGTCACGCGACCGAACCGGATAAGGCTGTCCGCCGCGGCGACAATGGCGTCCCGACCGGAAATCAGCGGACCACCCAGCAGGGCCTCCGCCTTACTGCGGTCAAAGTGCTTCTCATGCCCAAGGTCGTGCACAAAGCTCCGCATCGGCCCGCCAAAGGCCGCCGATAGCCGCACCCGCCAATCGGGCAGCACATCCATTCCCACCGGCCAGTCGGGAAAGGCAGCCGCCAGGATGAAGCCCATATGAGAAAACGACACATAGTCCGATGCCACGAGATAGCGCTGGCCGATGGCTCTGTCCTGCTGCAAAGCGGCCACCAGCATCGCGGCCACGTCACGCACATCGACCACTGCAACACCATTGCCGGGAAGCCGTGGACGGGAGCCATCCAGCAGCCAGGCGATCAGCTGCAGCGACGCGCTGACATCGCCATCAAGCGCCAGTCCCAGGATAGGTCCAGGATGGATGGTCGTCAGGTCCAGCCCCTCGCTACGGGCATAGGCCCAGGCCCCCCGCTCGGCCATGGTCGCCCCGACACAGGCCGCGTAGGGGCGCCGGATCGCCTCGATCTTGGTAAAATCCCCGGCCGTAAACTCATGCACCCCGGTCAGCGATCCGTGGCCATAGGCAACCGCTGCAACCGAGGACGTCATCACGATCCGCCTGACCCCGGCCAGCGTCGCAAAGCGCAAAACCCGCTCAGTGCCCTCCACGGCCGGCCCGATGATGCGCCCCGGCTTGTCAGGTTCGCCCGCCAGCACAACGCCAGCGCAATGCACGATGGCATCAATGCGCAGCATGGCCCGCAGCCAGCCAGTGTCGAACAGAAGATTGAGCTTGGCGAAGTTCAGCCGATAGAGAAAATCCTCGCCCAGCTGAGCAATCACCGCCTGCCGCACGGCATCGACCTTGTCTTCGGAGCGAATGCCGGCGCGAACGGTAAAGCCGGCACGCAGCAGTTCCACCACGGCCCATTTGCCGACAAATCCGCTTGCACCCGTCACCAATACCAGGCCGGCCCGCATGACTGCCTCCAACGCAAAACAAAAACGGCCACGGAATGAACCGCAGCCGTCTTCAAAAGTCTATCCGGGAGCGAAGCTTATGCGGCTTCGTACTCGTCGTCTTCACGCACCTGCACCGGGCCGCTGTCGAGACCCTTGGCATTGACGTCGCGATCGACAAACTCGATCACGGCGAGCGGGGCATTGTCGCCATAGCGGAAGCCAGCCTTCATGATGCGGATATAGCCGCCCTGACGTTCCTTGTAGCGCGGGCCAAGCACGGCAAAGAGCTTGGCGACCTGACCCTCGTCGCGGATCTGGGCGATCGCCTGGCGGCGAGCGTGCAGATCGCCGCGCTTGCCCAGGGTGATCAGCTTCTCGACGATCGGACGGAGGTCCTTGGCCTTTGGAAGCGTGGTGACGATCTGCTCGTGCTTGATCAGCGCG
>CAXBHD010000375.1:0-2385 GCA_963975335.1 uncultured Devosia sp. | reverse complement strand
CAAGTCCGGCGGCACCACCCGCCGCGCCGCCAAGATGGTGGTGCTGGACATTGATCACCCCGATGTCGAGGAATATATCAACTGGAAGGTGAAAGAGGAGCAGAAGGTCGCTGCGCTCGTCACCGGCTCCAAGGTTGTCAGCAAGCATCTCAAGGCCATCATGAAGGCCGCCGTCAACTGCGAAGGCAGTGGCGATGACTGCTTCGACGTGGCGATGAACCCTGCCCTCAAGCGCGAAGTGCGCGCCGCCAAGAAGGCTCTGGTGCCGGAGAATTACATTTTCCGCGTCATCCAGTTCGCCAAGCAGGGCTATACCAATATCGATTTCCCGGTCTATGACACCGACTGGGACAGCGAGGCCTATCTCACCGTTTCGGGCCAGAACTCGAACAATTCCGTGCGCGTCACCGATGATTTCCTGCGCGCCGTCGACAATGATGGCGACTGGGACCTCAAGGCCCGCGCCACCGGCAAGGTGACCAAGACGCTCAAGGCCCGCGATCTCTGGGAACAGGTCGGTTACGCCGCCTGGGCTTCGGCCGATCCCGGGATCCAGTATCATACCACGATCAACGAGTGGCATACCTCGCCCGAAGCGGGTCCGATCAATGCATCGAATCCCTGCTCGGAATATATGTTCCTCGACGACACCGCCTGCAATCTGGCCTCGGTCAACCTCTTGCCCTATCGCAATGCCGATGGCTCGTTCGACACGGCCGCCTATGAGCACACGGTACGGCTCTGGACCATTGTGCTCGAAATCTCGGTGATGATGGCGCAGTTCCCGTCCAAGGCCATTGCCGAGCGCTCGTTCGAATACCGCACCCTGGGCATTGGTTACGCCAATATCGGCGGCTTCCTGATGACCTCGGGCATTCCCTATGACAGCAAGGAAGGCCGCGCCATTGCCGGCGCCGTCACCGCCATCATGACCGGCGTCTCCTATGCCACCTCGGCCGAAATGGCCAAGGAGCTGGGGCCGTTCAAGGATTACAAGCGCAATGCCAAGCACATGCTGCGCGTCATCCGCAACCATCGCAACGCCGCCCATGGCAATGCCGAGGGCTATGAAAATCTCTCGATCAAGCCAGTGCCGCTCGACCATGCATCGCTGATCGACGCCGCCCTTTCCGAACGCGCCAAGCTCGCCTGGGATAATGCCCTGGCGCTGGGCGAAAAGCATGGCTATCGCAACGCCCAGGTCTCGGTGATCGCCCCGACCGGCACGATCGGCCTCGTCATGGATTGCGACACGACCGGCATCGAGCCCGACTTCGCGCTGGTCAAGTTCAAGAAGCTGGCCGGTGGCGGCTACTTCAAGATCATCAACCGCGCCGTGCCGCCGGCACTGCGGACCCTGGGCTATTCGGAATCCGACATTGCCGAGATGGAGGCCTATGCGGTCGGCCATGGCAATCTCAACCAGGCCCCCGGCGTCAATCCATCAACATTGAAGGCCAAGGGCTTTACCGACGAGAAGATCGCCGCGCTCAATGCCGCGACCGCCTCGGCCTTTGACATCAAGTTCATCTTCAACCAGTGGACCCTGGGCGCGGACTTTTTGAAGAGCCTGGGTGTCACCGACGAGCAGCTGAGCGATTTCACCTTCGACCTGCTGCCCTTCCTGGGCTTTTCCAAGAAGGACATCGAGGCGGCCAATATCCATGTCTGTGGCGCGATGACGCTGGAAGGCGCGCCGCATCTCAAGGCCGAGCATCTGCCCGTATTCGACTGCGCCGCGCCCTGCGGCAAGATCGGCAAGCGCTCGCTCTCGATCGAAAGCCACATCCTGATGATGGCGGCGGCGCAGCCCTTCATCTCCGGCGCCATTTCCAAGACCATCAACATGCCCAATGATGCGACCGTGGAAGACGCCAAGCAGGCCTATATGCTGAGCTGGCGCCTGGCGCTCAAGGCCAATGCGCTCTATCGCGATGGCTCCAAGCTCAGCCAGCCGCTCAATTCATCCGTGCTGGCTGCGGCCGACGAGGATGAGGACGAGGACCAGGCCGAGGAAATGGCCGCCCTGTCTTCTGCCGCCCGCGTGCCGCATGTCGCCGAACGCATTGTCGAGCGCATTGTCGAAACGGTCATCCGTGACCGCGAGAAAATGCCCGATCGCCGCAAGGGCTATACCCAGAAGGCCGTGGTCGGTGGCCACAAGGTCTATCTGCGTACCGGCGAATATGACGATGGCCGCCTCGGCGAGATCTTCATCGACATGCACAAGGAAGGCGCCGCCTTCCGCGCGATGATGAACAATTTCGCCATCGCCATCTCGCTGGGCCTGCAATATGGCGTGCCGCTGGACGAATATGTGGAGGCCTTCACCTTCACCCGCTTCGAGCCCGCCGGCATGGTCATGGGCAATGACCGGATCAAGAA
>CAXBHD010000374.1:0-2385 GCA_963975335.1 uncultured Devosia sp. | reverse complement strand
CCAGCTCTCTTCGGCTGCCGCGCGACCCACTTCGGGGTGCGAACCGGCGCCCAGGCCCTCGGTGATCCCGACGCCCAGCTGGATGATCCGCGGCGCCTTGGACAGCGACAAAGCCTGCGCATCGGTATTGGCGACGACGAAGTCCACGCCATCAAGACCGGATTCGATCATGTTGTTAACGGCGTTGCCGCCGGCACCACCACATCCGAAAACGGTGATGCGGGGCTTCAACTCCTGGATATCCGGGATGGTGAGGTTGATGGTCATGAAGGGCCTCATAGTGGCGGTGTTGGTAAAGATTTACCCTCCCAAACGTTAACCGGCCCCTAACAATTGTCTCACCAGTGTTAACGTGATCGCAAAATGCGACTCCGATCGGTTACCTTTTGAGCGGGCATTAACCATGCCGCCCCCCTGTCGCGAACGCCCGTGTCGAAACCGGCCGGTGCCATCCGTCATGAATGGATACCGCGCGGGCAAAAGCCCGGCGCCTTCCGGGAGACGCACCATGACCAAGATCACGCCCTGCCTGTGGTTTGACGACCGCATCGACGACGCCATCAAATTCTACACCAGCACCTTCAAGGACGCCAAGGTGATCCAGCAGACCCCGGACGGCCCCGCCTTCACCGCCATTATCGAACTGGCGGGCCAGCAGTTCTTCCTGCTCAATGGCAGCGGCGCGCAACCCAGCCAGTTTCCCTTCACCTGGGCCGTCAGCTTCATGATCGAATGTGCGGACCAGGCGGAAGTCGACCATTTCTGGAACGGCTTTGTCGACAATGGCGGCAAGGCAAGCCAGTGCGGCTGGTGCGAGGACCGCTTTGGCCTGTCCTGGCAGGTCGTGCCCCGCCAGATGCACAGCACGATCTTTGGCCCCGACAAGGCCGGCGCCCAGCGCGCCACCCAGGCCATGATGGGCATGAGCAAGCTGATCATCGCCGATCTGCAAAGGGCCTATGCTGGCAATTAGCCCAAGCGCGCGCTACCACTGAAGCAGCGTCCCGTTGCGAGTCCTCCGATGATCGAAGCCTTTTTCGCCGCCTGGCTCGGCGTTGCCCTCGCCCAGGCCTCGCCAGGCCCCAATATGATGGCGGTGGCGAGCGTGGCGCTCGGACAGAGCCGCCGCGCGGCGCTGCTGGTCGTGCTGGGCATTGGCAGCGGCACGCTGCTATGGGCGGCCGCCGTATCGCTGGGGCTGGGGACGCTGTTTGCCACCCTGCCACAGCTGTTGACGCTGCTCAAATTTGTCGGCGGGCTGTATCTGCTGCTGATCGCCTGGCGGGCCCTGCGCACCATTGCGACGAGCCCGGCGCTGGATGTGGCGGCCAGCAAGACCCCGCTCAGCGATGCACAGGCCTGGCGACGCGGCTTTGTGGTGGTGATGACCAATCCCAAGGCCGCCCTGATGTGGTCGGCCGTGGCCACTTTCCTGTTTGGTGCCGGGCTGACCAACTGGCAGGTCCTGGCCTTCGGGCCGGTCGTGGCCCTGTCGGCCATCGGCATTTACGGGACCTATGGCCTGCTGTTCTCGACCACGGCGGCAATGCGGACCTATCGCCGCTTCTGGCGCTGGATCGAGGCCGCCTTTGGCCTGGCCTTTGGCGCGCTGGGCGCCACCCTGCTGCTCTGGGGGCTGCGCGATCTGCGCAGCTAGCAACCGCTAGAAGCTGCTGCGCAGCCAGTTGCCGACCCGCGCGAGATAGCCGTCGCTGCCGATCAGCTTGTGGCTGCCGCGCGGCATGGCATATTCCTTGGCGCAGACCTGCGGATAGATCAGCATGCCGGCCACGGTGGCAAAGGCGGCGCCCTTGGCCATTTCCGGCAGGCCGGCAATGCCCATTGGCCGGCCCATGCGCACATTGCGCGCCAGGGTGCGGCGGGCCACTTCGGTCAGGCCGGTCATTTCGCTGGCCCCGCCCGTCAGCACGAAGCGGCGGCCGCAGACATCCATCATGCCGGTCGCCTGCATGCGGTCGCGGATGGCGGTGAGGATTTCCTCGATGCGCGGGCGCATGATGCGCGTCAGCACCGAACGGGCCACCTGCCCCGGCGCCTCGTCATGACTGGCGCCCACGGGCTGGATCGGGATCATGTCGCGCTCGTCGGCCTGGCCGGGCAGCACCGAGCCATAGAGCGTCTTGAGCCGCTCGGCATCGACGACGCTGACCGAGAGCTGCCGGGCAATGTCGAGCGTCAGGTGATGGCCGCCAATGGCAATGGCATCGGCATAGACCAGATGGCCCTCGTTAAAGACCGACACCGTCGTGGTGGCACCGCCAAAATCGATGCAGGCCACGCCCAGCTTGGCCTCATCGTCGACCAGGGTGGCCAGGCCCGAGGCATAGGGCGTGGCGATCAGCGCCTCGATCTGCAGGTGGCAGC
>CAXBHD010000373.1:0-2401 GCA_963975335.1 uncultured Devosia sp. | reverse complement strand
GGTCATCATGCCACGCTCGATGCCGAATTCCTTGTGCAGGACATAGGCAACGGGCGCCAGGCAATTAGTGGTGCAGGAGGCGTTGGAGACCACGATGTGGTCCTTGGTCAGCTGGTCGTGATTGATGCCGAAGACCACGGTCAGGTCGGCGCCATCGCCGGGGGCCGAGACCAGCACGCGCTTGGCGCCGGCCTTGAGGTGGGCACTGGCCTTTTCCTTGGAGGTGAAAATGCCGGTGCATTCGAGCGCGATGTCGACCTTCATGGCGGCATGCGGCAGCTCGGCCGGGTCGCGTACGGCGGTCACCTTGATGGGGCCGCGGCCCACGTCAATGGTGTCGCCATCGACGGTGACAGTGCCATTATAGCGGCCATGCACGCTGTCGAAGCGAAACAGGTGGGCATTGGTTTCGACCGGGCCGAGATCGTTGATCGCCACGACCTCGATATCGGTGCGGCCCGATTCCATGATCGCACGGAGGACATTGCGGCCGATGCGGCCAAAACCATTGATGGCGACGCGAATTGCCATGGGGAGACGCTCCTTGGGAGGGGTTAGGAGAAGGGAGGCTGCGCTCTCTTACAACTGTGCCGTGACGGCTTCAACAATGGCTTTAGGCGTAATGCCGAAGAACTCATAAAGCTCGTCGATGGGGCCGGAAGCGCCAAAGCCGGTCATGCCGACAAAGCGACCCTTGTCACCCAAGAGCTTGTTCCAGCTCATTTCCGTGCCGGCCTCGATGGCGACGCGGGCCTTGGCCTGGCCGAGAATCTCGCTGCGATAGGCGTCCGACTGCCTGGCGAAAAGTTCCATCGAGGGTACCGAGACCACGCGGGCGGAAATGCCCTTTTCCTCGAGCAGCTTCTTGCCGTCGAGCGCGATGGCGACTTCCGAGCCGGTGGCAAAGATCACCGCCTGGGCATCGAGATCGCCGGCCAGGGTATAGGCGCCGCGGGCCGACTTGTTCTCGGCGGTATATTCAGTGCGCACGGTGGGCAGGTTCTGGCGCGACAAGGCCAGGATGGAGGGGGCGCTGTCGCTTTCGAGGGCCAGCTGCCAGCATTCGGCGGTTTCCACGGCATCAGCGGGACGGAAGACCAGCAGGTTGGGAATGGCGCGCAGGGCGCTGAGGTGTTCCACCGGCTGATGGGTCGGGCCGTCTTCGCCCAGGCCGATCGAGTCATGGGTCATCACATAGATGACGCGCTGGCCCATCAGGGCCGACAGACGAATGGCGGGACGGGCATAGTCGGTAAAGCACATGAAGGTGCCGCCATAGGGGATCAGCCCGCCATGCAGGGCAATGCCGTTCATGGCGGCGGCCATGACATGCTCGCGAATGCCATACATCATGTAGCGGCCGGCATAGTTGTCGGCCTGGAAGGGGACGGTTTCCTTGGTATTGGTCAGGTTCGAGCCGGTCAGGTCGGCCGAGCCACCCTGGGTCTCGGGCACGACGGCATTGATGACTTCGAGGGCCATCTGGCCGGACTTGCGGGTGGCTACCTTGGGCTGGTCGACGGTCAGCTGCTTGATATAGTCAGCCATGGCATTGGCGAAGCCGGCAGGCAGTTCGCCGGCCATGCGGCGCTCGAACTCGGCCTTGTGGGCAGAGGCGCCGAGGCGGGCGGCCCATTCGCCGCGGATATTCTGCGCCCGCTGGCCGGCAGCGCGCCAGGTCGCCAGGGTATCGGCAGGGATTTCAAAGGCGGGATAGGTAATGCCCAGCGCCGCCTTGGCGCCGGCCAGCTCTTCGGCACCGAGCGGGGAGCCATGCACCTTGTTGGTGCCGGCCTTTTTGGGCGCGCCGAAGCCGATGGTGGTCTTGGCGGCGATCAGGGTCGGCCTGTCGGCGGACTTGGAGTCCAGCAGGGCCTGTTCGATGGCGTCCTGGTCGTGGCCGTCGATCTCGATAGTGTTCCAGCCACAGGCCTTGAAGCGGGCGATCTGGTCGGTGCTGTCGGCATTGGAGACGGCGCCGTCAATGGTGATCGCGTTATTGTCCCAGATCACGGTCAGCTTGCTGAGCTTGAGGTGGCCGGCCAGGGAGATGGCTTCCTGGGAAATGCCTTCCATCAGGCAGCCGTCGCCGGCCAGGCACCAGGTGTGGTGATCGACCAGGTCGGCGCCGAATTCGGCGGCCAGCTTGGCTTCGGCAATAGCCATGCCCACGGCATTGCCGACACCCTGGCCGAGCGGACCGGTCGTGGTCTCGATGCCCTGAGCAAAGTGATATTCGGGGTGACCGGCGGTTTTGGAATTGAGCTGGCGGAAATTCTTGATCTGCTCGATGGTCATGTCTTCATAGCCAAGCAGGTAGAGGCTGGCATAGAGCAGCATCGAGCCGTGACCGGCCGAGAGCACGAAGCGATCGCGGTCGGCCCCTTTGTGGTCGGCCGGA
>CAXBHD010000372.1:0-2418 GCA_963975335.1 uncultured Devosia sp. | reverse complement strand
ATGGCAATGCCGTCCTCGATGTCCAGGATAATCTGCTCAAACTTTTTCGGCTGTGCCATGTCGTGTCTCCCTTGGGGCAATCATTGGCCCCACACTGCCCGCCCGGCAGCAGAGGTCAAGCGCGCCGCAGGGGAAACCAGCCACCGGCTTGACCGGCTGGCGATTTCATCCTGATAGTTGCGCCGAATCCCAGCTGAACAGAGTGCACATATGACCATTTCCCGACTCCTCCTTGGTATCGTCGCCATCGCCGCAAGCGCCGCAGCCCACGCAGACCCCGTCTATGTCAAGGCCGGGGCCCTCATTGATCCGGTCACGGGCAAGGTGTCGCAGGACGCTGCGCTCGTCATCGAGGCGGGGAAAATCATTGCCGCCGGCACCCAGCGTGCGACGAGATTGCCCAAAGGCGCGACGGTCATAGATCTGGGCGATGAGACAGTCATTCCCGGCTTCATCGACATGCACACGCACCTGACCGGCGACGCGGAAACCGGCGCCTATGAATCGCTTGGCCTGTCCGACGAGCGTATGGCCATCACCGGCGTCAAGAACGCGCGCCGGACACTGCTCGCCGGCTTCACGACGGTTCGCAATGTCGGCGCGGAAAGCTATGGCGACGTGGCCCTGCGGGACGCCATCAACGAAGGCGAGGTGCCCGGCCCGCGCATGTTCGTGTCCGGCCCACCTGTCGGCATTACCGGTGGCCATTGTTCGGACAACAATTTGCTGCCGGCGGAATACCGTCTCGAAGGGGAAGGCGTGGCCAACGGCCCGTGGGAAATGCGCGCCAAGGTGCGCCAGAACATCAAGTATGGTGTCGACCTGATCAAGACCTGCTCGACAGGCGGCGTGTTCTCGAAGGGCACCAGTCTCGGCGCCGCGCAGGGCACGCTGGAAGAGCTGACAGCGGTAGTCGAGGAAGCCCATGCGCGCGGCCTGAAAGTGGCAAGCCACGCCCATGGCACAGTCGGCATCCGCAATGCCATCCTGGCCGGCGTCGACACGGTCGAGCATGCCAGCATCCTTGACGAGGCGACGATCGAGCTGGCGAAGGAGCGCGGCGTCTTTTTTTCGATGGATATCTACAATACTGAATACACGCTGGCTGAAGGCGAGAAGAATGGCGTGCTGCCGGAATCGCTGGAGAAGGAAAGATCGATCTCGAAAATCCAGCGCGACAGCTTCACGGCGGCCCATAAAGCAGGCGTGAAAATGGTTTTCGGTTCAGACTCCGGCGTCTATCCGCATGGTGATAACCCCAACCAGTTCTCACGCATGGTTCAGTTCGGCATGACGCCGATTGAGGCGATCACGGCTGCCACGGCCACGGCCGCCGAAGCGCTCGGCAAGGGTGGCCTGCTTGGCTGTGTCGATGTTGGCTGCGCGGCCGACCTTGTTGCCGTTACCGGTGATCCGCTCAAGGACATTTCCATGCTCGAGAACGTCAACTTCATCATGAAGGATGGCCACGTCTACAAGCAGGCCGGCGCCATCATCGCGGAACCGAAGTAATGCCCGAATGGCTCGCAACCATACAGCCCACAACGCTTGCAGCGCCCATCTTCCTCATTTCCGTCATATGGGAATGGTGGGCGGTCCGGACGGGACACGCGAAGGGCAGATACGAGACCAGGGACGCCCTGGCCTCTCTGGCCATGGGTACCGGCAGTGTCGTCGTCAACACGCTGACCGGCATGATCACCATCTGGTTGATGATGCTGGCCTGGCCCTACCATCTGTCCATCTCGGCGATTTCCGGCTGGGGTTTGGAGGGGATCCCGTTCACATGGTGGAGCGTTCTGCTGGCATTCGTCCTGTATGACTTAACCTATTACTGGAAACATCGGCTGGCTCACCGCATGCGCTGGTTCTGGATGGAACATGTCACCCATCATTCCAGCACGCACTACAATCTCACCACGGCCCTGCGCCAGCCCTGGTTCGGCCCGTTCACGGGGCTGATCCTGGTCGGCGTGCCAATGGTACTGATCGGCTTCCACCCCTACCTGATCTTCTTCGTCGGCGGCCTGAACCTGATCTACCAGTTCTGGATCCATACCGAAGCCATCGACCGGATGCCGCGCTGGTTCGAGGCGGTGTTCAACACGCCGAGCCATCACCGCGTGCACCATGGGATAAACCCGCGCTATCTCGACTCAAATTATGCCGGCGTCTTCATCACATGGGACAAGATGTTCGGTACGTTTGTGCCGGAACTCGACGCGGACAAGCCCGTCTACGGCATCGTGAAGCCCCTCGGCACGTTCAATCCGTTCATCATCGCCTTCCACGAACTTGGCGGTCTTGCACGCGACTGCGCCCGCGACGGCCTGCGGCCCGACCGCTGGATCCGGCGCGCGATCAATGCCCCCGGATGGAGCCCGGATGGCCAGCACAACCGCTCTGCCGAACTCAAGG
>CAXBHD010000371.1:0-2460 GCA_963975335.1 uncultured Devosia sp. | reverse complement strand
CAATGCCGAAGATCCGCAGACCTTTGCCCCCTCCCCGGGCACGATCTCCTTCTACCACCCCGCCGGTGGTGTCGGTATTCGGGTCGATTCCGCAGTCTATCAGGGCTACAAGATCCCGCCCTATTACGACTCGCTGATCGGCAAGCTGATCGTTTACGGCCGCACCCGCGACGAATGCCTGCAGCGGCTGCGCCGTGCCATCGACGAATTCGTCATCGACGGCATCAAGACCACGCTGCCGCTGTTCCAGCGCCTGATCAAGGAACCCGACATTCTCTCGGGCAATTACGACATCCACTGGCTGGAAAAATATCTGGCCGAGAACAAGGTCTGACCATTCAAAGGGGCGCTCTGCGCCCCTTTTCTACAGCCTGCCGAGGGGCGCTCTGCACCCCTATTCTAAAGTCTGCCCAGGGGGCGCTTTGCGCCCCCATGCTAAAGCCTGCAAGGTATATGCCATGGCCCGCCGCCAAGACCCCTTCGAGCTCGAAATCACCCCCGAACTGATCGTACGCGCCTATCAGGCCGGCATTTTCCCGATGTCGGAGGATGCCGAAGATGAGAATCTGTTCTGGGTGAGCCCCGAACTGCGCGGCATCATCCCGCTCGATGGCTTTCATCTCTCGACCAGCCTGCGCAAGGCGATCCGCAAATCCGGCTTTGCCGTCAGGGTCGATACCGATTTCCCCGCGGTTATCGAGGCCTGCGCCAGCGTCGGCGCCGATCGCGATACCACCTGGATCAACCGCACCATCCGATCCGTCTATGGCGAGCTGTTCAATCGCGGCATCGCCCATACGGTGGAGGTCTGGGAGGGCGACGACCTCGTCGGTGGCCTTTATGGCCTGGCCATTGGCGGCGCCTTTTTCGGCGAATCCATGTTCCACCGCCGCACCAATGCCAGCAAGATGGCCATGGCGCATCTGGTCGATCGCCTCAGGGCCGGCGGCTTCGTCCTGCTCGACACCCAGTTTCTCACCGACCACCTGGCCTCGCTGGGAGGCGTGGAAATCCCGCGCGAAGATTACGAGGAGCGCCTGGCCGCCGCCCTTGGCCACACGGGTGACTGGTCGGCCTGGGACCGCCAGCCGTGACACTGCCGCCTGACCTGCCCGAAAGCCTGTCGCCCCTGCGCGACTATGCCTGGCACGAAATCGGCCTTGGCCGCTCCGCCGCGTCGGTATGGCGTATCGCCCTGCCCGAAGGCGGCAGCGCCTTTCTCAAGAGCGAAGCGATCCATCCCCTGGCCGAACTGCCCGGCGAGATCGCGCGGCTCAACTGGCTCACAAGCATGGGCTTCAAGGCGCCCCGGGTCATCGATACCGGGCAGTCGGCCGACCGCGTCTGGCTGCTGATGAGCGCGGTCATCGGCGACGACCTCACCCACCTGACCGATCGCCCGGCCGATCTGGTGCGCGCCTATGCCCAGGGTCTGCGGCGCCTGCACGCGCTCGATCCCGCGCAATGCCCCTTCGATCACCGCGTTGCGGCGCGTCTCACCCAGGCCGAGCAGCGTCTCGCGGCGGGGCTGGTGGACGAGACTGACTTCGATACGGACCGCCGGGGCTGGACCGGCCGCCAGATACTGGACTGGCTCTACGCCCATCCGCCCAGCGAAGGTCCGCTCATCGTCACCCATGGCGATGCCTCGGCGCCCAATATGCTGGCTCTGGACGGTCGCTTCTCCGGTGTCGTCGATTGCGGCCGCCTCGGCCGCGCCGATCCCTGGCAGGATCTGGCGCTGGCCTGCCGCAGCATCGCCTATAATATCGGCCAGCAGCATGTACCGGCCTTCCTCGCCGCTTATGGCGCCGACTGGGATGCAGCGAAATACCGCTATTACTGCACGCTGGACGAGCTGTTCTAGAGCCTTGCACCGTTTCGATGAAACGGCTCAAAGGCTCTAGGTCTTGATTTGGTCGCGCTTTCGAACCGCAAAAGTGGGGCACTTTTGCTGAAAGCGCTCTAGGCCAGCTTGAAGGCCAGCGTCGTCACCCATTTGTCCATGTCGGGCTCCTTGTCGGGATCGGTCTCGTAGATTTCGAGGCGACAGGCAAAATGGTCGCCATCGGGCCTGGTTTCCATGTCGAGAGGCTGCTCGGTCAGCCGCAGCCAGCCGATCAGCATGCCCGTCACCGGCTCGAGCTTGTCGGGGTGCCCGTGCCATTGCAGCGTCACGAAGCGCCCCGCCGGCAGCGTGCCAAACTTGACCTGGTCGGTGTCGGTACCTGCCCGTTCCACCGCGACCCCAGCCTCGACGTCCAGCGTCGCTGCCATGTCGATGCGGCGGTAATTGTAGAAGGCCATGCCGACCGGGGCGATGCCCTGCGCCGCCAGGGTGGCAAAGACCACGGGGAACCCCTCATTGGCCGGCTTCTGCATTTCGTCCATGCGAACCGTGAAGGTCATATAGGCATAGGCCTGTTCCGGCCGGTCGATCGTTTCAGGCAAGGTAAGCAT
>CAXBHD010000370.1:0-2513 GCA_963975335.1 uncultured Devosia sp. | reverse complement strand
GGGGGGGGGCGCCCGGGGGTGGGGTGTCTAGGTTTGGCTGACTTCAGCGAGGGAATTGTTATGCGCCTGCTATCTGCTATCGCCTTGGTCACCGTGCTCTGCTCCCCGGCTCTGGCGCAGGAGCGGACCCAATATGTCCTGGCCATCAGTTGGCAGCCTGCCTTCTGCGAGACACGCCCCGACCGGCCCGAATGCGAGAGCCAGACGGCAGACCGCTTCGATGCCGGCGCCTTCGCCCTGCATGGCCTCTGGCCCCAGCCGCGCTCACGCGACTATTGCGGCGTCGATGCCGAAACGGTGCGGACCGACGAGCAAGGCGACTGGCAGGATCTGCCGGCACCAACCCTTTCCGCCGCCTTGACCGCCGCCCTGGCCGAGGCCATGCCGGGCACCCAGTCGGGCCTCGAGCGCCACGAATGGATCAAGCACGGCACCTGCTATGATGGCGATGCCGAGGCCTATTTCGCCGATTCCCTGGCCATGCTCGAAGCCATCAATGCCAGCGACGTGGCCGGGCTCTTTGCCGGCGCCATTGGCCAGTCCCTGACCCAGGCCGAGATCCGCGCAGCCTTCGACGCAGAATTCGGGCCCGGCGCCGGCCAGCGCGTGCGGCTCTCCTGCATCGAGGATGGCAACCGTCGCCTCATCAACGAACTGACTATTGGCCTGACTGGTGACATTGACGGCCCGGAAAGCCTGGCCGACCGCCTGCTGGATGCGCGTCCCACCGATGGCGGCTGCAAAGGCGGCATGGTCGATCCGGTGGGCCTGCAATAGCCTAGCTTAAAGGCGCCGCGTCGAGCCGTTCGCGCAAGGCATGCAGGCTCTGTCGCATGGCGGCGCCCGCTGCCAGATCGCCGCCCAACGCCGTGCCCACCGCCAGCGGGATGGCCAGCGCCTGCTTCCGCAGCTCGCGGCCCGCCTCGGTCAGCAGTACCCGTACCTGGCGCTCATCGACCGTGTCGCGCTGCCGCCGCACCAGGCCGCGCGCTTCCAGCCGCTTGATCAGCGGCGTGATCGTGCCGGAATCAAGGAACAATTTATCCCCCAGCGCTTTGACTGTGAGATCATCTGCTTCCCAGAGCACCAGGAAGACCAGGTATTGTGGGTAGGTCAGCCCCAGGGCGTCGAGGCGCGGCTTGTAGAACCGGGTAAAGGCGTGTCCTGCCGCATAGACGGCAAAGCACAGCATGGAATCCAGTTTGAGGTCATCGTCTTGTGCCATTGCCGTAACCGTCACTGCATTATCCGCTCCGATAACACAGTCTATCGCAGATTATTACATTGCGCACAATTTAATTGTGCGTTACTGAACCTGTATCAAACGCCGACCCAAGGAGTTCTGCCATGATCAAGTCCCCCGTCTATACCGCCCATGCCCACACCACCGGCGGCCGCACCGGCACCAGCAAGACCGATGATGATCGTCTCTCGGTCACCCTGGACACGCCAAAGGCCATGGGCGGCAATGACGGTCCGGGTACCAATCCCGAGCAGCTGTTTGCCGTCGGCTATTCCGCCTGCTTCCTCGGCGCCATCAAGGCCGTCGCCCGTGGCGACAAGATCAAGGTGCCCGACGAAACCACCATCGATGCCAGCGTCTCGTTTGGTGAAAATGCCAATGCGGGCGGCGTTGGCTTCAATATCGCCGTCGAGCTCAAGGTCACCATCCCCGGCCTGGACCATGATGCGGCCGTTGCTTTGGTCGAAAAGGCCCACACGGTCTGCCCCTATTCCAACGCCACCCGCGGCAATGTCGACGTCAAGCTGACCGTCGCCTGAACCATTGGTTAACCATGATGAAACAGCCGCCCGGTCGTGATCGGGCGGCTGTAACGGTTCGGCATAACGCGACGAATAGGGTGCAATAGCCCCTGCGAGGCGCCCATGGCCATCAGTTCCGATTACCCGCGACCCATTACCGTCAACGGCTATATCTGCCGCAATTGCGATGATGTCTCTGACGCCAAGAAAATGATCGACCCTGCCGCACCCAAGGGTAGCGATGCTGTGACCGCCCTCCCCGACAGCGCCGTTCGCTTCGGCGGCAGCCTCGATCGGCGTCCTGCCTTTGCCCCTGAGGCCGCCACGGCAGCTCGCCTGGTGAACCGTATCGCCTGATCGCCTGCCAGCACCTTCAGTGCTGTCCTTTGACAGCATGCCCTGTCGCAGGCAAAGCTGACATTCCCCCGACCGGACTAAAAGATGACCAGCTTAATCTTCCGCGACGCTGAACCCGGTGACATTCCCACGCTCATCCGCCTCAGTCATGCTGGCGACGCCAGAGGCTCAGCCACCCCACCACTCGATCCTGCGACCCTGGACGATCCGCGCTACTATGCAGCTTTCGACGCAATCGTCGCAGACCCGAACCACCGCCTGATTGTCGCCGAACTGGCCGGAGAGGTGATTGGCACATTGCAGATCAGCTTCATTCCCGGCCTGCCTAATTTTGGCATGAAGCGCGGCATGCTGGAAAATGTCCATATCCGCGCCGATCAGCGTGGCACGGG
>CAXBHD010000369.1:0-2521 GCA_963975335.1 uncultured Devosia sp. | reverse complement strand
TTCAGGCCGCTTCGGCGGGCGCTGGTCCCACATAGGCAGATTGCGGGCGGATGAGACGCCCCGTGAGGCGCTGCTCGCGGGCATGGGCCAGCCAGCCGGCCGTGCGGCCTGTTGCAAACACGGCGGTGAAGGCATCTGGCGGAAAGCCCAGCGCTTCGAGCAGGAGCGCGGTGTAGAATTCCACATTCACGTCCAGCGGCCGGTCCGGCTTGTGCGCCTGCAGGATCCTCAGTGCCGCCGCTTCCACGGCTTCGGCGAGCATCAGCCGTCCCGGCAGGACGTTCGAGCCTTCCGACATGCGCCTCACGGCCGCCTTCAGCGCATCGGCGCGAGGATCGCGGACCTTGTAGATACGGTGGCCAAAGCCCATCAGGCGGTCGCCGCGTGCCAGCGCTGCCTCGATCCAGGCTCCGGCATTGTCCGGCCGGCCGATGCCATTGAGCATGGCGATGATCGGACCCGGCGCGCCGCCATGCAGCGGACCCTTCAGCGCCGCAAGCCCGGCAAGGACGGACGAGGTGAGGCCTGACCATGTCGAGGCCACCACGCGCGCCGCAAAAGTGGACGCGTTCAGGCCATGATCGGCCACCGTGACGAGATAAGTGTCGAGCGCACCTGCCGCTTCGGGTGACGGCGTCTTGCCAGTCAGCATGTGCAGCATGTCGGCGGCATGGCCCTGTCCGGGCGTTGGCGGCAGGGGGCTCAGTCCCCGGCGGCGGCGCAGGATCGCGGGCAGGAGAACGGCTGGCGCGGCCAGCAGGCCCAGCGCCGTTTCGATATCCTCGCCATCCCCGATCCGCGCGATCAGTGCACGCATGCCGTCCATGGGCGGCAGGGCCAGGATGCCATCGTCAATGTATGGGCCAAGCGCGAAGGCCTCTTCGCGTGCCCGGCCCAGCCGGGCGGCGAAGGCTCCTGAGTCCGGCAGGTCGTCGAACAGGCCGGTGAAGAGCAGCCGGGCAACCTCTTCGAACGGCATGTGGCCGGCGATCTGGTCCAGCGCGTAACCCCTGATGACCAGGACGCCGTTGGCGCCATCGACTGATGACAGGCGCGTTTCGGCGGCGACGACATTTTCCAAACCCATGCTCATGGTCAGATCTCCTCTTGTTTCCGGGTGGGAGATCGGCGCATATGGATGCATCGTCAATCTTGATCAATATAATCAATATAAGGCCAAAGCCATGGCATGGATCAGTTCCGGCGAGGCGGTACGCATGCTCGGCGTGCAGCCGCAGACGCTTTACGCCTATGTCAGCCGCGGGCGGCTGGAGGCACGGCCGGACCCGGACGATCCGCGCCGCTCGCTTTACAGCGCGGAGGATGTCGAACGGCTGGTCACGAGGAAATCGGGCCCTAAACGCGCCGCCGAGATTGCCCGTGCCTCGATCGCCTGGGGCGAACCAGTGCTGAGCTCTGCCCTGACCGTGATTGCGGATGGACGCCTCTGCTATCGCGGCGTGGATGCCATCACACTGTCAGATACGGCAACGCTGGAAGAGGCCGCCGCCCTGTTCTGGGCTGCGCCCTATGCGCCGCGCGCGACGATCGCCCCTGCCGCCGATGGACCGCTCAAGGCGCGCCTGTTCCTGGCGCTGGCCGCCCGGGCGGGAACCGATCCGCATGCCCGCGGCCGGGCGCCTGGCGTGCTGGCAGTGGATGCGGCAACCGTGCTGGAAACACTGGTCGACGCGGCAACGGGCGAGACCGGTACCGGCCCGATCCACGAACGGCTGGGCAAGGCATGGGGGCTGGACAGCGATGGCGCAGACCTGATCAGGCGCGCGCTGGTGCTGCTGATGGACCATGAACTCAATGCGTCGACCTTCTCTGCACGGGTCGCCGCCTCGACCGGCGCATCGCTGGCTGCCTGCGCGCTGGCAGGGCTGTCGACCCTGTCCGGGCCGCTGCATGGCGGGGCGGCGGCCGGTGTGCTGGCCTTCCTTGACGAGGCGAGGTCGCGAGGCGCTGAAGGGGCGGTCAGGGCACGCCTCGACGAGGGCCGCGCCCCGCCCGGATTTGGCCACCCGCTCTATCCGCGCGGCGACCCGCGCGCGAAGGAACTGCTGTCACGCTTCCAGCCGACCGGCACGATTTCGGCGGTCGAGGCCGCAGCGGCGCAAGAGGCCGGGCAGGTCGCGAATGTCGACTTTGCCATCGCCGCCATGATGCAGCGCTTTGCCCTGCCGGCGGATGTCGCGTTCACACTATTCGCCATCGGGCGCTGCATAGGCTGGCTCGGCCATGCGATGGAGCAGATCGAGACCGGTACGCTGATCCGGCCCCGTGCACGTTATGGCGGACCCATGCCGGACACAGCCCGCACTGCGTGAGACCGCACGGGCAGGCGGAACCGGCCAGACGCTGCAGCGTAGGGTTAAGACATCCATCGGAGGCCGCTGGTCATGGGCAAAATCATCACGTCGATTCTGGCACTGGTCTGTCTCGTCTTCCTGGTGACGCTTGGCTTCTTCTATATCCAGGAAGGCTCGTTCGAGGCAGCAGGCGCGCGCATGGATGG
>CAXBHD010000368.1:0-2526 GCA_963975335.1 uncultured Devosia sp. | reverse complement strand
AGGCGGTGCCGGTGCAGATGGTGTCATATTGGCGGGAATAGCCCTTGGCGGCGCGCAGGCGATCAATACCGTCGCGCTGCACATGGCCCATCGTGCCGGCATAGTAATAGGGCCAGATGGCCTCGGCGCCGTGCTCGGCCTCGACCTGGGCAAACCGGGCAGCGATCTCGTCGAGCGCCTCATCCCAGGAGATGGGCGCGAACTGGCCGCTGCCCTTGGGGCCGATGCGGCGCAGCGGCTGGGTCAGGCGGTCGGGATGGTGCACGCGCTCGGCATAGCGGGCCACTTTTTCGCAGATGACGCCGGCCGTATAGGGATCGTCCTTGGCGCCGCGGACCCGGCCAATGGTGCGATCATCGAGCAGGTCGACGTCCAGCGCGCAGGCGGATGGGCAATCGTGCGGACAGACCGAACGGACGGTGCGAAGGGCGATGGGCTGGTTCATGGCGCCAGGATAACGGAGGGGAGAGCGGCGCTCAATCGAATTGGGGTGATGGGCGCCATCGGCGCCGTGAATGGCGCCGAGCTGGCAAGGCGGGCGGCAATTAACGACGATCGCAGTGTCGTTATGGTAAACATTTGGTAAACGTGCCAGTCTGCTTTTGTCATTGCCTCGGGGGACTGATGATGGCCGACCTGAACGCCTCGCTTTCGCGCGCCGTCAAGACCAGCGCGATCTATGATCTGGCAACCTGTTTACCGCTGGCCCTGCCCGGCATTGCCGGGATTTACCTGCTGGTGCTCGACACGCTCAATGGCGGCGTCGGACTAGGCGGCCAGGTGGGCGACCTTTCGCCATTGGCGATGATGTTCATCAATTTCCTGGGCTCGCTCATTTCGATCTGGGCGGTGATGCGGCTGATCAATCCGAGCTGGGCCAATGGGCTGACGGATGTGGTGGTGCGCACCCTGTTCTCGATCGCCATGCTCAATGCCATTCTCAACGGCGTGCCCGGGCTGATCAGCGTGCTCTGGGCCTGCGAACTGGGCCTGCTGCTGTGGCAGGGCTATCTGGTGCATCGGGTGTGGAGCACACAGCATGCCGCCAGCCTGCGGGCATTGCGGGTGCCCGGCTTTCAGGGCCAGGTCCCGGCCGAGTAACCGGCCGGACCCGCCTGCCCCAGGCAGAAGTCTGCCTGTTCGGGAAAGCCTGCCCCTTGCTAGCGCGACGCCAGCACGCCGGAAGAGGCCTGGGCATTGCGGCGGGCGCGGTTGCTGGCCAGGCGGGCCAGATGGGCGGCGCCGGAATGGAACTGGGAAAAGGTAACCCGGCGGGCATCGTGGGTGGCGATGGTGATGCCGCGCCAATTTGGCGTGACCGCGTGGACGTCCGACCAGGCCAGGCTGGTCACCCGGCCCAGGGCTGAGCGATGTTCGACCAGTTGATGGTTCCAGCGTACCCGGGTGAACAGGCCGCCAAAGCCGATGCCCAGGGCTCCACCGCCAAGCAGCAGCGCCGCGAGGAAGGTGGCGAGCATCTGGGTCGCCGGCACGTGCCTGCTGCCGCCAATGACGATGACCGCCGACATCAGTACAACGGCCAAGGCCGCGGCACCGTAGCAGGCAAAATACTCTACCGGCGCCGGGCGCAGTTGCGCCCAGCCATCGATATGCACCGCATCCTCGCTTTGCAGCAGGCGCAGCGCCAGAAAGGCCGCATAGCCAAAGGCGACGACGCCGGCAGCACGGGCCAGGGGCAGACCGGCCGCGACAGGGACATGCTTGAGTAGAAGGAGGAAACCGATGATGATCAGTGGCACAGCCACTTCCTGCCAGCGCAAGGGCACCAATATTCTCCAATAGCTGCAGCCGGTGACGCGGAACGGCGTTGGGGATGAGCAAGGTTTGCAAAGACAAAGCGATTTGGCCAGTGAGAATTACGCAGACAAGCCCTGGGGGCTGATCGCCGCGGCGCAAATCACGCCGAAGCGGCACTGGTCCCGCGCGGCGGGCAGCGCGGCTCGTGCTGACAGAATCTGTCCGCGCGTGGTGATGGTGTCGCTACCGTCAGAGAGGGAGACGGTGGGATGACGCCTGCGATTGCCGACATATTTGCCCGCTATCCGGACACGACCAGGGAGGCGCTGCTGCAGTTGCGCAGGCTGATTCTGGAGACGGCGGCGCAATTGCCAGGCGTGGGGGCGCTGGAAGAGACGCTGAAATGGGGCCAGGTCAGCTATCTCACCAGCCAGAGCGGCAGCGGCACGACGATCCGCATCGACCATGACCGGCCAAGCGGGCGGGCGGCGCTTTACGTGAACTGCAAGACCGATCTCGTCAGCCGCTACCGGACGCTCTATCCGGACCGCTTCAGCTATCAGGGCGATCGGGCCGTCGTGCTGCCGCCCGATGCAGAGCAGGATGCCCTGCGGCATATGGTGGCGCTGGCACTGACCTATCACGCCGCCAAAAAGACCGGCGGCACATGACAACGGGGCGACCACTGGCCACCCCGTCTTGTTTACTGTCGTTGCGCGATTAGATCTGCGGCTTGCGCTTGGCCTTGTGATCCTTCTTGACCGGCTT
>CAXBHD010000367.1:0-2533 GCA_963975335.1 uncultured Devosia sp. | reverse complement strand
GAGAGGCCCTGAGGGTAGATTTCCCAGCCGATATCGGTCTTTTCGAGCGGGCCCTTGACCTGTTCGGCCGGCATGTCCGGCTTGGTGGAGGCCTGGTAGAGACCACGGGTATAGTAGTTGATGCCCAGCCAATCGAGCGGGCGCGAGACGACGGCCATGTCATCCTGGTAGTTGGCCGGCAGGTAATCGGCCAGCCATTCGGTCATGCGGTCGGGATACTGACCTTTGAGCACGCCTTCAAGATACCAGCGGTTGAACACGGCGTCACCGAAATCGGCGGCGGCCAGATCCTCGGGCCTGTCGGAGGCGGGCTCGGCCTTTTCGAGATTGAGCACGATGCCGAGATTCTTGCCGCCATTGGCGCGCAGCGCATCAATGGCGGTGCCGTGGGCATAGAGCACATGATGCATGGCGCGGGCGGCGGCCCGCTTGTCGCGATAGCCGGGGGCATGGGCGCCGATATAGTGGCTGAGAAAGGCGACGCACCAGGGCTCGTTGATGGTGGCAGTGGCCTCGAGGCGATCACCGAATTTCTGCGCGACCAAAGCGGCGTAATCGGCGAACCAGGCCGCGATGTCGCGGTTCATCCAGCCGCCCCGGTCCTGCAGGGCAGAAGGCAGATCCCAGTGGTAGAGCGTGGCATAGGGCTTGATGCCGCGTTCGAGCATGCCGTCGACCAAGCGATCATAATAGTCGATGCCGGCCTGGTTGACGGCACCGGTGCCCTCGGGGATGAGGCGCGGCCAGGCAAAGGAGAAGCGATAGGCGTCAAAGCCGCCATCGCGGATCAGATCAAGGTCCTGCGGCCAGAGCTCGTAGTGGTTGCAGGCGATTGCGCCGGTATCGCCACCATGCACATTGCCGGGCGTGGCCGAGAAGCTGTCCCAGATGGAGGGGCCGCGACCATCGCGCTGGCCACCCTCGATCTGATAGGCGGCGGTGGCGACGCCAAAGGTGAACTGGGGTCCGAAATCCTTGCGATCGATCGAAAACATCTACGCTCCTTAGCGGCGCTGTACCGGGCAATGGGCAAAGGCGATAGCGCAGAAAAAGCGGTTATGCAATCGATTGCGGGCGGCGCCTGGCGAGTATCAGCGGTACCACTTGGCCGGTTCGGACTTGGCCTTGGCCTCGGCCAGCATGCGGGTGCGGATGAGCTGGGAGGTCAGCTGGGACTGGTCGGCGCCGCTATTGGCAATGGTGGTCGCCAGCACGTTGCGCAGCCCATCGGACTTGGCCAGCGTTGCTTCGGCAGCAGCACGACGCGCTTCGGAGCGGGCCTCGGCCAAGGCGGCCGCGTCGGCGCGCCGGGCGCGTTGCGCCAGGATTGCATCATAGCCGCTGACTTTTGCAATGACTGCCATGCAGCAATGATGCCGCGAGCCGGCTTAACAAATCCCTAACGGGGCCTGGCCACCTGCGCCAGGATCTGCCGGGCAATGGCGCGATAGGCCTTGGCTTCAGGGCCGTCGGGTGCCGTGACCAAGGGAGGCGTGCCGGCATCGGAGCCTTCGCGGATTGACATGACCAGCGGCACGGCGCCCAGAAAGGGCATGCCGAGTTCGCCAGCCGCCCGCTCGGCGCCGCCGCTGCCGAAAATGTCGTAGCGATTGCCGGTATCGGGGGCGATGAAATAGCTCATGTTTTCGACGAGGCCGAGCAGCGGCACGTCGAAGCGGCGGATCATGTCCACGGCCTTTTTGGCATCGATCAGGGCCAGATCCTGCGGGGTGGAGACGATGACGACGCCATCGACCACCGCCTGCTGGAACAGCGAAATCTGGATATCGCCCGTGCCGGGCGGCAGATCGATGACCAGCGCGTCGAGGCTGCCCCAATCGGTTTCGCGCAGCAACTGGCGCAGCGCCGAGGTCGCCATGGGGCCACGCCAGACCACGGCCTGGTCCTTGACCAGCATGGAGCCGATCGACATGGCCTTGAGGCCAAAAGCCTCGTGGGGCGAGAAGATGCCGTCGTCGCGGATGGCGGGCTGACCCTCAAGACCCAGCAGCTTGGGGATGGAGGGGCCATAGAGATCGGCATCGAGAATGCCCACGCTCAGGCCCTCGGCCTGCAGTGCCAGAGCCAGGCTGACCGCGGTGGTGGATTTGCCGACGCCGCCCTTGCCCGAGCCGACCGCGATGATGCGGGCAATGCCGGGCACTGCGGTCTTGCCGGCCGGCACCGGCTTGCCATGGGAGAAAGTGGGGCCTGCCTTGGCCGGGGGCTTGCCGCCGGTGAGCGAGACCATGATCTTGCGGGTGCCGGCAATGGCCTGGGCGGCCTGCTGGGCGGCTTCGCGGGCGGGGCCGAAGGCGGCCTCCATGCCCGGCGCCACGGCAATGGCAAAGGCGACGGCCGAGGGGGTGACGATGATGTCGGAAAGGCCGGCATAGCCGGCCAGATCGCCGCCGCCGGGAATGTCGACAGCAGCGAGTGCGGCCTTGATGGCGGCGGCAAGATCGGTATCGGCCATGGGGCTCTCTTAAAGCAAGAGACCCCACCCTGAGCGTGTCGAAGGGCGAGGTCTCGG
>CAXBHD010000366.1:0-2538 GCA_963975335.1 uncultured Devosia sp. | reverse complement strand
GGGCACGCCCGAACACGTCATCAACTACTTCTTCTTCATCGCCGAAGAGCTGCGCGGCCTGCTGGCCGACATGGGTGCCCGCACCCTCAACGAGCTCATCGGCCGCTCCGACCTGCTCGACCAGCGCAAGCTGGCCGATCACTGGAAGAGCGATGGCGTTGACCTGACCAAGCTGTTCTACAAGCCCGAACCGCTGGGCGACGACACCATCTATCACTCCGAAACCCAGAACCATCATCTGGAATCGGTACTCGATCGGCAGCTGGTCGAACTGGCCGCGCCTGCTCTGGAAAATGGCACGGCCGTGCATATCGACCTGCCCATCCGCAGCCGCGACCGCTCGGTCGGCGCCATGCTGTCGGGCGCGCTCGCCCGCAAATATGGTCACGAGGGTCTGCTCGACGACACCATCTCGATCCGGCTCAGCGGTACCGCCGGCCAGGCCTTTGGGGCCTTCCTGGCCCGCGGCATTTCCATCGACATGGTGGGCGACGCCAATGACTATGTCGGCAAGGGTCTTTCCGGCGGCCGCATCGTCGTGCGCCCCTCCGACAAGGCCAGCTTTGTCCCGGAAAACTCCATCATTGTCGGCAATACCGTGCTCTACGGCGCCATTGCCGGGGAATGCTACTTCCGCGGCGTGGCCGGCGAACGCTTTGCCGTGCGCAATTCGGGCGCCATTGCCGTGGTTGAGGGCACCGGCGATCATGGCTGCGAATATATGACCGGCGGCATTGTCGTCGTCATCGGCCAGACCGGCCGCAACTTTGCCGCCGGCATGAGCGGTGGCGTCGCCTATGTGCTCGACGAGGACGAAACCTTCCGCGAGCGCTGCAACCTGGCCATGGTCGATCTCGAGCCCGTGCCCGAGGAAGAAAACCTCATGCGCGATCTGCACCATCACGGTGGCGATCTCGAATGGCATGGCCGCGTCGACATTTCCGGCGACATGACCCGGCATGACGATGAGCGCCTGCATCAGCTCATCTCCAACCACCTGCACTATACCGGCTCGACCAAGGCCAAGGCCATTCTCGACAACTGGGTCGAGATGCGGCCCAAATTCGTCAAGGTCATGCCCGTCGAATACCGCCGCGCCATCCGCGAAATGGAAAAGAAGCGCGCCGGCATGGGCATGGGGGCAGCAGCGGAATGAGCCAGTTCAGTTCACGCAGCATCAAGGGCATGGTCCTCGGCCACCTCTCCCCTGAGGGGAGAGGTCGGCGCGCAGCGCCGGGTGAGGGGTTCAGCCTCTCGACACGTGCCCAGGGCCCGCTGACACGCCACCGCACCAATGACGTCAATTCCAGGGAGCAGAGCCATGGGTAAAGTAACCGGCTTTCTCGAAATCGAGCGCGAAGAGCCCCGCTATGAGCCGGCCTCCGACCGTATCCGCCATTTCGGTGAATTCACCATTCCCATGACCGAGGGGCGCATTGTCGATCAGGCGGCGCGCTGCATGGATTGCGGCATTCCCTTCTGCCATGGCGATACCGGCTGCCCGGTCAACAACCAGATCCCGGACTGGAACGACCTGGTCTACAATGGCGACTGGGAAGAGGCGGCGCGCAACCTGCACTCGACCAACAACTTCCCCGAATTCACCGGCCGCATCGAGCCCAAGGCCGGCGGCCTGATGCGCTATGGCATTCCCGACTTCAAGATGGAAAAGGACCATATCGACTTCCGCGTCGCCCAGATGGAAGCCGAAGGCGTCACCTTCCACTATGGCGTCAATGTCGGTGTCACCACGCCCCTGTCCGACCTGCAGGCGCGCCACGACGCCATCCTGATGTGTGGCGGCTCGGAAAAGCCGCGTGACGTGGAAGCCGAAGGCACCCATTTTGCCGGCGTCCACTATGCCATGCCCTTCCTCGTGCAGCAGAACCGCCGTCTCGGTGGCGAGGATGTGTCCAACCAGGTTCAGCTCACCGCCGCCGGCAAGCATGTCGTGGTGGTGGGGGGCGGCGATACCGCGTCCGACTGCGTTGGCACCAGCTTCCGCCAGGGCGCCATTGCCGTGACCCAGCTCGACGTGCGCCCCATGCCGCCCGAGCTCGAAAACAAGCTGACCAACTGGCCCAATTGGGCGGTCAAGATGCGGACATCCTCATCCCAGGCCGAGGGGGCCATCCGCGAATTCGCCGCCGGCACCATGAAGATCATCGGCGATGCCAAGGGCCGCGTCACCGGCGTCGAATGCGCCCGCGTCGATCGCAGCCGCCAGCCCATTCCCGGCACCGAATTCATCATCAAGGCCGATCTGGTGCTGATGGCCATCGGCTTTGCCTCGCCGGTTCATGAGGGCATGCTCGAACAGCTCGGCGCCCAGCTCGACAAGCGCGGCAATCTCTTTGCCGATACCATGAGCTACAAGACCACCGTGCCCAAGGTCTATGCCGCCGGCGACATGCGCCGCGGCCAGTCGCTCGTCGTCTGGGCCATCCGCGAAGGTCGCCAGGCCGCCCGCTCCATCGATTTCGACCTGATGGGCAAGACCAGCCTGCCGCGCTGACGACGCCGCAACCACCGCCCCTA
>CAXBHD010000365.1:0-2544 GCA_963975335.1 uncultured Devosia sp. | reverse complement strand
AGACGTTTTTTTTAGCTGGGCTGCTGCTGACGGCAAATGCCAGGCCCAGGATAATATTGTTTCCATTGCCGAGGGGGAACGCATTTCCCGCATCGGCGGCTGCCACGATTGCCACTCGGCCGGTTTCGGCGAGGCCGGGGGCACCATTGATCCGGCCACGGCCCTCAAGGGCAGCCCCGTGGGCTATCAAGGCCCCTGGGGCACGACCTACGCGGCCAATCTGCGCCTGACCGCCGCCGCCTATTCGGAAGACGAATGGGTCGACTATCTCAAGACATTGCAGACCAAGCCGCCCATGCCCTGGTTCAATCTGCAATATTTCAGCGAGGCCGAAATGCGGTCCCTGCACCAATATATCGTCTCGCTCGGTGATCCCGGCGAGCCGGTCCCGTCCTATGTGCCGCCCGGCGAGGCAGCCACGACGCCCTTCCTGGTCTTTGTGCCGCAGAATCTGCCGAACTAAGACGCGGCGGGTCGGTCAGCCGGCCCGCTGGCTCTTGAGAAATTTGCGGATGGCCGTCTCGCGCTTGAGCCGCGACAGCCGGCCGAGGAAGAAGATCCCGTTCACCTGATCGATTTCGTGTTGCGCCACCCGCGCCGCAAAGCCCTCAAGCGGCAGCGTCTGCGGGCTGCCATCGGCAGCGTCAAAGCCGATCTCGACCTGGAGCGACCGCTCGATCGGCACTTCAATGCCGGGCATCGATACCGAGCCCTCCGGCCCGAACGCCTTTTCTGCCGACAATGACAGCAGCACCGGGTTGAACAGCAGGCGATAATCGCGTGCCGTGCCGGCCGGGGCCACACTGACCACCGCTACCGGCTCGAGCCGGCCGATATGAGCCGCCGCCAGGCCATAAGCCTCCACCTCTGCAGCGGCCGCCTGCAGCGCCAGCCCTGCCTCGCGCATGGCCGCGTCCACTGCACGCGGCACTGCCGCCTGGTGCAGCGCCCCATGCGGATAGGTGACGAAGTCCGCCATCTAGAACAGGCCGCCACGCCCCAGATTGGGGTCGAGATATTGGCCATTGCCGCTCGGCTGGGTGATGCCGCCCTGATATTGCTGCTGCATCTGCTGCTGCCGCTGGATGGCGTCCAGCGTATTGGCATCGAGCCCGATCACCGAAGTCATCAGATTGGGTCCGGTGCCCGGCTTGAAGGATTCCGCCACCGCTGCCTCGCCATCGAAGGCGGCGACGCCCGAATTGGGGTTGATCCAGGCCGTGCTCATGCCCGCCGGCACGTTGAACGGCGTCGCCGGACGCCCTGCCAGCGCCTTGGCCATGAACTGGGTGAAGATCGGCGTGGCAAATGAACCACCGGTTACCGAGCTGCCCATCGAGCGCGGCTGGTCATAGCCGACATAGACGCCAACGGCCAGTTCGGGCGTGAAGCCGACAAACCAGGCATCCTTGTAGTCATTGGTGGTGCCGGTCTTGCCGGCCACCGGCCGGTCCAGCACCTTGGCGGCGGTCCCGGTGCCGCGCTGCACCACGCCCTCCATCATGGAGGTGATCTGATAGGCCGTCATCGGATCGAGCACCTGCTCGCGATTGTCCACGATCAGCGGTTCGCCCTGGCCGTGCCAGTCCGCAGCCTTGCATTGCTGGCATAGGCGCTGGTCATGCTTGTAGACCGTGACGCCATAGCGGTCCTGCACCCGGTCGATCAGCGTCGGCACGATCTTGCGGCCGCCATTGGCAATGGTGGCATAGGCGGCCGTCATGCGCATATCGGTGGTTTCACCGGCCCCCAGCGCCATGGCCAGCACCGGCTGCATGCTGTCATAGACGCCGAACATCTTGGCATATTCGGCCACCAGCGGCATGCCGATATCGCGCGCCAGCCGCACGGTCATGACGTTGCGGCTGCGCTCGATGCCGCGCCGCAGGGTCTGCGGTCCGTAAAATTCCTGCGCATAGTTTTCCGGCCGCCAGATCGAGCCATCGCTATTGCGGATCTCCACCGGCGCATCCAGCACCACCGAGGCCGGCGTATAGCCATTGTCGAGCGCCGCCGCATAGACGATCGGCTTGAACGAGGAGCCGGGCTGGCGCAGCGCCTGGGTGGCGCGGTTGAACTCGCTCTGGGCATAGGAGAAGCCGCCCACCATGGCCAGCACGCGCCCGGTCCGCGGATCCATGGCCACCAGCGCGCCTTCGATCTCGGGCACCTGCTGCAGCGTATAGGACCCTGTCCGGCCCGCCACCGGCGACACATAGATCACGTCGCCGACCTTAAGAAAGCTCTCTACCGGCTTGGAAACCCATTTGATATCGGGGCCCGCCAGCGTGCCTTCGAGCCGCTCGTCGGAAACGCCGCCCCCGCTCGACGCATCTGGTCGCAGGCCGATCCGGGCCTCGTTATTGCCCAGCTCCAGCACCACGGCGAGCTGCCATTCGGGCACATCGGAAAGCGGCACGATCTTGCTGACATCGACTCCCCAGTCCTCGCCCAGCGCTATGCTGGCCACCGGCTCGCGAAAGCCGCGGCTCTGGTCATAGGCGATGAGCCCATCCATCAGCGCCTGCCTTGCATAGGTCTGCA
>CAXBHD010000364.1:0-2553 GCA_963975335.1 uncultured Devosia sp. | reverse complement strand
GCCACCCTGCATCTGCCGGATGAAGAAGAACCACACGCCGATAATGACGATGAAGGGCAGCCAGGAGCTGAGCAGCACCGTCCAGAACGGGCTGGTCTCGGGCGCCCGCGCCGTGATCGACACATCGCTGGCTTCAAGGCGCGAAATGATGTCGGCGCCATCGGGCAGCACGGTTTCAAAGCGCGTACCGTCGGAAAGCACACCGGACACGACATTGTCGGTAATGGTGACACTATTGACGCGGCCGGCCTCAACGTCGCTGACAAACTGGCTATAGCTCTTGTCGGAAACGGAAACCGAGCGGGTCGATGACTGGAAGACCTGGAACAGGCCCATCAGCATAAAGAGAATGACCAGCCAGATGGCGAAGTTGCGGAAATTTCCGTTCATCAGTCCTGTCCCGGAAAGGACCACGCCAGGAGGCGCGGTTAGTGGGCCGAATGTAAGTCCGGCAATGGGGCGTTACAAGGGCCAGACCTGCGGCGCTTTGGGCCCGCCGTCCAGTCACAATGTCCGGATGGGGTTAACATGGCATGGCGTCTGCGGGCAACGCTGTCGCCCATGACAGCGGATCGCGACACATTGTCAGCGTCTGAACCCGATAACGGTCAGTCGATCAGCAGCTGCACGCTGATGCGCTCGTCGAACGACCAGCCGCCCAGCGACAGCACGCCACCCGTCGCGTCGCGCACGATGGGCGCGGTGCGGATCGCCTCGGCCGGCGCCGTCACCTTGCAGCCCAGAAACTCTTCCAGCCGGTGCCGCGGCAGGTAATCGGCCACGCTGGCGGTCAGCCCGCTATCGTCCGACCCGTTGACGATGCGGAAGCGCTCGTCCCAGACCAGTTCGCCGTGCGGCACCAGGATTGCATCGGATGGCAGCGCCCGCCCCGGCTCGCGTGCCACGGTAATGGCCTCGCCCTTGAGGCGTACGACGCAACCCAGCACGGTGCTGGCCCGCTCGAGGCTGCCCGAGCGAATGGCCTGCTGCAGCCGCTCCACCTGGCCCAGAGCGCGCGGCTTCTGCCGGCCGCCGACAATATTGAGGACCCGACCCAGTACCCGGACCGATATGGCGGGCGACAGACCGGCAAAGGCGCCCAGCGCGATGCGCGCTGCGCCAAAGCCATCGAGCCGGACCATCTCGGCAAAGGCAAGGTCGGCCATCTGGGCGATCGCCGCATCGGCCTCGCCCATGCGCTGGGCAAACTGCGCCAGTGTCGCCCCATCGAGGCCCAGCGCGGCCAAAGCCGGCATGGCCTGGCGCCAGCGCACGCGCTCATAATGGGGATCGAGATTGGAGGGATCCGATACCGGCATCAGCCCGGCATCGGCGACAAGACCGGCCAGGACCGCCGGATCGACATCAAGCAGCGGGCGATGCACCCGCACGCCCTCGATCTCGACCAATGCGCCCATGCCCTTGAGGCCTTCAACGCCGCTGCCATGCGCCAGCCGCATCAGCACCGTCTCGGCCTGGTCCTGCCGGTGATGGGCGGTCAGCAGCACGCCGACGCCGTCTTGCCGCATCGCCGCACCAATCAGCCGGTAGCGCGCCTGGCGCGCGGCTTCTTGCAGGCCTGCCGCCGGCTTGGCATCGGTCCAGGCCAGCCCCCGGGCGACAAGGCCGAGCGCCTGCGCCGCCGCCAGCACCATGGCGACTTCGCCTGCCGCTTCGGGCCGCAGGCCATGATCGAGGGAATAGACGACCAGCCGCGGCGGCACGGGACGCCCCGCCGCCCAGCGCGCCGCCAGCAGCATCAGGGCCAGGCTGTCGGCCCCGCCCGATACGGCCAGACCAAGGGCGGGCGCGTCTGCCACCTGGGCAAACAGCGCCTCGAGCCCTGCCGGGGTCGCCAGATCCGGGCCTAGGCGGGGGGGCATGACGCCCGGGCCTTTTCCTCGGCCAGCCGGGTCACGAAGACCGGCTGCAGGTCGGTAAAGCGCTTGTCGATTTCTGCCAGGGTCCGGCAGGCGGTTTCGCGTTCCCCTGCGCCCGACAGGGCCATGCCCAGCTTGAGCAGCAGGTCGGGCGCGCGCGCATGGTCCGGCGCCTTCTGGAAGGCATTGAGCAGCACATCGGCGGCCTCGCTATAGGCCTGCCGATACAGCAGCGCATCGCCCAATAGATTGGCCGCATCGGTTGCCTGCGGATTGTCGGGATAAAGCGCCAGGAACTGGGTGAACTGATCTTCCGCAAACGGATAGTCACCCGTATTGAGCGCCTCGAAGCCGGCGGCAAACTGGGCATCGGCATCGGCATTGCCGGTATCGGCGGCGGCCGGATCATAGCTCAGATTGAGCGGCTGGCCGGTGACTAGGTCAACGCCGCCTGCGGCACCGGTGCCCACCAACGGATCTGCCGAGTCACCCAGCTCGTCCATCGGCGCCATGGCGCCATCGGTAAAGGTGGGGTCGAATTCGATTTCGCCGGGGAGCGGCTGCACCCCCTGCTCGGGAATTTCGGTCATCGGCACCCCGGCGGGGTCCTGGGCAGTCATGGCCGGGTCCTGCGGCAACGCCTCAGGCTGCATCGCGCCGCCTGCTTGGGTTG
>CAXBHD010000363.1:0-2575 GCA_963975335.1 uncultured Devosia sp. | reverse complement strand
CTGGCGATGTTCTTGATATCGCCCTTGGTGATGCCCAGATCGTTGAGCTGGCGGCTGTCGAGAGCGTTGAGCTCGCGGACGGTGCGCTGATACTGGGCAAACTGTGCGATTTTCTGGCGGATGTTCATTTTCGGTTCCCCTTCGTTTTCGATGACTAATATCTATAGTCAGTCAGTCGTGATTAGAAGATGGCCTTTGTGCACATCCGTTATGCACTAGCTGCAAACAAAACAGGCAGTTCTGTCACGATCCCGCCGCAGTCGCTGGCGGCACAGAAGGCGAATTTGCCTGCAGAATTCCTCCTAAGATGCTGTCCAAACTAAAGAAAAAGAGGCCGCGCAGCTGCGCGGCCCCCTTCATGCTTTCTTGACCATAGCGACAAGAGCCATGCGTCTAGCGCTGTGCGGGTTGCCCCGCTGCCCGGGCGAGCCGGCGGTCCTCGCGCATTTCAAACCACATGGCGTTGAGAATGGCGAAGCTGCAGGCCAGCCCCAGGCCGAGAATCCAGGCGAAATACCACATAGCGGGCCTCCTAATAGGCGTTGGGGTTCTTTTCGAGCGACTGCGTCGAGACCGGTCCGCGCATGACGCGGAAGACATAGCCGGTATAGGCCAGCACGATGGGCAGGAAGATCAGCGTTACCAGCAGCATGATGAACAGCGTCAGATGGCTGGACGAGGCATCCCACAGCGTCAGGCTCGCTTCCGGCACCGTCGAGGAGGGCAGCAGGAAGGGAAAGAGCGACAGGCCGGCCGTGGCGATGATGCCGAAAATGGCCAGGCTGGACGCCACCAGGGTGGGCATGCCCGCCCGAGCCTGCAGGCCGAGCACGGCTCCCACCAGGCCGACAAAGCCCAGCACGGGCGCCGCGATCATCCAGGGATAGAGGCCGTAATTGCTGACCCAGCCGCCGGGGACCAGTGCCACCGTCTTGCCCAGCGGGTTGATGGCCCCATTGGGGTCGATGACGCTGGTGACGACATAGCCCTGCATGAAGAAGGTAACCCAGAGGCCTGCCAGGGCGAACAGCACGATGGTGGCGAGCGCCGCCCAGGTGCCATAGGTGCGGGCGCGTTCGGCAATCTCGCCGGTGGTCCGGCCGGCAATGACGGCCGCTCCCTGGGTGACGATCATGCCCAGGCTGACGAGGCCCCCCACCAGGGCGAAGGGCATCAGCAGCTGGAAGAAATTGCCGGTATAGAAGGCGCGCAGCGTGTCATCGAGGTGAAAGGGCGCGCCGAGCAGGACATTGCCCACTGCCACGCCAAAGATCAGCGCCGGCACGAAGCCGCCGACAAACAGGGCCCAATCCCAGGTGGCGCGCCAGCGCGGATCGGTGATCTTGTTGCGGAACTTGAAGCCGACCGGCCGCAGGATCAGGGCCAGCAGGATGACGATCATGGCCAGGTAGAAGCCGGAAAAGCTCACCGCATAGAGCGGCGGGAAGGCGGCAAAGATGGCGCCGCCGCCCAGCACCAGCCAGACCTGGTTGCCTTCCCAGGTCGGGCCGATGACATTGATCACCACGCGCCGTTCGGCGTCGGTGCGGGCGACGAAGGGCAGCAGGGCCCCCACGCCCAGGTCGCGCCCGCCCATGACGGCAAAGCCGATCAGCAATATGCCCAGCAATGCCCACCAGATCAGGCGCAGCGTTTCGTAGTCGAGCGGTAGCGTGCTCATGATACAAGTTCCTTGTTGGCGGGTGTTGCTGGCAGGGCAGCGATGACGAAGTCGTCGTCGTCACCCTGGTCGAGGGCGGCAAACAGCTTGTCCTGCGGGCCGGCCTTGATGATCTTGACCATCAGGATGACCATGACGACGAGCAGCGCGGTATAGAGCGCCACAAAGAAGGTCAGCGAGATGATCAGGTCCCAGAAATTGAGGCTTGAAGCGGCATAGAAGGTGGGCAGCACGCCTTCGACCACCCAGGGCTGCCGGCCATATTCGGCAATCAGCCAACCGGCTTCGATGGCGATCCAGGGCAGCGGCAGCACGGCCACGCCGATCCACAGCATGGTCCTGTTGGTCTCGAGCCAGCCCTTGGATGCGCGGTAGAACCAGACCCCGAAGAAGGCGATGAAGAAGAAGCCGACCGCCACCATGAGGCGGAAGCTCCAGAACAGGGGCCAGACATCGGGCACGGTATCGAGTGCGGCCAAAGCGATTTCTTCGCCGGTGGCATTCTGCACGTCATCGCGATAGCGCTTGAGCAGCAGGCCATAGCCGAGGTCGGCCCAATGTTCGTCGAAAGTGGCACGCGCGGCCATATTGGTGCCGTCGGCGCGGATGTCCTGCAGCGCGGTATAGGCAATGATGCCGGACTGGATGCGGGTGGCGGCGCGTTCGGTCAGCTCGGTAATGCCGGGTAGGTCGCGGTCGAGCGAGCGGGTGGTGATCAGGCCCAGTATCCAGGGCAGCTGCACCTGGAAGGCCGGCTCGCCCGGTGTGCTCGAGGGAATGGCAAACAGGGTCAGCGCTGCGGGCGCCGGCTCGGTGTGATACATGGCCTCCATGGCCGCAATCTTCATCTGCTGGTGTTCGGTGGCGACATAGCCGCTCTCGTCACCCAGCACG
>CAXBHD010000362.1:0-2589 GCA_963975335.1 uncultured Devosia sp. | reverse complement strand
ATGGTCGAGCTCGGTCATGGAGGTCATCCAGTCTTCGAGGTCGGTATAGAAGGCATTCTGTGCCTGGCTGGTCTGCAGGTCGAGAAAACCCAGCACCAGCGAGCCGGCCAGGCCGAACAGGCTGGAGGAAAAGGCGGTGCCCATGCCGGCCAGCGGGGCGCTCAGCCCCTCGCGCAGGCTGGCGAACTGGGAAGCGGTATCGCCATTGGCCACGTCGAGCGAGTTGATCACCCCGGCAACCGATGTCACCGTTTCGAGCAGGCCATAAAAGGTTCCCATCAGGCCCAGAAAGACCAGCAGGCCGGTGAGATAGCGCGAGGTGTCCTTGGCTTCGTCGAGGCGGTTGCCGACGCTGTCGAGGATGGAGCGCATGGAGGAGGGGGTGATCACCGCTTCGCCGATGCGCTCGCGCAGAATGCCGGCCACCGGGGCCAGCAGGATAGGCGCGCGCGCATTGCTGGTGGTGCCGTCCTGCAGGGAATTGACCCAGTGGACCTCGGGAAACAGCCGCACGACCTGGCGAATGCTGAGGAAGATGCCGATGGCCAGGGCAAAGAAGATCATCGAATTGATGAAGGGATTGGCCCAGAAGAAGGTGGTGATCGTGCTGAACAGGATGGCGCCGACCAACGCCACCAGCACCAGAAAAATCAGAATCTTGATGAGGTAAACGGTGGGACTGGCGAGGTGATAGGGGTCGTAGCCTTGCGTCATGTCTGCCTGAACCTTGCCTCGTACGCGCAAATCACTGCGTGCAAGACTAGTTCAGAGCTTGGTAAGGGGGCAATGACAAAGGTTAACCATGAGGCAGCCGTGATCGCGGTGCCGTCACGCAGGTTTCGCGAAGGCGGCGTATGGCAGGCGCCCGCCACCATCGAGACCGCCCGCCATGCCGATCGACCTGCCCCTGCTCGCCCAGCACTTTGGCCGCCAGCACAATCCGGCGCCGCCACGGCATATGGGCAGGCGCTATAACCGCGCGGGGATATTTCTGCCCGAACCGGGCAATACGGTGGTGTGCCACCTGGTGGAGGGGTCGGCCACGCAGCAGGCGCTGGCTGACGCACGGCTGGCCTTCCAGGCCATGGCCGATGCCGACAACCTCGCCTTCACGCCGGTGGAAAGCTACCACATGACGCTGTTCCAGGGGATTGTCGAGGGCCGGCGGGACTATCCATTCTGGCCGCGCGACAGCGATGGCGCGACCTCGATTGCCGAAATGACCGAGCAGTTCACGCAGCGGCTCAAGGGCTTTGCCGGCGGTCCGGCCTTCCAGGTTGCCGTTACCGAAATCGTGCCGACCGGGCTCTTGGTCGAGGGTGTCGCCGCTGCCGACAGGCAGGCCCTGGCCGCGTGGCGCGATGGCCTTGCCGAGCTGCTGGGCTATCGGCATCCCGACCATGACAGCTACGAATTTCACATCACCATTGCCTATCTCATCGACTGGATCGACGAGGCAGAGCTGCCGGCATGGCAGGCCATGCTGCATGCCGTGGAGGCCGATATCGTGCAGCGCGCGCCCGTGCTGGAGCTGCGGGCCCCCGCCTTTTGCAGCTTTGCCGACATGAACTGGTTCGAGGAACTGCTGGTGTTCAACCCCCACCAGAGCATTTCGCCGTTGCCCTGAAACGGCTCAATTGCTCCAGCGCCATGGTGCGTCGCGTTTTCGAACCGCTAAAGGGCGGCCACTTCTGCTGAAAACGCCCAGGGGGGGCAGAGCCTATTGCACGGCCCGGATTTCCTTGAGCAGAGCGGGCTGCAGGGTCTCGTTGCCGGCAACGATCTGGCCATTCCAGACCGAACCTGGCGCGCCGGCAAAGTCGGAGACGAAGCCACCGGCTTCCTTGACCATCAGCAGGCCGGGCGCCACGTCCCAGGGAGCCAGACCGGCTTCCCAGAGCGCGTCATAGCGGCCCGAAGCCAGCCAGGCCATGTCCACGGCAATCGAGCCGGAGCGGCGGATGCCGGCGACAGCGGGGTTGATATGGGCCAGCTGGCGCAGCTGCAGCCCGTCATTGGCTGTGCCCTGGGTCTTGATGCCGGTGCAGACCACGGCGTCCGACAGGCTGCGGCGACCGGCGACGCGCAGGCGCTTGCGGTCATTGAGCCAGGTGCCACCGCCCTTTTCGGCGGTATAGAGCTCGTCCATTACGGGATTGTAGATCACCGCCGCAACGATCTCATTGGCGCGCTCGAGCGCAATGGCCACGGCAAAGAGCGGAATCGAGTGCAGGAAATTGGTCGTGCCGTCGAGCGGATCGACGATCCAGCGATGCTGGCCATCGGTGCCGGCGACCTCGCCGCCCTCTTCCATCAGGAAGGCATAGGTCGGGCGGGCCTTTTGCAGCTCGGTGAAGATCACCTGTTCGGCGCGCAGATCGGCCTTGGAGACGAAATCGGCCGGACCCTTGCGCGAGACCTGCAGGTTTTCGACTTCATTGAAGTCCTTGGTCAGTGACTTGCCGGCCTTGAGGGCGGCGCCGACCATGACGTTGAGAATTGCTGAACGGGCCATGGATCAGTCCGCCCGGCGCATATAGGTGACTTCAGACGTGTCGACGACGATGCGTTCGCCAACGGCGATGAAGG
>CAXBHD010000361.1:0-2592 GCA_963975335.1 uncultured Devosia sp. | reverse complement strand
GCCGAGAGCGGATAGCTAAACCAAAACGAAAAAGTGGCTGCGGTGCGGATCATGGCCAATCTTGTAGCGTGGGTTTTGAGGCTGTCGACTCATACTTTAGCTGCCTGCGCCCTGATAGTTCCGGAGGCAGTGGCGCCAGTAAAGGGCGGCGAGGAGAACGAAGAGAGGGCCGATGACAAGGGAGGCGGGGCCGGCCCAGTCGCCGAGAATGGGTACCGGTTTGCCCAGTATCACCGCGGCTGGAATGAAGGCGAGAAAGCCAAGGGGGGCAATCGTGACCATCATGATCTGGAGCGGCAGGGGAAAAATGTTGAGCGGATAGCGCGCCAATTCCCAGAAGCCGAAATAGATCGAGAACAGATGGCGCGAACGCACCCAGATGAGGGCGGTGGCACCGATCATGGTCATGAGGGCTCCGGTGAGCATGGCAGCGCTGACAAGGGCGGCGAACAGATAGAGGGCCGTCGGCACCGACCAAGCGATCGACAGATTGGCCATTGCCCAGGCCATAAGGCCCAAGGCCAAGGCAATGTGGCCACCATATTCGATATTGAGGCCGGAAAAGACCAGATAGGTCCAGGCGCCGATGGGCTTTACCAGGATGGCGTCAAAGGTCCCCAGGCGCACCTTTTCTTCCATGTCGCGCAGCTGCACAAAGGTCAGCGCGGCGCCGAGCGCATAGGCCAGCAGGTGGAAGGCGAGCAGCAGCGCCATTTCGGGCCAGGACCAGCCGCCCAGATTTTCGAAGCGGGTGATGATCAGCGCGATCGACGCGTAAATGCCGGCATAGCCAATGGCCTGTGCGACCCAGCCAATGATCAAAGCGCCACGATATTGCAGGTGGGTGCGGATGTGCATGCCGACCAGATGGGGCAGAATCCTGAACTGCTTCAGCATGGCTCAGCCGCCCTGCACGATGAGGCGGCTGCGCGCCGCGGACCAGAGCCAGGCCAGCAATGCGCCAAGGATCGCCAGCCATATCAGGCCGATAGCCAGATGCAGACCCGCCGCAGCCAGATCGAGTTTTCCCAGATATACCGCCGTCGGATAAAAGCTGACCCAGGCAAAGGGCAGCTTGCCCAATATTGCGGCCAGGCCCGCTGGCATGAACCAGAGCGGCACGATGGCCCCGGACGCAACGGCCATGATGCCGCGCAGAAACCAGTCCAAGGAGAAGGCCGTCAGAATCCAGAATGCCAACAGGCCCGTAAGGGTGGCGATGCAGAACATCATGCCCCAGGAGACCGCCCAAAAAGCCACAAACATTGCGCCATGGGCGAGGCTGGCGGGGGGCAGGAGGCCCACCGCCAGGGCGACAATAATGGCAACGGGCAAGGTGGTTGTGAGATGCTCGAAAATGCTGCTGCCCAATTGGTTGAACAGCAACATGCCGGGATAATGCAGCGGCTTGAGCAGGTAGACGGTAACATCGCCGCTGCGCACGGCATTGCCAATCTCGTGGATGAAACGGCTGGAATTCCAGTGGAGCAGAGGGCCGGCGATCACCACATAGGTGACCATCTCGGCCAGTGAAACGCCCTCGACCCGCCCGGCACCGGCATAGGCCGCGGTCCAGACGGCAATGAAGGCGAAGGTGCCGACCAATTCACCGAAGACACCGGCCCAGACCTGGTTGCGATAGGCCAGGCGCGATGTGAATGCGGTAGCGGTGAAGGCCGGATAGGCACTGAGCCTCATGGCGCCGCCTCCGCCAGCCGCGGCTTGGTTTGGTAAAAGGTACGGATCACCTCTTCAATCGCAGGCTCTTCGAGCTTGATGTCCTTGAGACCGTGGCCGCGTCCCACCTCGCCCAGGACGTCGAGCAGCGAAACGGTCTCATCTTCGAGAATGAAGTGCTTGGCAGTGCCCTTGTCGGCAACAAGGGTGGCGGTGGCAAGCATTATGGGGCCGGGATCGGCGGTGAATTCCAGCGTCAGGCGTCGACGGGAGCCCAAAGTGGCGCGGAGGTGCTTCAAGGCGCCGTCGAACAGCAATTTCCCGTCATCGACCATAATGAGACGCGGGCAGATTTCCTCGATATCGACAAGATCGTGCGTGGTCAGGATGATGGTCGTGCCGCGCTCGCGGTTGACTTCGGCCAGGAACTTGCGCACGGCGTCCTTGGCGACGACGTCGAGGCCGATCGTCGGCTCGTCGAGAAACAGGACTTTTGGATCATGCAGCAGCGCCAGGGCAATTTCGGCCCGCATGCGCTGTCCCAGGCTGAGCTGGCGCACCGGCCGATTGAGATAGAGGCCCATGTCGAGCATGCTGGTGAGATATGCCAGATTATCGGCGAAGCGGGCTTGCGGAATGTCATAGATGTGGCGGTTGAGATCAAGGCTGTCGCGCACCGGCAGGTCCCACCAGAGCTGGCTGCGCTGGCCGAAGACCACGCCAATCTCGGCGGCATTGACCATGCGGTGGCTGTGCGGCTGCCGGCCAAGTACGCTGAGCGTGCCAGCACTGGGCACGAGAATGCCGGTCAGCATCTTGATCATGGTCGACTTGCCGGCGCCATTGGGACCGAGATAGCCGACCGCCTCGCCGGGCTCTATGGCAAAGGAAACGTCGCTCACCGCATGAATTTCG
>CAXBHD010000360.1:0-2607 GCA_963975335.1 uncultured Devosia sp. | reverse complement strand
CACATCGAGCGCAATGCGCTCCGGATCGATCGCCAGCGCCCAGAACAGGAAGGTGACGCAATAAAGCACGCGGTTGCGCGGCGTCACCATGCGGATCAGCCGCGGTGCGATGAAATAGAAGGTCACCGCCAGCACCAGTGCCAGCGCCACCAGATAGATCGTCAGCTCTGCCTCGGTGCCGGCCAGGGTGCGCAGCAGAAAATAGGTCGCCGTCAGTTCCGACGGCAGGATCTTGCCCAGGCGATCGGTATAGCTGTCGCTGCTCTGGGCGTCGCGGATGACGGGCATGGACCTCCCCCTGGGATCGGACTCGCTGCGCCATAATCAGGCGGCCTTCGCGCCTGAAATTAAGCTGGGATCACTACTTAGGGAGCTTTCCGCAAGGCCGATCCGCCCGCCGGACCAGCGTGCTGACATCCCCTGTCAGCAGCCCTGTTCCCTCACTGTTCGTTAGCAGCTAGACTGGGCGGAACATTGCATTGGCGCGCGCCGTTCCCCATATGCGCTGCTCCCTCCCGACCCCCGGTGTCCCCCATGGCCGACAAATCCGCCCGCCCCGGCAAAGCTGATTTTTCCATCGACGACTTCCTCGGCGAGATCGAGAAGGCCGAGGATATCGCCGCGTCCAAGCCGCTTTATGCCGAGCGCATGCGCAACAAGCGCGCGCTCGACCGTGCCGACCAGAAGGCCGCTGCCGATGCCGAGCAGGTGCTCGAGGATGCCCGCAAGGCGCTCGAAACCGCCGCCAAGAAGAAGACCGCGCTGGAAAAGCGCCGCACCACCAAGTCGTCCAATGACACCGCGACCGGCATGAGCGCCAAGTCGTCCAAGACCAAGATCAACTCGGTCGACCGCGTCGACTTTGATGGCATGGGCGAAAGCCCGCAGGCCGGCTTCGGCCATGTACCCTCCACCGGCTCGTCCGCCGAGGTCAAGCTGCGCTCGGCCATGGCCAGCGCCAAGTCCAAATCGGGCTCCTCGCGCACCACCGAGGGCGCCGAAACCGTCGGCGTCACCGCCACCGTCAAGGCGCTCGAACAGATCATCCTGCATGGCCGCAAGGAGGTGGAGGGCTCCTCCCCCTGGGTGCCGCACAAGGCCCATTCCAACCTCAAGCGCGATGTCGGCAAGCCCTTCCGCATGGTCACGCCCTATGTCCCGGCCGGCGACCAGCCCACCGCCATTGCCGAGCTGGTGGAAGGCGTCAACAATGGCGAAACCGACCAGGTCCTGCTGGGGGTCACCGGCTCGGGCAAGACCTTCACCGCCGCCCAGGTCATCGCCGCCACCAACCGGCCGGCGCTGATCCTGGCGCCCAACAAGACCCTGGCCGCCCAGCTCTATGGCGAGTTCAAGAGCTTCTTCCCCGACAATGCGGTGGAGTATTTCGTCTCCTACTACGACTACTACCAGCCCGAGGCCTATGTGCCGCGGACCGACACCTATATCGAGAAGGAATCCACCATCAACGAGCAGATCGACCGCATGCGCCACTCGGCGACGCGGGCGATCCTCGAGCGCAATGACGTCATCATCGTCGCCTCGGTCTCCTGCATCTACGGCATCGGCTCGGTGGAAGACTATACCGCCATGACCATCGACGTGCAGAAGGGCGACAAGATCGACCAGCGCGAGCTGCTCGCCAAGCTGGTGGCGCTGCAATATAAGCGCGGCGATACCGGCTTTGTGCGCGGCACTTTCCGGGTGCGCGGCGATACGGTGGAAATCTTCCCCGCCCACTATGAAGCCGCCGCCTGGCGCGTCTCGCTGTTCGGCAACGAGATCGAGTCCATCACCGAGTTTGACCCCCTGACGGGTAAAAAGTCGGCCGACCTCACCTTCATCCGCGTCTTCGCCAATTCCCACCACGTGACGCCGCGCACCACGATGAACCAGGCCATCAAGGCCATCCGCACCGAGCTCGCGGCCCGCCTGCAGGAGCTCAACGGCGCCGGCCGGTTCCTCGAGGCCCAGCGGCTCGAGCAGCGCAGCCTCTTCGACCTGGAAATGATGGAAGCCACCGGAAGCTGCGCCGGCATCGAGAACTATTCGCGCTACTTTTCCGGCCGCAAGCCGGGCGAGCCGCCGCCCACGCTCTTTGAATATCTCCCCGACAATGCGCTCGTCTTTGTCGACGAAAGCCACGTCACCATCGGCCAGCTCGGCGCCATGTATCGCGGCGATCTCCGTCGTAAAGCCACGCTGGCCGAATATGGCTTCCGCCTGCCAAGCTGCATGGACAATCGCCCGCTGCGTTTCGAGGAATGGAACGCCATGCGGCCGCAATCGGTCTATGTGTCGGCCACGCCCGGCAAGTGGGAGATGGAGCAGACCGGCGGCGTCTTTGCCGAACAGGTCATCCGCCCCACCGGCTTGATCGATCCCCCGGTCGAAATCCGCCCGGCCAAGAACCAGGTCGATGACGTGGTCGACGAGATCCGCCAGGTCAACAAGGCCGGCTACCGCACCCTCCTCACCGTCCTCACCAAGAAGATGGCCGAAGACCTCACCGAATATCTGCACGAACAGGGCATTCGCGTGCGCTACATGCATTCCGACATCGACACGATCGAGCGCATCGAGATCATCCGCGACCTCCGCCTCGGC
>CAXBHD010000359.1:0-2614 GCA_963975335.1 uncultured Devosia sp. | reverse complement strand
TGAGGACCGGGGCGCTACCGACATTGGCGAGGCGGTCCATGGTGTTGCAGCCGGCCAGAGCCAGCGTCAGCGTCAGGAGGGCGGCGAGCTTGAAAAGGGTCATATTGGAGTCTCCTGAAGACAATTAAAGGCCGGCCAAAGCAAGCGGCTCGGCGCTCACTTCGACGGCGCCGGCGGCAATGGCGGTGGCGCTGATGACGCGCCGGGACATGAGGTTGAGCACCTGGAGCGGCGCACCGAGGGTGGCGCCGGTGACGGCCTGGCCCTTGACGGTCAGCGTCATCGGGCCGCGGCGGAAATAGATGGTGACCGCGTCATTCTTGGCCACGGTCAGCGGCGTGCTGAGATCGGCGGGCTTGAGCATCATGCCCTCGCGGCTCTGGCGGCTGAGGGCCTTGCCGACAATATCTTCTAGGCGGGGGACGCCATTGCTTTCGGCAAAGCGGAGCGGCACGGCCCGCATGACGATATTGTCGGGCCCGAGAATGGTGCCGGCGGCGTAATTGCCGGCCAGGTGGGGCGCCTCGATCATCAGCTCGATCGAGCCGGACAGATCGAGCGGCTGGTCCATGCCGGCCAAAGCAAAGCGGGCAGTAAAGCTGCCGGTGGCGGGCTGATAGCGCAGGCTGGTGAGGCTGGCAGGCTTGTCGACTGCGGCGGCGTTGAGCGCGGTGAAGGCGGTGGTGAACACCGTATTGGCGCTCATGCCCTTGGTGAGAATGCCGCGATTGGCCAGGTCGGCCCGGATCAGCTCGGCCAGCTCGGCCTGGCCGATCATGGTGGCGGCGCGGCTGACGCGAATGCTGTCGAGGCCGCGGGCCTCAAAACTCTCAATGCCGATGCGGGCGGCGGCGGCGCGGATATCGGCCAGCGAGACATTGCCGGTCGTGCCAGGCTTGGGGGCCCGGAACAGGGCATCCTCGGCGGCCAGGCCGGCCTCGTCGAACATGTCGCCAACGGTGACGACACCGGCAATGACGGTGATGTCGCCCTTGAGCGCGGGCGCGGCCAGAGTGGTGGCGCCGAGCAGCAGGAAGGCGAAGGTGGCGAGCGTGGAGCGGATGATCATGTGAACAGTCTCCCTTAACGCAGCTGGCCGGCGGACTTCATCATCTCGTCAGCGCCCGAGATGACGCGGGCGTTCATCTCGTAGGCGCGCTGGGCGGCGATGAGGTCGGCAATCTCGGTGACCGAGTTGACGTTGGACATTTCGAGATAGCCCTGCATCAGGTTGCCGGTGCCGTCGGCATTGGGCACGCCGATCTGGGCCGGTCCGCTGGCCGGGGTGTCCATGAAGAGGTTGTCGCCCAGCGATTCGAGGCCCGACTTGTTGACGAAGCGGGCGAGCTGGAGCTGGCCAAGCTGGACGGGTTCGGCTGCAACCCCGACATAGGCCGAGACAATGCCGTCCTGGGAAATGGTCACCGAGGTGGCGTCGGCCGGAACGGCAATGCCTGGACTGATCGGATAGCCATTCGAGGTGACCAGCTGGCCATCAGGCGAGCGCTCGAAGGAGCCGTCGCGGGTATAGGCGGTGCGGCCGTCCGGCATCTGCACCCCGAAAAAGCCCTCGCCGCGAATGGCGACATCGAGCTCGCCCTCGGTCATGTTGACGCTGCCCTGGCTCATGATGCGGGGGGTGGAGACGGTGCGTACACCCGAGCCGATCTCGACGCCGGCGGGAACGAGCGTGCCCTGGGCGGAGGTCTGGGAGCCGGCGCGATTGACCTGCTGATAGAGCAGATCCTCGAACTCGGCCCGGGCGCGCTTGTAGCCCGTGGTACGCATATTGGCGATATTGTTGGAGATGACTTCGACATTGCGTTCCTGAGCGCTCATGCCGGTCGATGCGATGTAAAGTGCTTTCATGGCCGGTCCTCAGGGTTAGGCGTTGGCGTCGCCAAGACGCTGGATGGCGGAACGGCGCATGTCGTCCTGCTTGCTGGCCAGGGAAGCAGCCGATTCATAGGCGCGCTGCACCCGGATCATCTCGGCCATTTCGGTAATGCCGGAGACGTTGGATTTTTCGATGAAGCCCTGCATGACGCCGGTTGCGGTGGCGGTCACCGGGGTGCCGCCGGCCCACAGGTTGCTGCCTTCGCGCGTCAGCGCCTGGGGATTGGGGAATTCGACGATGCGCAGGCTGCCCTTGGCACCGGCGCTGGAGCTGACCGAGCCGTCCTTGCCGATCAGGATGCCGGTTTCGCCGGGGCCGAACTTGATGGGGCCGCCCTGGCCGAGCACGGGATTGCCGCTGGCATCGACCAGGGTGCCGCCGGCATCGAGCTGGAAGGCGCCGGCCTTGGTCCAGCGCTCGCCGGCCGCGGTCTGCACGGCAAAAAAGCCCTCGCCATTGAGTGCCACGTCGAGCTCGCTGCCGGTCTGCACCATGGCGCCGCCCGACAGGTCATGCACGGTGGCCCAATCCTGGACATAGCTCAGCGGCTGATCGGCCGACTGGAAGTCCCGGTCCCTGGCGACGGGCATGACGAATTCTTCAAACAGCAGGTTCTCGGCCTTGAAGCCGGTGGTGTTGATGTTGGCCATGTTATTGGCCACGACATCCATCTGACGCTGCAGCGCGATTTGCCGGCTCAGGCCTATCAGTTGCGCA
>CAXBHD010000358.1:0-2624 GCA_963975335.1 uncultured Devosia sp. | reverse complement strand
AACAGCAGCAGTGCTGGCGGCAAAAACAGCACGATGACAGGCCACTTGCCTCGACCACTGGCGCTGCGATTTCGCGCTCGGGCCCTGGTCGACGGCACACGCAACGCTGGTGAAGCAGTCTGGCTCATGAAGGTTCACTTTCTCGCCGCAGAGGAGGGACGGGCGGTTTGCAGCCAAACCGCCCGCCGCGGTTACATCTCCATGGAGAAGGCGTCCTGGATCTGCTGCAGCGCCTCTTCGGGCGTCACGCCGCCCGAAACCAGCTCGACGGACATGTCGTTGACGACGCGACCGACATTGGGGCCCAGATCCTGATCGAGGTAGTTCTGATGCCAGGTGGCCTTGGCCATCTGGGCCGCACTATCGGCCAGGCTCGGGTCCTTGACGCTGGAATCAGAGCCCAAGGCAGTGGGCAGCACGTTGTTGCGCTCGGCTAGGAGGTTGGCGTTTTCAATGGTGAGGAAGTGAATGAAATCCTCGGTTTCGGGCGGGGCATTGGTGGTCACCACCCAGCCATTGAGACCACCGAAATCATCAGTGATCAGCCCGGCGCCGCCCTCGACAACGGGGAAGGCGAAGCGGCCGATGTTATCGGAGGCCAGACCCTTGCCATCGGTGGCGGCATTGGCCTGGTTTGACGGCGTGGCGGTGTTTTCAAAGGCCAGCATCATGGCCGCCCGGCCATCGGCGAAAACGGCCTGGGTATCGGGCCAGCTGGCCCCGAGATAGCCCTCCTGGAAGGGCTCGAGCGCCCCCAGATCGGCCAGTTTCTGGCTGGCGCGCAGGAAGCCCTCGCCCTGGAAGCCTTCGCCGGCCTTGGCGGCGGCAAAGCCATCCTGGCCCAGTTCGCGCATGGCCAGATAGCTCCAGAAGAAGTGGATCGGCCACTTGTCGCCACCGCCGCCAGCGATCGGGGTAATGCCGGCATCCTTGAGGGCGCTCACGGCGGCCAGATACTCATCCCAGGTGGTGATGGCTGTGGCGTCGACGCCAGCCTCTTCGAACAGGGCCTTGTTGTAGAAGAACGAGACCAGGCCCGATTGCTGGGGCGCGGCCCAGACCTTGCCGTCAATGGAGAGGCCATCAACGGCAGCCGGGCTGATGGCATTGCGCCAGGCGCCGCCATCGGCATCCATGGCGGCATTGAGGTCGCGAATGGCACCGGTTTCGGACTGCGCCTTCAGCACGCCGCCGCCCCAGGTGTAGAACATCGAGGGGGCTTCATTGGACTGCAGCAGGGTGGGCAGCTTGGCCTTGTAAGCCTCGTTCTCGAGGAACTGGAATTCGATGGTGACGTCGGGATGGGCCTCTTCATAGGCCGCCGCAATATCTTGCCAGGTCGCCAGGCGATCGGGATTGGCTTCCAGGTGCAGCCATTTAATGGTGGTTTGGGCGCTTGCCGGCACGATTGCTGCCAACATGGCCACCGTTGTGAGGGCAAAAAGCCCCCGCTGCCGCGCAAGGCGGCCAAGAATAACAGACATGTGCATTCTCCTCCCAGGGTCGTTGCCCCGTATTGGAAAACTGCGTCCGTCGCTGATCCATGTCAAGTTTAAATCAGATGTAGAGACACAGTTGCTGGCGGCATGGCGAGACGGTCGGATCAATGCTATCGCAGGGCCAAGCGGATCGCTTGATCGCGAGGAAGAGGCAGGCTGGGCGCCGATCGATGCTGACTGTTGAAAAGCGGATATTGCAGGCGCCCGTAATCTATGGCGATGCGCTGCCCACCGGTGCGGCCAAGCTAGCGGTAGACCTGCTGGGGCGGCGAATCGCCAATGGCAGCTATCTGCCGGGCGAAATCATGCCGACCGAAGCGGCGCTGGCGGAATCGCTGCAGGTCAGCCGCGCCACCATCAGGGACGCCGTCAAGGTGCTGTCGGGCAAGGGGCTGGTGCGTACCGCCCGGCGCTATGGCACGCGCGTCCGCCCGGTCGAGGAATGGAACCTGCTCGATTCCGACGTCGTGTCCTGGCACGAGCCCGGGCATCCGCGGCTGATAACCATGTTCATCGAAACCACGGAGTTGCGCATCATCCTCGAGCCGGCGGCCGCCGAACTGGCGGCGCAGCGGGCCACGATGCCGCAGATCGCGACGATTGTGGAAGCGGCGCAGGCGCTGCATCCCGAGCAGGACGATGTGCAGGAAATGTTCGCCGCCGATTGCCGGTTTCATGCCACCATCCTGGATGCCACCGGCAATGGCATGCTGCGGCAGATGCGACCGCTGATCGTCAGCATGCTGCGGGTATCGTATGAATTTGCGGTGCTGCAACATGCCGTGGTGCCGTCGCGCGACGGTCATATCAGGGTGGCCGAAGCCATCGCGGCGCGCCACGGCGACAAGGCGCGGGTGGAAATGGCGCGCATGCTGGAACTCAACCGGCGCGACGCCATCAGCATTGGCGCGCGCCGCTAGCCCGGCCGGCGCCGCCTCCAGCAAAGACCTTGCCGCGGCGCCAATGGCCGCTGCGGCTGAGATGTTGCAGACAAGGCGCCGCTAGCAGCATGAGGGCTGCAAGCCACCACCTGCGGCGGCAGCAAGACTATTGCTAAGTCGTTGAAAGAAATGGCGCGCCCTAAGAGATTCGAACTCCTGACCCCCAGATTCGTAGTCTGGTGCT
>CAXBHD010000357.1:0-2633 GCA_963975335.1 uncultured Devosia sp. | reverse complement strand
TTGGCCGACACCCAGATCGACCAGGCCGGATCGGCGGCGCGGGCCTGATGGGCGCCGGTATCGAAGGGGACGACCAGGGTGCCGCGATCGCTCATGGCGCGTCCTCGCTGCCATCGACGGCGGTCCATTCGGCCAGCCGCGACAGGTGATCATAGGCGCCGGCAAAGCGCTGGCCGGGCAGCGGCAGCAGCCGGGCCGGCATGGGCGTATCGCGCAGCAGGAAGAGCTCGACATGGCGCTGCATGCGCATGGTGATCTCGTCGGCGGCAGCCATGACGTCAAAGCCATCAGCCGGGATGAAGGGCTTTGCCGTGAAGGCGTCGGGGCCGAGGCCGACCTTGATATAGGTGAGGGCCGATGTGGGCGCAGGCGCAATGCCGTCTTTCAGTGTGCCGGCCTTGGCCATCTGCGCTTCGAGCAGCAATTGGGGGACTTCGAAAGCCTGCATGGCGCCCTTGGTGGGGGGCGAGCCGGTCTTGAAATCGATGATTTCGAGGGTGCCATCGACCAGCTCGTCGATGCGGTCGGCGCGGCCGCGCAGGGTGAAGGCTTCGCTCAGATGCAGTTTGAGCTCGCCATCGATCTCGGCATGGCGCTGCGCCACCAGGGGCTCGCGGGCGCGCTCGAAGACCAGGAACTGGGTGGCGGCGGTGTGGAAGCGGCGCAGCCAGATGTCGCGGCGCTCGCCAATGGCGTCGAGGCCGGAAAACTTGTCGGCAGCAATGGCCATCAGCAGGTCGAGGGCGTCGGGCGCCATGACATCGTGCTTTTGCTCGATGAAGGCGGCGAAGATGTCGTGGATGATGGTGCCGCGCTCGCGGCTATCGGGGCTGTCGCCGAGCGGATCGAGCGGGCGCAGGCCCAGCACATGCTTGGCATAGACATCATAGGGCGAGCGCATCAGGGTTTCGATCTCGGTGACCGAGAGGGCGCGTGGGCGGGTGCTGGCGGGGGGATTGGGGGCCGGGCGCGGGGCGGGACGGGTTTCATCCACCGCGTCGAGGCGGCGGGCCTGTTCGAGCCAGATGGCGCCCTTTGCTTCCCAGGCCTGGGCCGTGGCCAGACCGGCAAAGGCGGTGAGGCGCTGCAGCAGGCGCGAGGCAATGGCGGGGCTGGCGCCGATGCGGTCGGCATAGGCGATGATGACTTCGGGATTGCCCAGGGCCTGGGCAAAGTCATGCGCGGCCAGGCCCTGGCGGCGCTCGGGCGGGTTGAGCCCAGCGGCCAGGCGCATACCGCGGCTGAGCCAGGGGCCGGGATCGGCCGGCTCGGGCCATTTATCCTCGTTGAGCGCGGCCAGTATCAGCAGATCGGGATTTTGCAGCCGGGCCTCGAGCTGGCCCCAGATGGCGATGTCATGGCGGCGCTCCTCATGGGTGCGGACCTGGGCGCCCAACATCAAAGCGCTGAGCACGCCATCGAGCTGGCGCGGGCGGAAGCTGTGGCCCTCGGCGCCCAGACTCGCCATCTGGCGGGCCCAATCGGCCAGTTCGCGTCGGCCGGGCAGTTCGGCGCCCTCGGCCACCGCGTCAAAGGCGCTGCACAGGGCCGCGGCCAGGGCGCTGGCGCGGATGGCTGGCTCGGCCAGCAGGGCAAAGAGCGGCGCCAGAGCGGCCTCGATCTGGTCGAACAGAGCCAGGATCGGGGCGCGATCGGCCTCGGTGAGGCGGCGGGCGGGATGGGTGGTGGTCCCCGCGATATTGGCGGCGAGCAATTGGCGCAGCCCGGCCAGGCCCGGATTGGCGCGCTGGCCGCGCAGCAGGCCCAGCTCGACGGCATCGGCCAGACTGGCAATGGCGGCGCGGCTCTGGCCGAAGCGGGTGGCGCGGTTGCGCAGCAGGGCCATGAGATCGACCGCGGCACAGCCGTTGGTGGCCAAAGCCAGGATCTGGCGCAGCAGGCGCCCGGCGGCGGACTGAAACAGCGGCGCGCCGGCAGCGTCGTCGACCACGACGCCGAAGCGGCGCAGCTCGGCGGCAATGCGGCGCGCCAGATTGCGGTCGGGGGTGACAATGCCGACGGTTTTTTTGTCCTCAAGCGCCTGGCGGGCCGCCAGCGCCACGGCGCGGGCCTCCTCGTCCTCGCTGCGGGCGCGGATGACCGAGAGGCCCTGGCTGGCCTGGGCCAGCTGGCCGGGCGTGAGGCGCTGGGTGGACCAGAGCGCGGTATCGCGGGTGAGCGCCAAAGCGCGGTGCACCAAAGTGGTGCGGGGATGGTCGCTGGGGGCCAGTTCGGTGACGTCGCTGATGGCCGCGCCCATGGTGCGCAGCAGTCTGGCGAGGCCATATTGGGGATGGCCATGGGGATTGTTGATGGGATCAAGCAAAGCCGCGTGATCGGCAGGGGTCATGGCGCAATCGAGGCCGGGCAGCACGACGGCGCCACGCGGCAGGGCATTGATGGCGGCCAGCAGGCGGGCGGTGGCGGCGATGGAGCCGGTGGAGCCGGCGGCAATGACCGGCCGGTCACCATAGACCAGGGGGGCCGCCTGGGCCTGGCGATCAAGGCGCTGGCCGCGCAAAGCGGCGATATCGGCCTGGCCATTGGCCTCGAGCCGCAATGGCCAATAGGTGAGCGCAATATCAAGAAAGGTCAGGGTCTGCTGCCAGTATTCGCCCAGATTGGCCTCGATC
>CAXBHD010000356.1:0-2634 GCA_963975335.1 uncultured Devosia sp. | reverse complement strand
GAGCCTGGCCACCCGCATCGGGGTGATGAACCAGGGCGAAATCGCCATGATCGGCGAGCCCACCGATATCTACGAATTTCCCAATTCCAAATTCGTGGCCGGCTTTATCGGCTCGGTCAATATGGTCGAGGGCGTCGTCACCGAGGACGAAGCGGCCCATATCCGCATCCGCTCCGAGGAGCTTGGCTGCGACATCTATGTCGGCCACGGCGTCGACTGCGCCCCCGACCAGCGCCTCTCCTGGGCCATCCGCCCCGAAAAGCTCAGCCTCAGCCGCGAACGGCCCGAGGGCCTGTTCGGCGCCAATGTCACCAGCGGCATGGTCGAAGAGATCAGCTATCTGGGCGATGTCAGCGTCTATCAGGTGCTGCTGGCCAGCGGCAAACGCCTGCGCGTCACCCAGGCCAATACGATGCGCGGCAATCCCGATGCCATTACCTGGGATGAAGCGGTCTTTCTCACCTGGGGCGACAGCGCCGGCTCGGTGCTGACGGTATGAGCAGCTTCGACGCCCATTCGCCGCCGCCGCGTCCCCGGGTCTGGTCAGGGGTGGAGCGCGCCCTCGCCGCCGTCGGCCTGTCCGGCAAGGCCCTGGTCATTGCCGCCCCGGCCATCTGGCTGGCCGTGTTTTTCCTCGTGCCGCTGGCCGTGGTCTTTGGCATTTCGCTGACCGTCAAGCAGTTCGGCCGGCCGCCCTATACGCCGCTGCTGACCAATGAGGACGGCACGGTGCAGCTGACGCTGCATCTCAGCAATTACCTGCGCCTGTTTTCCGACAGCCTCTATGTCGCCGCCTATCTCAGCTCGATCAAGATCGCCTTCACTTCCACCCTCATTGCCCTCTGCATCGGCTATCCGATGGCCTATGCCATTGCCCGGGCGCCCGACCAGTGGCGCAATATCCTGCTCATGCTGGTCATCCTGCCGTTCTGGACCTCGTTCCTGCTGCGCGTCTATGCGCTGAGCGGCTTCATGCGCGGCAATGGCGTCATCAACCAGTTCCTCGGCCTGTTCGGCATCCCGCCCGTAGTGATGATGCAGACCGATTTCGCCGTCTATGTCGGCATCGTCTATACCTATCTGCCCTTCATGATCCTGCCGCTCTATACCAACCTGGTCAAACTGGACGGCGCCCTGCTCGAGGCATCGGCCGATCTGGGCGCAAGACCGGTGCGCAGCTTTTTGTCCATCACCCTGCCGCTTTCCATGCCCGGCATCATTGCCGGCTGCATGCTGGTCTTCATTCCCGCCATTGGCGAATTCGTCATCCCGGCCCTGCTGGGCGGCCCCTCGACGCTGATGATCGGCCGCGTGCTGTGGGACGAGTTCTTTGCCAATACCAACTGGCCGCGCGCCGCCGCCGTGGCCATTGCCATGCTGGTGGCGGTCGTCGTGCCGGTCATGCTGCTGCAGCGCGCCCAGGACGCGATGCAGGACAAAGAGCGGGGAGTGTGAGATGCGGCGCGGCTGGTTCCTGCCGGTAACGGCAACGCTCGGATTTGTCTTTCTCTACGCCCCCATCATGTCGCTGGTGGTCTTCTCCTTCAACGAGAATAGCCTGGTGACCGTCTGGTCGGGCTTTTCCACCAAATGGTATGGCGCCCTGCTGGCCGATCCGCAGATCCTGGGCGCCGCCTGGCTCAGCGCCCAGGTCGCCTTTGTCAGCGCCACCATCGCTTTGGTCCTGGGCACGCTCTGCGCCGTGGCTCTGGTGCGCTTCCGCAAGTTTCGCGGCCGCACCCTGCTGGCCGGCACCGTCTCGGCGCCCCTGGTCATGCCCGATGTCATTACCGGCCTGTCGCTGCTGCTGCTCTTTGTCGCCATGGAATCCACTTTGGGCTGGCCGGCGGGCCGGGGCCTGGTGACCATCATCATCGCCCATTCCACCTTCTGCATGGCCTATGTCGTGGTCGTGGTGCAGTCGCGCCTGCGCGACATGGATATCAGCCTCGAAGAGGCGGCCATGGATCTGGGCGCCACCCCGGTGCGGGTATTCTTCGACATCACCCTGCCCATCATCGCCCCGGCTCTGGTCTCGGGGTGGCTGCTGGCCTTTACCCTGTCGCTCGACGACCTGGTCATCGCCAGCTTCGTCTCCGGCCCCGGCTCGTCCACTCTGCCCATGGTGATCTTTTCCAAGGTCAAGCTAGGCGTTTCGCCCGACGTCAATGCCCTGGCCACCATCATTATCGGCATTGTCGCCCTGGGCGTCCTGGCCGCCACCATCATCCAGCTGCGCAGCCGGCCGAAAAAGCAGCGCGCCTGATTTCGTGAACGGGACAGTCTGGACAGGCCGGCAAAATCGGCGCAACCTTGGCTCATGTTCAACCAACGTGAAGGAGGTGATCCAATGTCTTTTGAGGTTATGGTTCTCGAAGCAGGTCGTGGATTGAAGGTGACGGCTGGGAGTGATCTCGGCTAGCACCCACCTCCCCGGCTCTCGAAGCCGAAAGTCTCAGGAAGGGCCGCCCATCGGGGTGGCCCTTTTTGCTTGCCTTGACGAATGCGCCCAAGCCATGGATACCGCTGCCAGTTTTACCGGAGTGCCTTGATGTCCACGGCCAATTTCGTCCTGACCCTGTCCTGCGCCGACCGCCCGGGCATTGTCGCCGCCGTCACCACCGAATTGGCCGG
>CAXBHD010000355.1:0-2647 GCA_963975335.1 uncultured Devosia sp. | reverse complement strand
CAAATATGTCTCGTCGGTGGTGCATCACGGGGGCGCCGGCACGACATCGGCCGGCCTGCATCTGGGCCGTCCGACCTTCGTGGTCCCACAATTGGTCGACCAGCCCTATTGGGGGCGGCGCGTCTACGATCTGGGTTGTGGCCCCAAGCCAGTGCGCCTGCGCAAGCTGACCTCAGAGATTCTGGCCAGCGCGCTGGCCGATCTCAACACCAATGCGGATTATCGCCGCAATGCCACCGATATTGCCGAGCAGCTGCGCGCCGAGGACGGCACCGGCAAGGCGATCAAGGTGATCGAGCGGGTGATGGAAAATTATGTGCCGGCCCTTGTCGGCGCGAAAAAGCCCAAAAAGACCAGGTCGGTACTCAAGAAGGTCGGTTGAGGCGCCCCGCGGCGATACTGAAATAAAAAGGGGAGGCGCTGGCCTCCCCTTTTGCATCGCATTCGAGACAGTCGAATTTATTGCGCCGGAACGGCCTCGTTGACGTCGAGCGCGTCGATGCTCTCGCCACGATCATAGACATCCTGGTCGAGAATGCCCTGGCGCTTGGCGACAATGGTGGGGACCAGGGCCTGGCCGGCCACATTGACGGCCGTACGGCCCATGTCGAGGATCGGATCGACCGCCAGCAGCAGGCCGACGCCTTCAAGCGGCAGGCCCAGGGTGGAGAGCGTCAGCGTCAGCATGACGACAGCGCCGGTAAGGCCGGCCGTGGCGGCAGAGCCCAGCACCGAGACGAAGACGATCAGCAGATATTCCTGCAATCCGAGCTGGATGCCGAAGAACTGGGCGACGAAAATGGCCGAGATCGCCGGATAGATGGCGGCGCAGCCATCCATCTTGGTGGTGGCGCCCAGCGGCACGGCAAAGGCGGCATATTCACGCGGCACGCCCAGATTCTGCTCGGTAATGCGTTCGGTGAGCGGCAGCGTGCCGATTGACGAGCGCGACACGAAGGCGAGCTGAATGGCCGGCCAGGCGCCCTGGAAATAGCGGATGGGATTGAGGCCATTGGCCTGCAGCAGGACCGGATAGACCACGAACAGTACCAGGGCCAGGCCGATATAGATGGCAGCGGAGAACCAGCCAAGCTGGGCCAGCGCGTCCCAGCCATAGACCGCCACGGCATTGCCGAGCAGGCCGATAGTGCCGATCGGCGTCAGCCGGATCACCCACCACAGGATCTTGTGGATGATCTTGAGGAAGGAGCGGTTGAAGGCGAGGAAGGTATCCGCAGCCGGGCCGACGCGCAGGGCGGCGACGCCCACGGCAATGGCAATGACCAGGATCTGCAGCACGTTGAAGTTGAGGCTGGTGCTGGCCCCGCCATCGGTGACGCGGGTGGAGGCCTGCAGGCCCAGGATATTGGACGGGATCAGCCCCTTGAGGAAATCGAGCCAGGAGCCCGACGAGGATGGCAGGCGGGCGGCCTCGGCGGTGACTTCGGTATGCAGACCCGGCTGGATGATCAGCCCCAGGGCAATGCCGATGGACACCGCGATCAACGCGGTAATGGCGAACCAGAGCAGGGTCTGCCAGACCAGCTGGGCAGCGTTGTTGAGCTCGCGCAGATTGGCGATGGAAGCCACAATGGCCGTAAAGACCAGCACGGGCACCAGTGCCCGCAGCAGCGAGACAAAGGTAGAGCCGATCGTGGCCAGCGTCTGGGTCAGCCAATTGGCATTGCCGGCAACATCAGGACCCATCTGCCGGGCGACAAAGCCAAGCAGCAGGCCAATCAACATGGCGGCCAGCACCTGGAAGCCGAAGGAGCGATAGAAGGGTTTGGCCGGGCGTGGCGGCCGGGCAGCGGAAACGGCGACGGGAGACATGGTGGACCTATCAGTTGCCGAGGCGGACGCTCAAAACATGAGCGCGCAGCCTCATCATTGAGCAGCACCCTACGCCTTTGCGGATCCTCTTGCTGCGCATGGATTTCCAATTGCGGCGAGCCGGTTGGAATATCCTGCCGTCGGCATGGGCCCTGCGACAACAGTCTTGCAAATCTCAATCGCGCGTCAGCAGCGAGCTAAGGCCAGCCACAAGGCCGGGCAGGATGACAGCGGCGGCAAAGGCCAGGACCAGCACCCCGATGCCCATGTCGAACCAGGCCAGGGCCAGCAGCGCCAATCCCGCCAGGAAGGTCGTGACACCCGTGGCGCGATGCACCAGCGTCCATGCCGTGTCCGAGGCGATGGGCCAGGGCATGCGCAGGCCGGCATAGGTATGGCGTTCAGCCTCGAAAAGCACCACACCCAGCACCAGAAGCACGACGCCCAGACCAAAGCCGGTGAGGCGAATGGCATCGAGGTCCGAGCCGATACCGGCCAGAAGCAGGCCGAGCTGGGTCGCGGCCAGAATGGCCAGCAGCAGGGACAAAGCCGGGTCGAGAATATGCTGCGATTTGGCGAACTGGTTTTTCGACAGCAGCCGGCCAATAACGAAGAAGACCAACACGGTTGCAATGGCCAGCAGGGGCGCCCCCGCCAGTGCCGGGTCGCGCGGCCACAGCCAGTCGGCTGCGCTGCCTGACCAATGGGCCGGAAAGGCGAAATCAGGAGGAATACGCAGCAGCGCCACGCCGGTAATGGCCAGCGTTACGGCAAGCAGCAGCAGGTGGAAGCGGGAAACGAGGCTGGGCATGGG
>CAXBHD010000354.1:0-2659 GCA_963975335.1 uncultured Devosia sp. | reverse complement strand
GGATTCTGTTTTGACGATGGTTTCAGGAGCACAACCGGCAGGCTGGACGGACGAGCGCGTCGAGACCTTGAAGAAGCTCTGGATGGAAGGGCTGAGTGCCAGCCAGATCGCCGGACAATTGGGTGAAGGGGTGACCCGCAATGCCGTGATCGGCAAGGTGCATCGCCTCAAGCTGTCGGCGCGGGCCAAGCCGACCAATTCCACGCCGCGGACCCGGCCAGCCGCGCGTCCGGCGCCACGCCGGGTGGCCAGCCCGTCAGCCGGTGCGTCCAATATGGGTGCGGCCAGCAAGATGCGTAGCTCGATGCCGCAGCGTCCCCAGTCGATGGGCGCCACCGCCCTGGCACACAATCCGGAAATGGAGCAGCAGCTCTATGTAGCCCCGGCGGTGCAGGAGCTGTTCATTCCCGAAGACAAGCGCCTCAGCCTGCTGCAGTTGAGCGAAAGCACCTGCAAATGGCCAATCGGGGATCCGCTGCACAAGGATTTCTACTTCTGCGGCCAGCATAGTCTCGAAAGCGGCCCCTATTGCGAATTCCATTCCCGTCGCGCCTATCATCAGGTCGACAAGAAGCGCCGCTGAGACAACAAAAAGAACAAAAAAATCGGGCGCCTGCGGGCGCCCTTTTTGTTTGGGCATCACCGCGATGCCGCAGCGCGCCTGCCTCCCCGCCTGCGAGGGAGGGGGGTGCAGCGCGCACGATGGCCACTGCCCGATGCATGTTCTTATGATGGGGCTCCGATCATGCGCCCCCCCTCTCCACCACGCTTCGCGTGGTCCCCCTCTCCCGTGAACGGGAGAGGATGAAGAAAAGGACGCCTCTCAGGGCAGGAACACGTCCACGCGCATGCCCTCGCCGGGCTTGCTCTTGATGCTGAGCTGGCCGCGATGGCGGTTGACGATATGCTTGACGATGGCCAGGCCCAGGCCCGTGCCCTTCTTCTTGCGGCTGGCATCGGCATCGATACGGTAGAAACGCTCGGTCAGGCGCGGCACGTGCTCGGGTTCAACGCCGGGGCCGTGGTCGATGACGGTGACGACATGGGCAAAGCCAGGCCGGCCGGCCGGGGCCAGGCTGACTTCGACGAATTTGCCGCCGGCGCCATATTTGATGGCATTGTCGAGCAGGTTTTCGAAGACTTCATAGAGCTGGCCGCGATCGCCGATGGTGGTCGAGGGGCCGGCAAACAGATTGATGCGGATTTCGACATCGGCTGCCTTGGCCTGGGTCATCAGCCCCTCGCGCACTTCGCGCAGCAGGGCAGCCAGATCGATGCTGCCGGTGGGCCGCACATGCTGGTGCATCTCGATGCGCGAGAGGCTGAGCAGGTCGTCGATCAGCTTGCTCATCCGCTCGGCCTGGCCGCGCATAATGCCGAGGAATTTTTCGCGGGCCGCCGCATCCTTGGCGGCCGGGCCCAGCAGGGTATCGATGAAGCCGAGCAGCGAGGCCAGCGGCGTGCGCAGCTCGTGGCTGGCATTGGCGATGAAGTCGCTGCGCAGGGCCTCGACCCGCTTGAGGTCGGTCAGGCTCTGGAAGGTCACCATGAGCTGGCGGTCCTCGTCGCTGAACCAGTCCATGCCGGGCCGGCTCAGCGGCGCGACGACCACCTTGTCCCAGGTTTCCGAGGGCACGGTCTCATGCAGTTCGATGCTGCGGGTGACGCCGCTGCGCAAGGCCGCGTCGATGGCCTGCACCAGTTCGGGATTGCGCATGGAAAAGGAAAGCGGATTGCCGGTGGTCACGCCGGGAAACTGGCGCCGGGCAGCGGGATTGGCATGCAGCAGCACGCCGCGCCGGTCCAGCACCAGGCAAGGATCGATCAGCGCATCGGCAAAGACCGAAACCGGATTGCCTTGCAGCGCCAGGGGCAATTGGGGCGGCGCAGGCTCCGCTTCGACTTTGTCTATAGCCGGTGTGGCGGGCAGCAGGGCAATGCCGGTCAGCATGGCGAGAAAGCCGACAAGCGCGCCGGCGGGGCTGAGTCCGGCAAACAGCAGCAGCCCGACAAATACCCCGGCGCAGCCCGCCAGCAGGCCCCACTGCGCGCGCAGGCGCGCTAGGGCCAGATGGTGGCGCTTGGTGCTGCTGCGGCTGTGGGATTCGTCCATTTGCTTTTGCGATTCAGTCAGTTGCCAAGACCCTTGCCTAAAGGGGCATCTCTATAGCACGGTGACCGTGACAACGGAGCGACACGTGTGACTGATCCTATTGACGGCTTCGACATAGAGAATCCCGACCTGCCCAAGGCTATCAAGAAGCATGCCATGAAGTCGGGTGGCTATCCATATGAGGACAAGCTCGATCGCGACAGCTATGACACCCGGATGTATGCGCTGCAAAAGCAGCTGGTAACGCTGCAGGCGCATCTGGCGGCCAGCGGCGAGCGCATCATGATTGTCTTTGAGGGGCGCGATGCGGCCGGCAAGGGCGGCACGATCAAGCGCTATATGGAAAATCTCAACCCGCGCTATTCGATCATCGCGGCCTTGCCCAAGCCCAATGACCGGGAACGCACGCAATGGTATTTCCAGCGCTATGTCGACTGGATGCCCGCGGCGACCGAAACCGTGCTGTTTGACCGCTCCTGGTACAACCGGGCGGGGGTCGAGCCGGTCATGGGTTTCTGTTCGCCCGGCCAGTACGAGAATTTCCTC
>CAXBHD010000353.1:0-2676 GCA_963975335.1 uncultured Devosia sp. | reverse complement strand
ATTGCAGGAAATTCGCCGGGAGCTCGGGGAGGTCGACGGCTCCGGTGCGGAACTCGCTGAGCTGAAGGCCGCTATCGAGACAGCGGGGATGCCGGATGAGGCGCGGACGCATGCCCTGAAAGATCTCGCGCGGCTTGAGCGGATTCCGGAAGCCTCAATGGAATATGGAATGGTGCGCACAAATCTCGAGACCCTAGCCCAGTTGCCCTGGAGGGTGCCGGACGCCCGGGACATCGATATCGGGAAGGCGCGCGAGATTCTCGATGAGGATCATTTCGGACTGGAAAAGATCAAGCAGCGGATCCTGGAGTTCCTGGCTGTTTATAAACTCAACCCTGATGGCAACAGCCCCATTCTCTGTTTTGTCGGTCCGCCCGGAGTCGGCAAGACATCTCTCGGACAGAGCATTGCGCGGGCCATGGGACGCGATTTCGCCCGGCTGAGCCTGGGCGGCGTCCATGACGAGGCGGAAATCCGAGGCCACCGCATGACCTATGTCGGGGCCATGCCCGGCAGCATCATCAAGACGATCCAGCGGACCGGTTCGCGCGATTGCGTGCTGATGCTGGACGAAATGGACAAGCTGGGAGCGAGCGCGCATGGCGACCCAGCGTCGGCACTGCTGGAAGTGCTCGACCCCGCCCAGAACAATTCATTCCGGGACAATTACCTGGGTGTGCCGTTCGATCTCAGCAAGATTGTCTTCATCGCCACCGCCAATGTGCTTGAATCCATTCCCCGGCCCCTGAGGGACCGTATGGAGGTGATCGAACTGGCAGGCTACACGGCCGAAGAGAAGCTCGAGATTGCGAGGCGGTACCTCGTCAAGCGCCAGTTGGCGGCGAACGGCCTGAAGGCGAGTCAGTGCCGGATCAATAAATCCGCGCTTGAAGCGATCATAGATGGCTACACACGGGAGGCCGGCGTTCGCAACCTTGAACGGGCAATTGGCGCCGTCGCCCGCCGTGTGGCCATTCGCATCGCTGAGGGAAAGGTGGACAAGGTCTCCGTCAATGAGGCCGATATTCACGACATTCTTGGGCCGCCCCGATTCAAGGCGGAATTGGCCCTGCGCACCAGCAGTCCCGGCGTAGCAACCGGACTGGCATGGACGCCCGTTGGCGGCGATATCCTGTTCATTGAGGCAACAAAGTTCGCGGGGAAAGGAAAGCTCATCCTCACGGGGCAATTGGGAGACGTGATGCGTGAAAGCGCTCAAGCTGCCTTGAGCCTGGTCAAGGCGCGGGCGGCACAGTTGCAGATCGATCCGGATGTATTCGGGATCCAGGACCTGCATATCCATTTGCCTGCGGGCGCGATTCCAAAGGATGGGCCGAGCGCCGGCGTTGCCCTGTTCATTGCACTTGTGTCCCTGTTCAAGGATGAGTGCGTCAGAAGCGATACCGCGATGACCGGCGAGATCAGCTTGCGCGGGCTGGTCCTGCCTGTCGGCGGCATCAAGGAAAAAGTGATTGCTGCGGAACGTGCGGGCGTAAAGCGGGTCATGCTGCCAGCCGAGAACCAGCGCGACTTCGAGGACATTCCCGAAAGCGTTCGCAAGCGGCTGGAATTCATCTGGTTGCAGACGGTTGACGATGCGATTGGCGCTGCGCTGAAGACCTGCTGAGACGGCATTCGAACAAAATCAAACTGATCGGGATGGCCCGGTATATCGATGAGGATCAACATTAAATGCCGATGGAGGAAGACAGGCGATGTCATTTAAATCAACGGCAATTCGCGGCTTTCTGAGCGCCTGCGCATTGGCAATGGCGGGCTGCGCCACACACTATCATCCCTATTACGGGCACGGGCCGGTCACTTCTGACATCAGCATTGTTTATGTTCGCTCGGCGCCCCCGCCACCGCGCCGGATTCGCGTTCCGCCACGTCCCTCAGCCGCAGCCGTCTGGGTCGACGGCTACTGGAACTGGACGGGAGCCACGTTCGTCTGGGTCGATGGTTCCTGGGAGCGGCATCCGCGTAGCCGTGCATGGGTGCCCGACAGGTGGGTGCACACTGATCGCGGATGGTATCGGCGACCGGGACACTGGAAATAGGTCGCAGCGGGGCTTGATGGAAATCAATCGTCCTGTCGCCAGACCGTCTCTTATGGGATACCAATCAGGGAACAGGAGGCAGTTGCCATGAAGCTGAAAAACGGAACGTGGGTGCTTGTGTGTGACGGTAGCAAATTCCTGCTGCTTGAAAACAATGGCGACGAAGACATCATGGACCTGCGCGTGGTCGCACATCAGGAAGTGGCCAATCCGGCGACCAGCGACCAGGGGACGGACCGGCCGGGTCGGTTCGCCATCTCGCCGGAAAGGCGCGGGACGACCCAGGAGACCGACTGGCACCAACTCGCCGAGACGCGTTTCGCGCAGGACCTGGCGGAAAAGCTGGGCCGGTGGGAGACTGACAAGCGCTTCAACGATCTTGTTATCGTGTCCGACAGCCGAACGCTCGGCGTGTTGCGGAGTGCACTTCCAGACCAGGTGAGGAAGCGCGTTCGTGGTGAAGTCCAGAAGGACTATGCCCATCGCACGATCGAATTTATCGAGACGGCGCTCGCGAAAGAATAGGCCTGGTTTCGATCATCGCTTTGGGCTTCAGTCGGCTCATGACCGGGATGACTTGGCTTTCTTGAGCAGGCTGGACGTGGCGACCGCGAGA
>CAXBHD010000352.1:0-2748 GCA_963975335.1 uncultured Devosia sp. | reverse complement strand
ATTCCCGCCGCGACCATCGAGGCCGTCAATGACGGCATGGTTGAGCAGCGCCACACGGCCGTGGTGGGCCGCGTTGATCGTGCCACCCCGATCATGGCCAGCAAGGTCAGCCAGATCAACTTCAACCCCTACTGGCATGTGCCCAAGTCGCTCGTCGAGCGCGACCTGACCAAATACATGCTGGAAAATCCCAATTACCTGACCGAGCAGAACATCCATATCTATGACGGCAGCGGCGCCGAAGTGTCGCCGGCCACTATCGATTGGAACAATCTGGGCAACGCCATCAACTACATGTATCGCCAGGAACCCGGCGCTGCCAATTCGATGGGCCACTGCAAGATTAACTTCTTCAATCCCTACGATTGCTACCTGCACGACACCCCGGCCAAGGCCCTGTTCGACGAAAATGCCCGTTTCCACTCGTCGGGCTGCGTGCGCGTCGAAGGTGTCAATGAACTGGTCAACTGGCTGTTGCGCGACAATGGCGATTGGGACATCACCAAGGTGGATGCCCAGTTCGAATCCAACCAGCGTCTGGATGTCGAGTGCAAGGCGCGCGTGCCGCTGCACACCACCTACATTACGGCCTGGGCCAATCGCCAGGGTACCGTCAGTTTCCGCGACGACGTGTACAAGTTCGACGAGCAGGGCAAGGTCAGCTTCGAGGAAGCCTGAGCCCTGTCTTTCGGCAAGACCTCGAGCGCCCTCCCACCGGAGGGCGCTTTTATATTGGCGTCGCGCCGAATCTTGCTATCTTGCCTGCATGGGGCAGGGCGAAGTCATCTTTGAATTCTCGCAGGTAGGCCGGCAGATGCGGGTTGCCGCTTTCGATGCGGACACCGGCACCGAGGTTATTGTCATCATGCCCGTATCGGCCACCAAGCTGCAGATGCAGCAACTGGCCCTCGCCAAATTGCGCAAGAAACTCGGATTGGTCCCGCCACCGGGTGGCGCCTCGGGCAGGCTCGCTTGAGAGTCGCCAAATGGGCCTTTTACTCGGCGTGGTTTTGCGCCATAATCTCCTCGTTCGCGCAACTGGCGAGAAGAGATGGGTAACCATCGGGGAACGCGAACCTTGTAGAGCCGCTCGCCTGGGCACCCATCCGTACATCCGGGGAGCCCGCATGCAACGATCTCATTTTTCTTGGCCTTGGAATCGCGGTTCACGCCGTGATAAAGCCTGCATCACGCCCAGCTGTTTCGCCCGTTCCGAGGAACTTGTCCCATGAGCGCCGCTACCTCACTTCCGCTCTTTCCGAGCTTCTTCACCAATTCGGTCAGCCAGACTGACCCGGAACTGGCCGCTGCCATCCGCAGCGAATTGGGTCGCCAGCAGGGTGAAATCGAGCTTATTGCCTCCGAGAACATCGTGTCCCAAGCCGTGCTCGAGGCCCAGGGCTCGGTCCTCACGAACAAATATGCCGAGGGCTATCCCGGCCGCCGCTATTATGGCGGCTGCCAGTATGTCGATATTGCCGAAACCCTGGCCATCGACCGCGCCAAGCAGCTGTTCGGCGTCGATTTCGCCAATGTGCAGCCCAATTCGGGTTCGCAGGCCAATCAGGGCGTCTATCAGGCCCTCATTCAGCCCGGCGATACCATTCTGGGCATGTCGCTCGATGCCGGCGGTCACCTGACCCATGGCGCCAAGCCCAACCAGTCGGGCAAGTGGTTCAACGCCATCCAGTATGGCGTACGCCAGCAGGATGGTCTCGTCGACATGGAGCAGGTGGCCAGCCTCGCCCGCGAACACCAGCCCAAGATGATTGTGGCCGGTTTCTCCGCCTATTCGCGCGTCATGGATTGGGCCGCCTTCCGCGCCATCGCCGATGAAGTCGGTGCCATTCTGTTCGTCGACATGGCCCATGTGGCCGGACTGGTAGCCGGTGGCGTCTATCCCAGCCCGTTCCCGCATGCTCATGTCGCCACCACGACGACGCACAAGACCCTGCGCGGCCCGCGCGGTGGTCTCATTCTCACCAATGACGAAGCCATCGCCAAGAAGATCAACTCGGCCATTTTCCCCGGTATCCAGGGCGGCCCGCTGATGCATGTGATTGCCGCCAAGGCCGTGGCCTTCAAGGAGGCCCTGCAGCCTGAATTCAAGGCCTATGCAAGCCAGGTCGTGGCCAATGCCAAGATCCTTGCCGAGACCCTGGTCAAGGGCGGCGTCGATATCGTCACCGGCGGCACCGACAATCATCTGATGCTGGTCGATCTGCGGCCCAAGGGCCTGACGGGCAAGGCGACCGAGGCCGCCCTGGAGCGGGCGCACATCACCTGCAACAAGAACGCGGTGCCTTTCGATCCGGAGAAGCCGGCAATTACCTCGGGTGTCCGCCTCGGCACGCCGGCAGGGACCTCGCGCGGCTTCGGCACCGCCGAGTTCCAGCTGATCGGTGAACTGATCATCGAAGTGCTCGATGGCCTCAAGGCCAATGGCGAGGAAAACAATGGCGCCGTCGAGGCCCAGGTCCGCGACAAGGTCAAGGCGCTCACGAACCGCTTCCCGATCTACGGTCTGTAAGGCAATTCAATGCGCTGTCCCTATTGCGGCAACGACGATACGCAGGTCAAGGACAGCCGGCCGACCGAGGATTCCGGTGCCATTCGCCGCCGTCGCGTCTGTAACGGATGCGGCGGCCGCTTCACCACTTTCGAACGGGTGCAGCTGCGCGATCTGACCGTGGTCAAGAAGAGCGGCCGCAAGGTGCCCTTTGATCGTGAAAAGCTTGCCCGCTCGGT
>CAXBHD010000351.1:0-2752 GCA_963975335.1 uncultured Devosia sp. | reverse complement strand
CTTCATGGCATCGCCCAGTGAGATGGTGGCGCCGGCCTTGAGACCGAGTTTGGTGGGCACGGCATTGGCGGCGTGGCGCGACACGGTCAGCGTGCTGTTGAGCGACAAATTGCCGGCCTTGAGCTCCTGAAAGACGATGTAGAGCGTCATGACCTTGGACAGCGAGGCCGGATAGCGGCGGCTGTCGGCCTGGCTTTCATAGAGCACCTCGCCCGATTTGGCGTCGACGACAATGCCGGCATATTTGCGCAGGTTTTCGATGGCCGCCGCCGGCACAATAGCGGCTGACAGGGCGGTCAGGATCAGCAGGACACAGGAAAACAGACGGACGGCAGAAAGCGACTTCAGACCCACAAAACGCTCCAACTCAATACTAGCGGGGGACGCGAGCCCGCAATGGATGCACGATTGACGACAGGCCCGAGGGCTGATCGCTCTTCATGGCAAAGTGCAGGCATCGGGTTAGGATTGAGTAAACCAAGCGCCCAGACGTGATCACAAGTGCTGGAGGCAGGGCCAATGACGCGCAACAGGGCTTTGGTCGGCCGGTTGCAACGGGGTGCGGGCCGCGGCGGAAGCGCAGACAGCGCCGTCGAGGGCGGTCGGGAAAGGCCTAGCGGCCCGGTTTGTCCACCGGGGCGAGATCGGAACCGAGATAGGCGCCCAGCAATCTGCCCAGCTCCAGGAGGGAGGCCAGGTGGGTGCGCTCCCAGCCATGCGAACTGTCCAGCGAGAAGCAGACGAGGCCGACGCGGAGATCCCAGCCGGCTTCGACCGCCGCGGCGCTGTCGGAGCGGTAATGCCGGAAGGTATCGCGTTCATGCCGGATGCCGTGGCGCTGGCAGAGGTCCAGCAGCTGGCGCGTCATGCGCGCGTCAAACGGGCCCTGGCGGTCGCGCATGGCAATGGTGACGGCATCGTCGCGCGAGGCCTGGTTGGGGGCGGTGACGGCATTGTCGATAGCCAGCAGTTCCTCGACATCGGGGCCAAAGCCATGCGTGCCGCCAATGCCGATCTCCTCGGCAATGGTGAACATGGCCTGGAAGGGTACGGCGACCTTGACCTGCCCGTCGGCAATTGCCTTGAGCACAGCCAATAGGGTGGCGCAGCCCGCCTTGTCATCGAGATGGCGCGAGACGATGAAACCATCCGCCACTTCGGGCTGGGCATCGATGGCGACCATGTCGCCGACATTGAAACCGGCGGCCAGCAGGCTGGCCCGGTCGGGCAGGATGGCATCGATGCGGATTTCCAGATTGTCCCAGTCGGCAGGCTGGCTATCGACCTCGGTATTGAAGCGATGGCCGGAGGCCTTGAGCGGCAGGATGGTGCCGCGGTGTTCGCCGGCATCGGAAAAGACGGTGACGCGGGCGCCCTCGGCAAAGCGCGCCGCCCAGGTGCCGGTATTGCGCAGAGCCAGCCGGCCATTGGGCTTGAGCTCGCTGACCATGGCGCCCAGCGTATCGAGATGCACCGCCAGAGCGCGGCGGGGAGCGCCCTCCCCCACCTCGACATAGAGCACGCCGCGGCGGGTATAGCGGGGCGTATAGCCGAGATCGCGCAGCCAGGCATCGACCAGGTCGGTGGCGCGTCCTGTCATGCCCACGGGGCTGGGGGTCTGCAGCAGCTGCAGCAGGCGGTCGAGAAGATAATCCTGATCGATCATGCGGTGCGGCGCTTTCGGCTGCGGGCGGGGGCCGCCTCTTCGGTGAGGAAGCGGTCCATCAGCTTGGCCTGCAGATCGAGCATATGCTGTTCGGCCTCGGCCATATGGACTGACAGAATGGCGGCGGCCGCATCGGCATCGCGGCGCCGCATGGCGGCGATGAGGTCGCGCTGGTGCTGGATGCCGCGGGCGCGGGAGACCGGCTCAGGGTGGATATAGATGTCCTGGGCGATGGTGAGGTCCTTGAGCAGGCGCTGCAGGAAGCGGCAGGTAAAGGCCAGGATGGGGTTGTCGGAATATTGCGCGACGACACCATGGAAATCGAGCTCGGCCATGCGCTGGTTCCAGCGCTCGGTGGCATCGGCCGGTTCGTGATCGTAAATGCCGATGATCGCCTCGAGCTGCTTGAGGCCGGCCTCATCGATATGGGGCGTGGCGCTGGCCGCGACCTGCGGCTCGAGCACCTTGCGCATTTCATAGATATTGGCGATGGAGAGGTTCTTGGCGAAGAGGAAATTGGAGAGCAGGCTCATCGCCCGGCCTTCCGACATGCGCTCGATAAAGGCACCGCCGCCCGGGCCCGTGCGCATCGAGATCAGCCCCTGCACTTCCAATGCCTTGAGCGCCTCGCGCACCGTGCCCTTGCCGGCGGCGAACTGGGAAATGAGCTCGCGTTCCTGCGGCAGGCGATCGCCCGGCGCCAAACCATGCTCGACGATCATGCGCTTGATGGCATCGACGATTTCGTCGGTCCGCTTGCGGCGGGGAGCTGCCGCGGCGGGGGATGTTTCAGGGGAGGCGCGTTCGCTCATAGCGGGCTGTCCGATACCGTCAGGCGGGGGGCGCTGGCGATCAGGGCCCTGGTATAGTCATGTTGCGGGGCGGCAAAAAGCCGGGCGGCGGGGCCGGTTTCCACCACTTCCCCCAGATACATGACGGCGACCCGATCGGAAATCGATTCCACCACGGCCAGATCGTGGCTGATGAAGAGATAGGACAGGCCCAGTTCGTCGCGCAATTGCTGGAGCAGCAGCAGGACCTGCGCCTGCACCGAGACATCGAGCGCGCTGACCGGCTCGTCGAGCA
>CAXBHD010000350.1:0-2777 GCA_963975335.1 uncultured Devosia sp. | reverse complement strand
CCCGCCAGACCTTTTCCGGCGGCGCATCGAGACTGCACTCATAGACCAGGGCGCTGTCGTCTGGGGTCATTGGTCCATCTCCTTGAGCAGATCCTTGAGGCTGTCGATGCGGCCGGGCCAGAAGGCCCTGTAGCGCGCCAGCCAGTCGTGCAGCGGCGCCAGTCCTTGCGGCGCCACGCGGTAATGGGCGAAGCGGCCTTCGCGGCGCTCCTCGATCAACCCGGCCTGCCGCAGCACCGCCAGGTGCTGGCTCATCGCCGGCTGGCTGATGGCAAAGCCCGCACGCAGGTCGGTGGCGGTCAGCTCGGCTGTCGCCAGCCGCTCCAGCACGGCGCGGCGGGTCGGGTCGGCCAGCACTTTGAAAATATCTGCTTCACTCATGCAAACACATAAGCACAGACTTATCTGAGTCCGCAAGAGGCGTCGTTCACTGCCATTTGGTCGCCATTACGAACGCATGACGCGTATCCGTTCATCCTTCCCTCAGCCGACGCGGCGCCAGACCGGGGGCACGCCACAGCTCCGCATACTGAGCGCTTGCCCAGCACCGCCGAGTCGTGACTGATAGCGTGGCCTGTCCCGCCGCTTATTCCATCGAGCCCGCCATGTCCCCCACTACCGGCCGTCCCTATCTCGCCATTCCCGGCCCCTCGGTTTCGCCCGAGCGCGTGCTCAACGCCATGCATCGTAGCGCGCCCAATATTTACGAGGGCGAGATCGTCGACATGACGCGCGCAATGATCCCCGATCTCAAGCGGGTCGCCCAGACCCGCCAGCATGTCGCCATTTATATCGCCAATGGCCATGGCGCCTGGGAGGCGGCCAATTGCAACATGTTCGCCCGCGGGGATCGCGCTTTGCTCGCCGCCACCGGCCGCTTCGGCCATGGCTGGGCCGAGGGACTGGCGCGCCAGGGGGTCACGGTTGACATTATCGACTTCGGCAAGGCCAGCCCGGCCGATCCGCAGCGCATTGCCGACGCCCTGCGCGCCGATCCGACCCACCAGATCAAGGCGGTGCTGGTCACCCATGTCGATACCGCCTCGAGCGCCCGCAATGACCTGCCCGCCATTCGCGCCGCCATCGACAGCACCGGCCATCCAGCCTTGCTGGCCGTTGACGCCATCGCCTCGCTGGCTTGCGACCCGCTGCGCATGGACGACTGGGGCATTGATGTCCTGGTCGGCGCCAGCCAGAAGGGCCTGATGCTGCCGCCGGGCCTGGGCTTTGTCTGGTTCTCCGACAAGGCGCTGGAAATGTCGCGGCGGGCCGATCTCGTCACCCCCTATTGGGACTGGAAGCCGCGCGGCACTGGCACCGAGTTCTGGCAATATTTCGGCGGCACCGCCCCGACCCATCACCTCTATGGCCTGCGCGAGGCGCTGACCATGATCCTTGATGAGGAAGGGCTCGAAGCCGTCTGGGACCGCCACCAGCGCCTGGCCAGCGCCGTCTGGGCTGCCTTCGAGGCCTGGGGCGCGGGTAGCACCATCGCCCTCAACGTCGCCGACAAGGCGGCCCGCGGCTGGTCGGTCACGGCGGCCACCATTCCCAACGGCGGCGCCGGGGCGCTGCGGCGCTGGCTCGAAGCGGAAGCGGGCGTTACCCTGGGCATTGGCCTGGGCATGGCCCTGCCCAGCGAGCCGGCCTATCAGGATTTTCTGCGCGTCGGGCACATGGGCCACGTCAATGCCCATATGACGCTGGGCGTGCTGGCCAGCATGGAAGCCGGCCTCCAGGCCCTTGGCATTGAGCATGGACCCGGCGCGGTCGAAGCGGCGGCGGCGGCGATTGCGGCTAGAACGTAAACACGTTCCGCCGCAATTCGTCCCAGCTGTCGCGATCTACCGTCACCAGCAGGCCGCCATCGACATGGCGGGGCAGATAGGGCTGGCCGTCGAGCCGCGCGGCATAGCCACCGGCTTCCTGCGCCATCAGCGTCCCGGCCAGATGGTCCCAGGGCATCAGCTTGTTCCAGCAACCGAACTGGGCATGGCCCGACACCAGCGTGCGATATTCGTGTCCGGCGCAGCGGAAATTGGAGACGACGCGCACTTGCGCCAGATTGGCCAGCACTTCGGCGCGCTTGTCGGCGGGCAGATAGGAGACCGAGGCGCAGCCCACCATTTCGGCCAGCGGCAGCGACGCCGCCATCTGCATGCGCACGGCCTCACCATTGGGCCGGCGCAGCCAGGCCCCGCCGCCCTTTTCCGCCATCATCCAGTCATCGCCCATCGGGTCATAGATGATGCCGGCAATGGTCTCGCCCTTGGACACCACCGACGCCATGGTGGCGAACAGCGGCAGGCCGGCGGCATAATTGGCGGTGCCATCGATCGGGTCGACCACCACGGCAAGGTCCGCCTCGGCAAGGCGCCCCAGCAGGGCCGGATCGGCCGCCACCGATTCCTCGCCCACGAACAGCGCCTCGGGCATCCACGCCGCCATGGCCGCCTTGATCACCTCTTCGGTGGCCACATCGGCCTCGGTGACCAGGTCAATGGCTTCGGTCTTGGTATGGACCATGCTGGCATCGAGCCGGCGAAACCGCGGCAGGGCCTCGGCCCGAGCCGCATCGCGCAGGATATTGGCCAGGTCCATCACGTCAAAATTCACGATTGCGTCCTCTTGTCGAACAGGGCGGAAAAGTCGAACAGCTTGGTATCCAGCATATGGCTGGCATTGATGTTGCCAAGCGCACGGATCATGACATCCTTGCGACCCGGCATGCGCTTCTCGATATCGCCCAGCATGGCCTTCATGGCATTGCGCTCGAG
>CAXBHD010000349.1:0-2780 GCA_963975335.1 uncultured Devosia sp. | reverse complement strand
CCGGCGACGGGCTGCGCGATGCCGTCGATCCGCGACTGCGGCAGGTGCAGACCAATGTTGCTTGAAGTCGAGAACCTGTCGGTGCGCTTTGGCGGGCAGGCAGCGGTGGCCGATGTGAGCCTGGTGCTGCAGCGCGGCGAACGCTTCGGCATTATCGGGGAGAGCGGCTCGGGCAAGACGCTGACGGCCCTGGCGATCACCGGCCTCTTACCGGAAGGCGCGGAGATGGGCGGCACTGTCAGGCTGGGCGGGGCACCGCTGCCCCCGTCGGAACGCGAGATGGCACGGCTGCGCGGCAAGCGGATCGGCATGGTATTCCAGGAGCCGATGACGGCGCTCAACCCGCCGATGCGGATCGGAGCGCAGATTGCCGAAGCCATTGCGCTGAACCGGGACGGCGTGAATGACGGTGACGTGCCGCAACTGCTGGCGGAAGTGGGGCTGACGGCGGCCCATGGCGAGCGCTTTGCCCATCAGCTATCGGGCGGGCAGCGGCAGCGGGCGATGATCGCCATGGCGCTGGCCGGGCAGCCGGACATCCTGATTGCCGACGAGCCGACCTCGGCGCTCGACCTTGTTACCCAGCGGGTAGTGCTCGACCTGATTGCGGCGATCTGCGAGCGCCGGCACATGGCCTTGCTGTTCATCAGCCATGACCTCAAGGCGGTCGCGGCTCTGTGCAGCCGCGTGCTGGTAATGCATGACGGAAGCCTGGTGGAGACCGGGCCAGCCGAGGCGGTATTCGGGGCGCCGCGCGAGGCCTATACGCAGCGGCTGGTGGCGGCATCACGGCTGGAACTGCCGGCAATCGAGCGCGCGCCGATCGGCGGGACGCTGCTGGCCGTATCGGAGGTGAGCCGCATCTATCGCCAGGGCGGCGCGCTGTGGTGGCGTCACCAAAAGCTGCGGGCGGTCGATGGCGTCAGCTTCGAGGTCAAGGCGGGAGAGTGCCTGGCGCTGGTGGGGCCCTCGGGCTGCGGCAAGACCACGCTGGCCAAGATCATTGTCGGGCTCGACAGCGCCAGCCGCGGGCAGATCGCGCTGAGCGGACAGGCCTATCGCGGCAAGGACCTGCCCAAGGCGCTGCGACGGGATGTGTCGCTGGTGTTCCAGGACCCGTTTGGCAGCTTCAACCCGCGGCTGACGCTGGGCGCCTCGCTGGCCGAACCGCTGCGGCTGGCGCCGGGACTGTCGCTGCAGGCCAGGAGCGAACGGGTGGTCGAGGCCATCGAGGCGGTGGGGCTCGATGCGGCCATGCTGGGGCGCTATCCGCATGAATTTTCCGGCGGGCAGCGACAGCGGCTGGCCATTGCGCGGGCGCTGGTAACGCGGCCAAAGCTGGTCGTGCTCGACGAGCCGGTCTCGGCGCTGGACATGTCGGTGCGCGGCGAGGTGCTGGCGCTGCTGGCGCAGTTGCAGGCCCGGTTCGGGCTGACCTATCTGCTGATCAGCCATGACCTGGACATGGTGGCGGCGATGGCCGACCGCGTGCTGGTGATGGAGGCGGGCAAGATTGTCGAGCAAGGCAGACCGGAGCAGCTGTTCGCCAACCCGCGGCATCCGCTGACAAAGGCCCTGGTGGGGGCGCGACTGCCCGAAATCGGGCAGTCGCAAATCGATTAGTTGAGCACGCCGATATAGGCGCCGAAGGCGTCGAGCTCGATGGCGCCATCCATGGCGGTGGCGATAACGCCGGGGCAGTCCATGCCGGTCGGCGCCATGCCCTCGGGCAGGCGATAGGTGACGGGAGCCTCGGCCATATTGAAGACGCAGACCAGGCGCTGATCGCCGTGCTGGCGGATGAAGGCGAGGACATCCCCCTGCAGCGGCAGCAGTTCGATATTGCCCTTGGCCAAAGCCGGGTGGGCTTTGCGGAAGGCCAGCATGGTGCGGTAGAATTCGAGGACCGAGCCCTCTACGTGATGCTGGGTATCGACCGCATGGGTCAGGTGTTCGGCCGGCACGGGCAGCCAGGTGCGTTCGGCCGTGGAAAAGGCACCGTTGCGCACATGTGCCTGCCAGACCATGGGAGTGCGGCAGCCATCGCGGCCCTTGAATTCGGGCCAGAACTCGATGCCATAGGGGTCGACCAGGTCGGAGAAGGACAGGTCGGCCTCCTTGAGGCCCAGTTCCTCGCCCTGATAGAGGCAGACCGAGCCGCGCATGGACAGGATCAGCGTGGCGGCGAGGCGGGTGAAGGCCTCTTCCTGGCCATGGGTAGCCCAGCGGCTGACATGGCGCACCACGTCGTGATTGGAAAAGGCCAGGCAGATCCAGCCGTCGGGCGCCTGCGCCTCGGTCGCCTCGATGGACTGGCGAAAGTGGGACGCCGAGAATTCGCCGCCGAGATAGTCGAACGTATAGGCCATGTGCAGCATGTCGTCGCCCGAGGTGTACTGGGCCATGATTTCGAGCTGATGCTGGCTGTCGCCGATTTCGCCCACCGTGGTACGACCGGGATATTCGTCGAGCAGGGCGCGCAGGCGGCGCAGGAAGGCCAGGTTTTCCGGGCGCGACTTGTCGTAGAGATGTTCTTGGAAATTATAGGGGTTCACGGCCGGCGCGGTGGAGGCGTTGAAATCCTCGGCCCTGACCACGGGATTGGATTCGAGCCCGGTCGAGTGAAAGTAGAAATTGACGGTATCGAGCCGGAAGCCGTCGACGCCGCGCTCGAGCCAGAAGCGCATTTCGCCCAGCAGCGCATCCTGCACGGCCGGATTGTGGAAGTTGAGGTCGGGCTGGGAAACCAGGAAATTGTGCAGGTAGTACTGCATGCGGCG
>CAXBHD010000348.1:0-2806 GCA_963975335.1 uncultured Devosia sp. | reverse complement strand
GAACCCCTGTCACTGCCGCTGCCCGCCATTGTCACCGCCGATTTGCGCCTCAATACGCCGCGCAATGCCGCCCTGCCCATGGTGATGAAGGCCCGCGCCAAGCCGCTGGCCACCCGCCCGGTCGCCGAATTCGGCCTCGATCTCAGCCCCCGCCTCACCATCGAAAAGATATCCCCGCCCGCCGAGCGCGTGGCAGGAAAGACGGTGGCCTCGGTCACCGAACTGGCCGCCTTCATCGCCGACGACATTGCCCAGATGGAGGCCCTGTAATGCGCGTATTGGTCATTGCCGATCACGATGCCGGCGCGCTCTCGCCCGCCACTGCCCGCGTGGTCCAGGGGGCGTCTGTTCTGGGGCCGATCGACCTGCTGGTCATCGGCGACAACACCGAAAATATCGCTGCCGCTGGCGAAAAAGTCCTGCGCGTTGCAGGGGCTTCGGCGGCCGACGGGGATACATCGCTCGTCGAAAGGCTGGCCGACGGCTATCACTATGTTATCCAGAGTGCGGGAAGTGTTGGGAGAGATCGAATGCCCCGCATTGCCGCGCGGCTCGATCTGATGCCCGTTACCGATGTGGTCAGCATCCTTGGGCCCACCCGCTTCGAACGCCCCATCTATGCCGGCAATGCCGTCCAGACCGTCACCGACAATCAGCCCAAGCACCTCCTGACCTTGCGCGCCTCGGCCTTTCCCGCTGCCGCCCGGGCCGCAACGCCCGCGCCGGTGGAAGTGCTTGATATCGCACTGACTTCCGCCGTCAAACTGCTGGCCACCCACCGCACGCCGAGCGACTCGCCCGATCTGGCCACCGCCCAGATCGTCATCGGCGGCGGCGTCGCGCTGGGCTCGGCGGAAAATTTCGGGCTCATTGAACAGCTGGCCAAAAGGCTTGGCGCCGCGGTCGGCGCCACCCGCGCCGCCGTCGATGCCGGCTATGCCCCCAATGACTGGCAGATCGGCCAGACCGGCAAGATCATCGCCCCCGATCTCTATATCGCCATCGGCATTTCCGGCGCGCTGCAGCATCTGGCCGGCATTCAGGGCGCCAAGAAGATTGTCGCCATCAACAGCGACGCCCAGGCCCCGCTGATGCAGCTGGCCGATCTGGCGCTGGTGGGCGATCTGTTTGAAATCATTCCGCAATTGCTTGCCGAACTGGAGCGGCTCGGCATTTCCCGCTGAGCCGCGCCCCGATTGCAAATTCTGCCCCGCCGCCTATAACAGGCCCGCCTCCCACCGGAACGACTCCCAATATGTTCGAGAACCTCACCAAGGCCCCCGGCGACAAGATTCTGGCGCTCATGGGCGAATATGCCGCCGATACCCGTCCCACCAAGATCGACCTCGGCGTCGGCGTCTATAAGGACGAGCAGGGTACGACCCCGATCATGAGCGCGGTGAAAAAGGCCGAACAGCGCATCCTGGCCCAGGGCAAGACCAAGACCTATCTCGGCATTGCCGGCAATAAGGGCTTTGGCGCCGCTGTGCTCGATCTGGTGCTGGGCGAAACCATCGATCGCGCCCGCGTCCGCATCGCTCAGGCCCCCGGCGGCACCGGCTCGCTCTGGGTGCTGATGCAGCTGATCAACCGCGCCCGCCCCGGCGCCACGGTCTGGGTTTCCGATCCGACCTGGCCCAACCACAACCCGATCGCCGAAAATTCCGGCCTCGTGGTCAAGACCTATCCCTATTTCGATACCCAGACCCGTGGCGTCAAATTCGCCCAGATGCTGGCCGCGCTCGATGCCCTGGGCAAGGACGATATCGTCCTGCTGCATGGCTGCTGCCACAATCCCACCGGAGCAAATCTCACGCCCGATCAATGGGATATGGTGGCCTCGAGCCTGGTGCGCACCGGTGCTCTGCCCTTTATCGATCTGGCCTATCTCGGCTTTGGCGATGGCCTCGATGCCGATGCCTATGGCACGCGCAAAATTCTATCCACGGTGCCCGAGGCTCTGGTAGCATTCTCGGGGTCGAAGAATTTCGGCCTCTATCGTGAGCGCATCGGCGCGGCCATCCTGGTCGCCCGCGACGCGGCCGAGGCGGATGTGACGCAGTCGCAACTGCTCAACATCATCCGCGGCGCCTATAGCCAGCCGCCCGATCATGGTGCCGAAATCATCCGCACCATTCTCGAGGATGCCGAACTGCGCGCCGAATGGGAGGCCGAGCTCGACCTCATGCGCAATCGCATGATCGGGCTGCGCGAAAAGCTCAGCGAGGCGATCCGCGAAAAGTCCAACGCGGCCGATTTCGACTTCATCGCCGCCCATCGCGGCATGTTTTCGCTGCTCGGGCTGGATAATGCCGTGGTCGAGCATTTAAAAGCCGCCAATGGTATCTATATGATCGGTGACAGTCGCATCAATGTCGCCGGCATCCCCGAAGATCGCGTCGGCGACCTCGCCGATGCCCTGCTCGCCGCCATCAAATAGGCCCGGCCCGGGCCTTGCGGCAACCCATTGCCGTGCTACACCTTTTGCCCCAGGGCAAGTTCGAAGACAATTAGGAGGGAACCATGAAGTTCTTCGTCGATACAAGGAAGTCATTGCCGAAATCTGCGCGCTGGTGCCCGGCCCGGTTTCGGCCGAAGTCGCCAGCCTCGAATATGAGGGCATGGTCGCCGAGGGCGAGCATCTCGCCAAGATCGCCGACAATGTCGTCATCAAGCTGCCGCTGACCCTGGCCGGCCTCAAGGCCACCAAGTACTTCTTCGACAAGGGCATCAAGACCAATGTCACGCTGTGCTTTTCGGCCAACCAGGCGCTGCTGGCTGCCAAGGTCGGCGCGACCTATATTTC
>CAXBHD010000347.1:0-2839 GCA_963975335.1 uncultured Devosia sp. | reverse complement strand
ACCATCAGTTCGACGGAGACCACCATGATAGACCATTCCGGCATCAGCGTAACCGATTTTGACCGCGCCAAGACCTTCTATGAACAGGCACTGGCACCCCTGGGTTCCAGCTTTCTCGTGCAGATCCCGCCCGAGCACACCGGCGGCGTCAAGGTTGGCGGTTTCGGCCCAGACAGCCCTGCCTTCTGGATCACCGAGGGCGAGGCGCAGCGGCCGCCGGCCCATTTTGCCTTCTCCGCCCAGACCCATGCCCAGGTCGATGCCTTCTACCAGGCGGCCATGGCCGCCGGCGGCACCGACAATGGCGGTCCTGGTCTGCGGCCCCATTATCACGCCACCTATTACGCCGCCTTCGTGCGCGATCCGGACGGCAACAACATTGAGGCAGTGTGCCACGCGCCGCAATAGGCAGCCTGGTGTGAAGCGCCCGGCGCCGCAGGCGCCGGGCAGCGACGCGTAACTAACCGCTGACGATACTGCGCATCACCCGGCCGTCGCGTTGCAGGATGATCTGCCAGGTCCGCACCCGCTGCGAGGCGGTATCGGCAAAGGCCTTGGCGCTATCCATGCTTATCTCGTTGAGCGAAAGGATCACATCATCCACCTGCAGCCCCATTTGCGCGGCGGGCGAGCCGGGCTCGACGGCGGCAACGATCACGCCCCGGGCGTCATAGGGCAATCCCTTGGCCTCGGCGATCGCGGCATTGAGCTGTTCGACGCTGGTGCCGGCAAAGCGCGAATTGCCGCTGATCGTGGCCCTCTGACTGTCGTCGAGCAGCGGCGCCGCCTCGACGGTAAAGGCGATCGGCTCACTCGCCCCGCCCCGCAGCCGCTCCAGCTCGGCCACCTCGCCGATCGGCTTGGTGGCCAGCCGGAAGTTGAAGCTGCTCGGATCGTTCACCGCCGTGCCATCGACGGAGAGGATCACATCGCCCGAGGCAAAGCCGGCCCGGGCAGCAGGCCCATCGGGCGCCACTTCGGTGATCAGCGCCCCATGCGGCGCCGCCATGCCCAGGCTGGCCGCGATATCGGCATTGACCGCCTGCAGCTTGGCGCCGAACCAGGGGCGGATAATATCGCCGCCATTGACGCCGGCCTCGGCCACCAGCCGCGCCATATTGGCAGGAATGGCAAAGCCGATGCCGACCGAGCCGCCGCTCTGCGAATAGATGGCCGTATTGATGCCCACCAGATGCCCCTCCATATCCACCAATGCCCCGCCCGAATTGCCCGGATTGATCGCCGCATCGGTCTGGATGAAGAACTCATAGTCAGACTGCTCGACGCCGGTGCGGGCCAGCGCCGAGACAATGCCGCTGGTCACGGTCTGGCCGACCCCGAAGGGATTGCCGATCGCCAGCACCAGGTCGCCAACCTCGAGACTGTCGGAATTGGCAAAGCCGATGGCCGGGAAACGGGCATTGCCCGGCTCGCGCACCCGCAGCACGGCAAGGTCGGTCTGGGCGTCCTCGATCACCACATCCACGGCGAATTCGCGGCCATCCGACAGGGCAATGCGCACATCGTTAGCCCCCTCGATCACATGCCGGTTGGTGAGGATGACGCCACCGGCCTCCACGATCACCCCCGAGCCCAGCGACTGCGACTCGCGCGGCCGGCTCTGGAACTGCCTTTGGCCGAAGAAGCGCGAGAAGAACGGGTCATTGGCAAAGGGCGAGGCCGACTGCTGTTCGATCCGCGTGGCATAGACATTGACCACCGAGGGCGAGACCGCCTTGACCACCGGCGCAAAGCTCAGCTTGACCTGGGCATTGCTGCTGGGCACGACCGGCGTCACGGCAGGCGCAGTGACAGCGGGTGGCACATCGATCTGCGCCAAGCCTGGACCGTTCCACGGAGAAAAGGCAAGGGTACCCCCGATCGCCAGGACGGCAATGGTGAAACCGGCCCCCATCAGCGTGCGCATCGACATCAACTCAACCTCCAGTCCGCGTCCTGGCCAGCCCAGAGCCGGCCAGCCTGATCGAGAGGCAAACGCCCCAAATCGGGCACGACAATGGCGTCATGCCAGTGACGTATTTGCCGCCCAAATAATCGTTTGCGCGAGGGGGCTCACGGCCCTATATGCAGCGCTCACTTTGGCGCATTCTCGCGTTCCCCAGCCCTGAAAGGCCAGTCGTCCATGACCACCGAGCCGAACCACGTTTACCCGAACACCTCCGCCCTGATCGCGGCCGAAGCCCCCGATTTTCCGGCTTTCCTGTTCTCAGAACGCGAGCTGCACAAGGCGACAAAGGTCTTCAAGAAGGGCTTTGACGGATTGCTGACCTATGCGGTCAAGTGCAATCCCTCGCCCCATATCATCGCCCAGCTGCACCGCGAGGGCCTCAAGGCCTTCGACGTGGCCTCCAATACCGAAATGGAACTGGTGCGCGATAACGCGCCGGGCGCGGTGATGCACTATAACAACCCCATCAAGAACAAGCGCGAGATCGCCCGCGCCTATGAAGAGTTCGGGGTGCGTTCCTTCACCATCGATCACCCCCAGCAGCTGGACCAGCTGGCAGCCGTGGTATCGCCCTCGCGCGACGTGGAAGTCACCACGCGCTTCAAGGCCGGCAAGGCGCTCAAGTCCTACGATTTCGGCATCAAGTTCGGCGTGATGGAACAGGGTGCCGCCGAGATCGTCACCATGGTCGAGCAGATGGGCTATACGCCAAGCCTGTGCTTCCATGTCGGCAGCCAGTGCGAAGACGCCTATGCCTATGAGCGCCACATTGCCGCTGCAGCCCGCATCGTCGAGGAAGCCGGCATCGAGCTCAAGCGCCTCAATATCGGCGGCGGCTATCCGGCCCCCTACCCGACCAGCGAAGCGCCG
>CAXBHD010000346.1:0-2840 GCA_963975335.1 uncultured Devosia sp. | reverse complement strand
CTCGGCGAAGGCATCTATCTGTGGTATTCTGGTCCCAGCTTCGAGACCGTCGCCGAAATCCAGATGGCGGTGCGCCTGGGCGCCACTGCCGTGGGCATGTCGACGGCACCCGAAGTCATTCTCGGGCGTTTCCTGGGGATGAAGATCTGGGCCTGCTCGTCCATCACCAATATGGGCGCGGGCCTGTCGAGCGAAAATATCAGCCATGAGCATACCAAGACCATGGCGGCAGAGGGCGCCCAGAAGCTGAAAAGGCTCATTCCGGCGCTGGTGGAGGAACTATGAGCCTGCGCGTTATCGACAAGACGCCCCAGAGCGGGCAGACCACCCATAGCCCACATCGGCGCAATCCCGGCTTTCCGCTCGATCTCGACTGGGTCGAGCGCGTCCGCATGAACCGCTCGGCGCTGGAGCGCCGCGCCGGCTCGATCGGCGCCCGCCGTACCGTCAAGAAGGACTATCAGCTGGCCTGGCTGCTCAAGGCCATCACCCTGATCGACCTGACCACGCTCAATGCCGACGACACGGCCGGACGGGTCCAGCGCCTCTGCGCCAAGGCGCGCCATCCACTGCGCCAGGACATTCTCGACCGGCTCGCCGTGCCCGAACTGCGCATCCTGCCCGGCGCGGTCTGCGTCTATCACAGCTTCGTCAAGACCGCGGTGGAGGCCCTCGACGGCACCGGCATTCCGGTCGCTGCCGTCTCCACCGCCTTTCCGCATGGCCTGGCTCCCGTCGAGACCAAGCTGCGCGAGATCGAGCTCTCGGTCGCCGACGGGGCGCAGGAAATCGACATTGTCATCGAGCGCGGCATGGTGCTGCGCCAGGATTGGCAGGGGCTCTACGACCAGATCCGCGCTTTCCGCAAGGCCTGTGGCGACGCCCATATCAAGACCATTCTGGGCACGGGCGAATTGGCCACCCAGAGCAATATCGCCAAGGCGAGCCTGGTCTGCATGCTGGCCGGCGCCGATTTCATCAAGACCTCGACCGGCAAGGAAAAGGTCAATGCCAATCTGGTGACAAGCCTGACCATGATCCGCATGATCCGCTGGTTTGCCGAGGAGACCGGCATCGAGATCGGCTACAAGCCGGCCGGCGGCATTTCCAAGGCGGCCGATGCGCTCAAATATATGGCGCTGATGAAGGAGGAACTGGGCAATGGCTGGCTGCAGCCGCACCTGTTCCGCTTCGGCGCCTCGACCCTGCTCACCGATATCGAACGCCAACTCGAGCACGGGCTGACCGGGCACTATGCGGCCGATTATCGGCAGCCAATGGTGTGATGAGCCTTGGGCGCGGTCGGGCGCCAAGATAGTCCGCTGAAGCATTTGAAGCAAGAACGCCCTAAGCGCGCCGCGCGCTGGGCTCGGACAAGCAGCACATACGGCGCCGTTCCCGCACAGACGGGAAACTCTCCGGAGGAACACAGATGAACAAGATCGCGCAAATCTTCCAGTCGCTGGATTACGGCCCGGCCCCCGAAGGCCCCGAACAGGCCATGGCCTGGCTCGATGCCCATGACCGCAGCTTCGGCCATTTCATCAATGGCGAATGGACCAAGCCCGGCAAGGGCTTTTCCTCGGACAATCCCGCGACCGGCGAGAGCCTGGCCCAGATCTCCGATGCTACGGCCGAAGATGTCGACGCGGCGGTCAAGGCCGCCCGCGCCGCCTTTCCGGGTTGGAGCGCGCTGTCGGGCTATGCGCGCGGCAAATATCTCTATGCCATCGCCCGCGCGGTGCAGAAGCATGCCCGGCTCTTTGCCGTGCTCGAAACCCTCGACAATGGCAAGCCGATCCGCGAAAGCCGCGACATCGACATTCCGCTGGTGGCGCGCCACTTCTATCACCATGCCGGCTGGGCCCAGCATCTCAGCCGTGAATTCCCCGATGCCGTGCCCTATGGCGTCTGCGGCCAGATCATTCCCTGGAACTTCCCGCTGCTGATGCTGGCCTGGAAGATCGCCCCGGCTCTGGCCGCCGGCAATACGGTCGTGCTCAAGCCGGCCGAATTCACCTCGCTGACGGCCCTGCTGTTTGCCGAGATCTGCCAGCGCGTCGGCCTGCCCAAGGGCGTGGTCAATATCGTCACCGGCGCCGGCGAGACCGGCGCGGCCATCACTGCCCATGCCGGCGTGGACAAGATCGCCTTTACCGGTTCGACCGAGGTGGGCAAGCTTATTCGCGCGACGACGGCCGGTACCGGCAAGGGGCTGAGCCTCGAGCTGGGCGGCAAGTCGCCCTATATCGTCTTTGAAGACGCCGATATCGACAGCGCCATCGAGGGCCTGATCGACGCCATCTGGTTCAACCAGGGCCAGGTCTGCTGCGCCGGTTCTCGCCTTCTGGTGCAGGAGAGCATCGAAACCCGCTTCATCACCAAGCTCAAAAAGCGCATGGCAACATTGCGGGTGGGCGATCCGATGGACAAGTCCATCGATATCGGCGCCATGATTGCCCCGATCCAGGTGGCGCGCATCCGCGAATTGATGGCGCGCGGCGTCGCCGAGGGCGCGGTGGTGCACGAGCCCGATGGCACCCTGCCCAATACGGGCTGCTTTTTGAAGCCGGCTCTGGTCACCAATGTGTCGCCCGCCAATAGTCTGGTGGCCGAGGAGATCTTCGGGCCGGTTCTGGTGGCGATGAGCTTTCGCACGCCCGAAGAGGCGGTGGCCCTGGCCAACAATACCCAATATGGCCTCGCCGCAACGATCTGGAGCGAGAATATCAACCTGGCGCTCGACATCGCGCCGCAGATCAAGGCCGGCGTGGTCTGGATCAATGGCACCAATAATTTCGACGCCGCCGTCGGCTTTGGTGGCTATAAGGAAAGCGGCT
>CAXBHD010000345.1:0-2844 GCA_963975335.1 uncultured Devosia sp. | reverse complement strand
CGAGCTCGGCCACCGCAAAATCGCCTATGTGCATGGCACGCCCGGCTATCGCGGTCGCATCGAGCGCTTCTACGGCGTTCGCGAAGTGCTGGAACGCCACCCCGATGTCACTTTTCGGGAGATGCGCTTTGAGGCGGAGATGCGGTTTACCGAACACCTGCAGGCCGTGCATGACAGCGGCTTTCAGCCCACCGCGTTTTTCTGCGCCCACGATGGCCTTGCCGTGACGGTGATCTCCGAACTGCTGCGTCTGGGTTACCGCATTCCCGAGGACGTGTCCGTGATCGGCTTTGGCGACTATTCTGCGGCCACCCAGATTTCGCCACAGCTGACCACCGTGCGCGTGCATGGGCGCCAGATCGGCGGCGGCCTGGTCCGGCTGCTCGACGACAAGATCAGCGGCCGCGTCGCCCCGGAATTTGCCGTTCGGATGATGGTCGCCTCCCATTTCGTGGTCCGCGAATCCACCGGGCCCGTTGAGGTCAGCCCCGATCCAGACCGCAATAGTTCATAACCGGCATGCGGGCGCTACCGGCCGCCCGCGTGATGCAGTGGCCGCCGGTATCTGCGGGGGCTAGGGCTGTTGGAAGGGGCAGGGGGTCCCATCGGTGGCCGGACGAACGTTCATCCCGCCCCAGCCGGGTTTCAGGCCAGACGGGATGGCCGGGCAGGTGGCGGCGGCAGAAGCGGCCTGGCCTGCTCAGTCACGCGTGTCAGCAGGCGCAATAGATATTGTAGAGCGTCATCAGCACCTGGCGCACCTCGTCGGAGGCCAGCGAATAGTTGACCTGCTGGCCGTCCCGCCGCGTCCGGACCAGGCCCCAGGCGCGCAGCTTGGACAGGTGTTGTGACAGCGGCGACTGGCCCAGCTCGACCCGCTCGGACAGCTGACCCACATTGAGCTCGGCATCGAGCAGGTTGCACAGGATCAGCAGCCGCTTGGGATTGGCCATGGCGGTCAGGAGCTGGGATGCCCTGTCGGCATTCTCCTCCATCTTTGCCAGTTCCATCTTGATCATATTAGATATCTCGTATATACGAACTTACGTAAACACACTATCGCTCGTTTCCGGGCGGTTTTCAAGGAGCTTCAGATGCCTGTCAATATTGGTTCTGCCGACAGAATCGCCCGGATCATTGTCGGTCTTGCACTGATCCTTGTCCCCTTCGTTTCCGGCCTGGCGCTGTTCGCCAATCCGGTCCTGCAATGGGGCGCTGTGCTGGTCGGCGCCGTGCTCATTGTCACCGCCCTGGTGCGGTTTTGTCCCCTCTACGCCATTTTCGGCCTCTCCACCTGCAAGGTATTTCCTCGATGACTGAATTTACCCCAATGATGTCGCTGTTCGGCGGCGCATTGATCGGCCTTTCAGCCGTTCTCCTCATGGCTTTCCATGGCCGCATTGCCGGCATGACCGGCATTCTGACGAGCCTTCTGCCACCCGTTTCGACTGACTGGGCCTGGCGCGCCGCCTTCATCGCCGGCGCCATTGCCGCGCCCATGCTGATCCTCAACCTGTCCGAGCATGCCATTGCCTATTCGAGCCCCGTGCCGACCCCCTGGGTCATTATCGGCGGCCTGATTGTCGGCGTCGGCGTCTATTTCGGCTCCGGCTGCACCTCCGGCCACGGCGTCTGCGGCATGGCCCGCCTGTCGCCCCGCTCGATCGCCGCCACCGCCACCTTTCTGGGCACGGCCATGCTCACCGTCTTCGTCATCCGTCATCTTCTGGGAGGCCTGTAATGCAGCGCACCATTCTGGCCGGCATTATCGGTCTCATCTTCGGCACCGGCATTGCCCTGTCCGGCATGGCCAATCCGGCCAAGGTACTGAACTTCTTTGACGTCGCCGGCACCTGGGATCCGTCCCTGGCCTTCGTCATGGGCGGGGCCCTGCTGGTGACCGCCATCGGCTACCGTTTCGTGCTGCGCCGGGACAAGCCACTGCTCGAAGCCAGCTTCCATCTGCCCGGCAATCGCAAGCTCGACATGCCGCTCCTGGCCGGCTCGGCCGTCTTTGGCCTGGGCTGGGGCATTTCCGGCTTCTGCCCGGGCGGCGCCATCCCGGCTCTGGGCCTGGGCGAAGTCTCGGCCTGGGCCTTTGTCGGCGCCATGCTGGTGGGCATCTTCGCCGCCCGTACCGTCCGTCTGGCGCGTGAACAGCGCGCTACCCAATCCGCCTGACCCTCTAACAGGAGATAAGCCATGACCACTCTGCCCTTCACCCCCGACCTGACGGTTCACCCCGAAGTCACCGCCTTTTTCGACGCGCCGACCAATACGATCAGCTATGTCGTCAAGGATCCCGATTCCAATGCCTGCGCCGTCATCGATTCCGTCATGGATATCGACTATGCCGCCGGCCGCATCACCTATGACGGCGCCGATGCCATCATCGCCCATATCGAGGAGCACCAGCTCAAGCTTGAATGGCTGATCGAGACCCATGTCCATGCCGACCATCTCTCGGCTGCCCCCTATATCCAGGGCAAGCTGGGCGGCAAGCTGGGGATCGGTGAAAATATCCGCATCGTGCAGGAGACCTTCGGCAAGGTGTTCAACGAGGGCACCGAATTCCAGCGCGACGGCTCCCAGTTCGATCGCCTGTTCAAGGACGGCGACAGCTACCAGATTGGCGGCCTGACTGCCTATGTCATGCACACGCCCGGCCATACCCCGGCCTGCATGACCCATGTGGTGGGCGATGCCGCCTTTGTCGGCGACACGCTGTTCATGCCCGATGGCGGCTCGGCCCGCGCCGATTTCCCCGGTGGCGATGCCCGCACGCTCTATCGCTCGATCCACCGCATCCTGGCGCTGCCGCGCGAAACCCGGCTCTTCATGTGC
>CAXBHD010000344.1:0-2868 GCA_963975335.1 uncultured Devosia sp. | reverse complement strand
CCAGCGCCAGGGTCACCATTTCCTTGAGCGAACTCTGGCGCTGCTCGGCGTCGATCTCGGCGCCGGTGATCAGGCAATCGGTCATGGTGCAGATGGCCAGCGCCATCAGCTTTTGAACAACTCTGCATGGGTGCCGGTGCGGGTGAAGACCACCTTGCTTGCCGACACGGTATAGATCAGCAGAAAATCCCCGCCGACATGGCATTCGCGATGATCGGCCCAGTCGCCCTTGAGTTCATGGTCCTGCCATTCCGCCGGCAGTGGCCCCGTATTGGCAATGATCAGAAGCATGACCTCGCGCAGACGCGTCATGTCGTAGCGACCGGAAGCCGTCAGCCTGTCCCAGTCCTTCTCGAACTGCTTGGTATGGTCGGCCCTGCGGGGGAGGGCAGCCCGCTTGCGGCTAGAGGGCCTTTTGGTCGAGGGCATGGAACAGCGCGCCCGAGGCGGCGTGCCCCTTGTCCGTTTCGGCCATCAGCTTGCGCGCCTCCAGCATGGCTGCCCTTGTCTCGGGCCGGGGAACCTTGAGCTCGAAAGGGACCGCATGGGTCTTGGCCACAATGGTCAGGGTCATGCGGATGAGGTCGGAGACGGAAAGCCCCAACTCGTCGAGCACTAGCGTTGCTTCGTCCCTGATGGCGACATCCACGCGGGAGCGGACGGTAGCCGATGCTGCGCGGGCCATTTCAGTCTCCTCGATTGGCTTTGAAAATCGAGCAATATGTAGCGCATTTGGGCTACATATTCAATAAGTGCGTCGCCGCGCCGCTATCCCTCGATCGCCACGTCCAGCGCCAGGGTCACCATTTCCTTGAGCGAACTCTGGCGCTGCTCGGCGTCGATTTCGGCGCCGGTGATCAGGCAATCGGTCATGGTGCAGATGGCCAGCGCCCGCACGTCAAAGCGGGCGGCCAGGGTATAGAGCGCGGCCGCTTCCATTTCGACGCCGATGACGCCGTGCTGGGGCAGGGTGTCGTAACCTGCCATGCCATTGGCGTGGTAGAAGATGTCGCTGCTCAGCATATTGCCGGCGTGATAGGCCATGCCGGCGGCCTCGGCCTTGTCCGCCGCCGAGCGCAGCAGGCCGAAATCGGCGATGGGGGCGAAGTTGAAGGCGCCAAAGCGCCCCTTTACGATGGCGCTGTCGGTGGTGGCGGCCTGGGCCAGCACCAGGTCGCGCACCTTGACCTTGGCATTGAGCCCGCCACAGGTGCCCACCCGGATCAGCGTCTTGACGCCATAGCTGTTGATCAGCTCATGCACATAGATCGAGAGTGAGGGCTGGCCCATGCCGCTGGCCTGTACCGAAACCGGCTTGCCCTTATAGGTGCCGGTATAGCCCAGGCAGTTGCGCACCGAATTGACCAGGCGCGCCTCGTCGAAAAACGTCTCGGCAATCCATTTGGCGCGCAGCGGGTCGCCGGGCAGCAGCACGGCCTCGGCATAGTCGCCGGCCTTGGCATGGTTGTGCGGTGTCATGGGCTGTCTCCGGCTCTGGTGGTTCTGGCCAAGCAATGGCATTGGCCATCACATTGGGCAAGCCAGGGCGGCCAAAGTCTTGACCCCGTCATCATCGCGGTCCATCTACGCTGCCCAGACGGGAGATAAGCCAATGGTCGCCAGGATATTCATCGACGGGGAAGCCGGAACCACGGGTCTGCAGATCCGCGAGCGCCTCGCCGGCCGGCGCGATCTCGAGGTCATCTCGATCGATCCGGACAAGCGCAAGGACATGGCGGAGCGCAAGCGGCTGCTCAATGCGGCCAATGTCGCCATTCTGTGCCTGCCCGATGATGCGGCCAAGGAAAGCGTGTCGCTGCTCGACAATGACAGCACGCGGGTGATCGATGCCTCCTCGGCCTTTCGCGTGCATCCCGACTGGGCCTATGGCTTTGCCGAAATGGACAAGGGCCAGTCCGCCGTCATTGCCAAGGCGCGCTTCGTCTCCAATCCCGGCTGCTATCCGCAGGGGCCGATCGCCACGGTGCGGCCCTTGATCGAGGCCGGCCTGCTGCCAGCGGCCTATCCGGTCAGCATCAATGCGATTTCGGGCTATTCGGGCGGCGGCAAGGCGATGATTGCCGATTATGAGGCGGCGGGCGCCGCGGCCAGCCATTTCATGCCCTATGGCCTCACCTTCGAGCACAAGCATGTGCCCGAAATGACGGCCTATACCAAGCTGGCCAATGCCCCGCTCTTCGTGCCGGCGGTGGGCGACTATGCCCAGGGCATGGTCACCTTCGTGCCGCTGCAGCTGGGCCATCTGGGCGTCGTGCCCAAGGGCGCCGAGCTGCATGCCGCCATTGCCGACCACTTTGCCGGCATTGCCGACAGCTTTGTGCGCGTCGCGCCCTATCAGCAGCTGGCCAAGACGCCCGAGCTCGATCCGCAGCGCCACAACAATACCAATGCCATGACCCTGCATGTCTTTGCCAATGATGCGCGGGCGCAGGCGGTGCTGGTGGCGGTCTATGACAATCTGGGCAAGGGCGCCTCGGGCGCGGCCGTGCAAAATCTCAACCTGATGCTGGGCGTCGATCCGCGCAGCGGGCTGGACTGAGCAAAGTCGCAATTTGCGAAAGCCCTTGCATTCTGCGAGGCAGGGCGGGTCACGATTTTCCCCTGTTCACAACACTTTAACTTCTGGGCCCCAGTCTGGCTGGAAACCCCGATCTGGCACGCTTCGTGCAAGGCGGGATTTATCCGGGTCTTGTACTGCGTACCGGATGTCAGTCATTGAGGCCTCGTTCCGCTGCGACCGGAGCGGGGCCTTCATGCTGTGGCGGCCGCTCTTGTCGGCGTCGCCGCTTGCGCCTAAATAAGGCAATGAAAACAGGGAGACTGCAATGAAGGCCGTACTCGATGTGA
>CAXBHD010000343.1:0-2882 GCA_963975335.1 uncultured Devosia sp. | reverse complement strand
CGGCTTCTCCTAATTGCTCCTCGGCGATTCAAGGTCGCCGCGAACCGTCTAAAAATGCCTGCGGCCTAAGCCGCCTGCCCCTGCCGCGCCCGCTGGCGTTGCAGGATTGATTGGTAACCGACAATAAACGCATCGACGTCGTCGGTCGTCGAATTCCACCCCAGGCTGATACGCAGGGCGCAGGCCGCCAGATCGGCGGGCACGCCCATGGCGGCCAGCACATGGCTGGGCCCCACCTTGCCCGATGAACAGGCCGACCCCGACGATACCGACAGGCCCATCAGGTCCAGCCCCATCATCGCGGTGGCGCTGTTGACGCCCGGCACGGCAAAATTGGTCACATTGCCCAGCCGCGTCCCGCCAAATACCACCGCCTCGACTGGCAGGGCCGCTTCGAGGCGCGCCGTCAGCGCTGCCACATCCGCCCCAGCATAACGCCCGGCAAAACCCGCTGCCGCGGCGCCAAAGCCGGCAATCAGCGCCGCCGCTTCGGTGCCGCCGCGCCTGCCCTGTTCCTGCCCGCCGCCCGGAATCAACCGGACGAGGTCGGCATGGGCCTTGACCAGCAGGGCGCCGACACCGGCCGGCGCGCCGATCTTGTGGCCGCTAATGGCCATCATATCGGGCGCCGAAGCGGCAAAATCGAGGTTCAGCTTGCCCAGCGCCTGTACCGCATCGATAAACAGTGTGTGACGCGTCGGCCCCACCAGCGCATTGATCCGCGCCAGGGGCTGGACCACGCCGGTCTCATTGTTCACCCAGTGCAGGGCCACAAGGAGGTTTCCCTCGGCCTCGACAATCACCTGCGCCAGTTGATCGAGATCAATGCAGCCATCGGCCAGCAGGCGCAGGGTGATGACCGGCAGCCCTGTCGCCTCGGCGGCCTTGCTGACCGCGGCATGCTCGCCGGCACTGATGACAATGGCGCTGGACGCAAAGCTCCTGGCGCCACCGACAATGGCCTGGGTAATGGCTTCTGTGGCCGAACCGGTAAAGACCACCTGCTTGCGCTCGGCCCCCGCCAGCGCGGCAACCTGGCCGCGGGCGGTGTCGATCAGCTGGCGCAGGGCCCGTCCATGGCCATGCACCGAGGATGGATTGCCCACCAGATCGAGGGCAGCCAGCAGCGCCGACCGCGCCTCAGGCAGAAGCGGGGACGCGGCATTATGATCAAGGTAGATCGCCGGTCTGGTCATCGAAGTCCCATCAGGCGCATGCGCGCCGATCATACCATCCATGCCTGTGCCAGGACGCCTTGGCGCCCCCGACAGCAAACACTTCTTGAAATTTGCCGCCCAACTTCATTACAAGGGGCGCTCTTGCAGGCCGCACTAGGCCTAAAACCCGAGTTTCGAACAATTCTAAACTAGATTTTGCGACCCATGTTTTAGGGAGCCGTGCCGGCTTAGTCAAGCCGCAGGGCGCCATCCGGGCCTCGCAGAAGCACACGAACAGAGCCACAACGGCCGGAAGAAGTCAGACCATGCCAGAAGTGATTTTCAACGGACCTGAGGGTCGTCTGGAAGGCCGTTACCAGCCTGGCAAGGAGCCCAATGCTCCCATCGCCATCCCCAGTTCGGTGGGACGATGAACAACCAGATCATCTACAACCTGTTCTACATGTTTGTGGAACGCGGCTTTGCCGTGCTGCGCTTTAACTCGCGTGGCGTCGGCCGCAGCCAGGGCATGTTCGATCACGGCGTTGGCGAGCTTTCCGATGCCGCCTCGGCGCTGGACTGGCTGCAGACCATCAACCGCGAATCGCGCGGCTGCTGGATTGCCGGCTTTTCCTTTGGCGCCTGGATCGGCATGCAGCTTTTGATGCGTCGCCCCGAGGTGGAAGGCTTCATCTCGGTCGCCCCGCCGGAAAACCTCTATGACTTTTCCTTCCTGGCCCCCTGCCCGTCATCCGGCCTGATCATCCATGGCGACAAGGACCGCGTGGCACCGCCCGCCTCGGTGCAGAAGCTGGTCGACAAGCTCAAGACGCAAAAGGGCATCACCATCGAGCAGCAGATCGTCGAGGGCGCCAACCACTTCTTCGAGGGCAAGATCGACGAGCTGACCACGGCCTGTGCCGAATATCTCGACCGTCGCCGTCAGGAGATCGCCGACGGCGGCGGGCGCTGAACCATTCGAGCGCATTGTTGCGATCTGTTGGAGGGGACCTCATCCTGAGCCTGTCGTAGGACGGGGTCCCGCATGCACCGACCTCGTGGTTCGACAGGCTCGCCATGAGGTCTCACTCAGCTCAGTGATTGTCCCATGACCAAATTCAAGTCCGACTTTCTTCGCGTGCTCGACGAACGCGGCTTCGTTCACCAGATTTCCGACCCCGAGGGGCTCGATGCCCTGGCGCTCAAGGGGCCCATCACCGGCTATGTCGGCTATGACGCCACGGCCACGTCGATCCATATCGGCAATCTGATCACCGTCACCATGCTCTACTGGTTGCAGGAAACGGGCCACAAGGCGATCAGCCTGATGGGCGGCGGCACCTCCATGGTGGGGGACCCTTCGTTCCGCGACGATCAGCGCCAGCTGCTCACGGTCGAGCAGATCGCCAGCAATATCGAGAGCATCAAAAAGGTCTACGGCAATATCCTGAACTATGAGGGCTCCAATCCGGCCATCATGGTCAACAATGCCGACTGGCTGCTCAAGCTGAACTATGTCGAGTTCCTGCGCGATGTGGGCCGCCATTTCTCGGTCAATCGCATGCTCAGCTTCGACTCGGTCAAGCTGCGTCTGGACCGCGAGCAGTCGCTGAGCTTCCTCGAATTCAACTACATGATCATGCAGGGCTATGACTTCGTCGAGCTGAACCGGCGCTATGGCACGGTGCTGCAGATGGGCGGCTCGGACCAGTGGGGCAATATCAT
>CAXBHD010000342.1:0-2887 GCA_963975335.1 uncultured Devosia sp. | reverse complement strand
TGGGTGGTGCCCAATTCGGGCTATCACATGAAGATCAAGCCGGCGGACCGGCTGAAGACGTTTTTCGACGACGGCGCCTATAAGCTGGTCACCGTGCCCGGCGTGCCGCTCGATCCGCTGAAATTCCGCGACCAGAAGCGCTATACCGACCGGCTCAAGGAACAGCGCGCCAAGACCGGCTATGAGGATGCCGTGCTGGTGGCGACGGGCAAGCTCTATGAGCGCGATATTACCGTGGCGGTGCAGGATTTCGACTTCATGGGCGGCTCGCTGGGCATGGCGGCCGGCCAGGGCATCATTACCGGGCTTGAAACCGCGGCCAACCACAAGACACCCTTCGTGCTCTTCGTCGCCTCGGGCGGCGCCCGCATGCAGGAAGGCGTGCTCAGCCTGATGCAGATGCCGCGCACCACCGTGGCCGTGCTGCGGCTGCGCGAGGCGGGGCTGCCCTTTTTCGTGGTCTTCACCGACCCGACCACGGGCGGGGTGACCGCGTCCTATGCCATGCTGGGCGATGTGCATATTGCCGAGCCGGGCGCCCGGATCGGCTTTGCCGGGGCCCGCGTCATCGAGCAGACCATTCGCGAGAAACTGCCCAAGGGGTTCCAGCGCTCGGAATATCTCTACGAGCATGGCATGGTGGATATGGTGGTGCACCGGCACGATCTGCGCTCGACCATTGGCTCGCTGGCGGCGATCCTGACCAAGAATGATGCGCCCGGCGCGCTGGCCAGCACGGTGGCACCGGCTGCCGCGCGCAGCACGATGCGCGACGCCGCGCTGGCGGCTGAGGGCGATGATGCGGACCTCGACAGCCCGCCCCAGGCCGCCCATGCCGAATGAGGCATTGCTGCAAATTCCGGCATTTACATTGATTTAAGGGCAATTCAACTAGACTAACGCCTCGCTGCAGGGGTCGTCGGCATTGTGCTGGCGGCCGTATTATTGCGCAGTTGGAAGGTGTTCCATGTTCAAATTGTCTATGCCGATTGCGCGCAAGCTGCCGCTGGCCCTGTTGGGCTCGGCCTTGCTGGTCAGCCTGGGCGTGGGCACAGCCAGTTATTTGATTGGCAGCAATGCTTTACGAGACAGCGCCGAGCAGACCCTGCAGACGCTGGCCAGTGAACGCGCGGCAGCGGTCTCGACCTATCTGACCTCGGTGCAAGACGATCTGGTCGCCACGTCGCGCTCGGAAGCCACGGTACAGGCGCTGCGCGATTTCGGCGGCGCCTGGCTGCAGTTCAAGGTCGATCCCAGCGCCGAAGTGCGCCAGCTCTATGTCGACAGCAATCCCAATGGCGACGATCTGGCGGCGCTCGAGACGCTGGGCACGACCGGGGCCTATGACGTCACCCATACCCGCTTTCATGTCGGCTATCGCAACCAGATCGGGCGGCGCGGCTATCGCGACCTCTATCTGTTCGACCTCAAGGGCTTCATGGTCTATTCGGTCAACAAGGGCATGGATTTCGGCACGCGCTTTGCCGAAGACGGCCCGCTGGCCGGCAGCAGCCTGGGCCAGGTCTTTGCCCAGGCCGTGGCCATCGAAAATCCGGACGATATCGTCTTTGCCGATTTTGCGCCCTATGAGGCCGCCGACGGCCTGCCCGCCAGCTTCTTTGCCAAGCCGGTCTTTAATGCGCAGGGCCGCAAGGTGGGCGTATTGGCCATTCAGCTGCCATCCGAGCGCCTCGACGACGTGATCGGCGATCGCCGCGGCCTGGGGGAAAGCGGGGAAGTGCTGGTGGTCGGCCCGGACGAATTGCTGCGCAGCGATTCCAGCTTTACCGCCGACAATGACGCGCTGAGCACCAGCTTTGCCAGCCCGGTGCTGACGCAGGCCCTGGCCGGCACGCTGAGCACCGGCGAAACCGACAGCTATCGGGGCACCCATATGATGGTGGCGGCAGCGCCGATCACCACGCGCGGTGAGCCCTGGGCCGCCGTGGCGGTGATGGCCAGCGATGAAGTGCTCGCCCCGGTGACCAATATGCGCAACATGATGCTGATGATCGGCGCGGCGCTGCTGGCCGTGGTGGCGGCGCTGGGACTGCTGTTCTCGCGCAGCATTACCAAGCCGATCAGCCGGCTGACCAGCACGATGGCCGCCCTGGCCGAAGGCGATCTCGCGGTCGAGGTGCGCGGGGCGCAGCGCCGCGACGAATTGGGGGCGATGGCCCGGGCGGTGGAAGTGTTCCGCGAAAACGGCCTCAAAGTCACGCAGATGACCGAGGCGGAAGCCGCCCGCATCGTGGCCAGCCAGGCCGAGCGCGCCGCCATGATGCAGCAATTGCAGCGGGCCTTTGGCGATGTGGTCGACGCCGCCATTGCCGGGGACTTCAGCAAGAGGGTGGGAGCGGATTTTCCCGATGCCGAACTCAATGCCCTGGCCGGGTCGGTCAATGCGCTGGTCGACACGGTCGATCGCGGCCTGGGCGAAACCGGCCAGGTGCTGGCCTCGCTGGCCGAGACCGACCTGACCCATCGGGTCAAGGGCGACTACAAGGGCGCCTTCGGCAAGCTGCGCGACGATACCAATGCGGTGGCCGACAAGCTGACCGATATTGTGGGGCAGCTGCGCAAGACCTCGCGCGGCGTGCGCTCGGCCACCGGGGAAATCCTGGCCGGCGCCAATGATCTCAGCGAACGCACGACCAAGCAGGCGGCCACGATCGAGGAGACCTCGGCGACGGTGGAGCAGCTGGCCAATACCGTGCTGGCCAATGCCAACAAGGCCCAGGCGGCCAGCGTCAAATCCCAGCAGGTATCCCGCACCGCCGAAGAGGGCGGCCAGGTGATGGATCAGGCGACCAGCGCCATGGCGCGCATCACCTCTTCCAGCGCCAAGATTTCCAATATTATCGGGCTGATCGACGATATCGCCTTC
>CAXBHD010000341.1:0-2887 GCA_963975335.1 uncultured Devosia sp. | reverse complement strand
GGGTTACGCAGGGCCAGCCGCAGGGAGGTTTGGGCGCCTAGATGAAAGTCGATCTCGCGCTCGATCAGCCCACCCGAGGCGATACGGCCGGTTGTGGGGACGCCCGAGACGATGCTGGCGGCGTCGCCACCGGCACTGAAGCCATTGATGAGCACCGGACCCTGGGCAATGGCATAGACTTCGCCGTCGGCGGCCAGCAGCGGGGTGACCAGCAGGGTGCCGCCCTGCAGGCTGTCGCTGTCGCCCAAGGCGGCGACCGAGACGTCCATGCGCGAACCCTGGGTGCCAAAGGCGGGCAGGTTGGCGGTGACCATCACGGCGGCGACATTGGCGGTCCGGACATTTTCGCCGGCAGTGTTGACGCCCAGGCGTTCGAGCATGGACTGCAGCGACTGCTTGGTGAAAGGGGCGTTGTTGAGGCTGTCGCCGGTGCCGTTGAGGCCGACGACAAGGCCGTAACCGACCAACTGGTTGTCGCGCACGCCTTCAAAACTGACAATGTCCTTGATGCGGGCGGCGGCGGCGTAGGCCGGTACGTTCGGGAACAGCGCCAGGGCGGCATAGAGAGCCGCCACGATCATTCTGGACATTGGTGTTCTGGTCATACTGGTCCCCGAAACTGGGCCGCACCATCCCCATGGCGCGGCATTCGGACAGGTCTTTGCGAAAACTGTGCCAGTTTTCCTGGATGCCTCTAACTATCTGATATCAAACATCATTGTTGAGCTCGCCCGGAAGTGCTGGGTGGCGATGCCGGCTGGCTGAGCAATTCTTGCCGGGTGCGTTAAGGCCTTGTTAAGGGATTGCGGCAGATTTTGCCGGTAGGTCATCGACATGATTTGAGTCCAGCCGTTGCGCATCGACACCCATAATCGCACCACTGGCGTGGGAAAGACTGGCGCATCGGGACGCGCCGGGGCACGGCCGGATTTTGTCCCTGCCGGCACGGACGGTCCGTCGCGAACCGCTGGCACGACGCCGGTAGCTGGGACCGCCGGCATCGACGCCATTCTGGCATTGCAGGCCGTCGGCGGGCCGCTCGAGGGCAAGAAGAAGGCGTTGCGGCGAGGGCGGTCGCTGCTGGATGGGCTCGACGAGATCAAGGCTGACCTGCTGGTCGGTCACGTCAGTGCCGAGCGCCTCGATGCGCTGAGCGCTTTGCTGGCCGAGGTACGCGACCCAGCTGATCCGGCGCTCGATGCGGTACTGGACGATATCGATCTGCGGGTCCGCGTCGAACTCGCCAAGCTGGGCCGTTATCCGGGGGCCTGAGGGCGCCAGTCATCAAAGTGTAGTCGATATGGGCTATGCGCCTGACGCGTCGGCAGTTTCGCATATTAATCACCGTGAATTTCGATGCTTGCGAGGGTGGCCGTGCGCGCATATAACGCGCTTCCAGGGGCGTATTGGAGTTGAGTCTGCCGATGACTTCGATAGCAGAAGTAGTTGAATACCGGCCCAGTGACGACGAGCCGTTCATGAACCCGCGCCAGCGGGAATATTTCCGGGGCAAGCTGAATGCCTGGAAAGAAGACATTCTGCGCGAGAGCCGCGAGACGCTGGATAGTCTGCAGGAAGAAAACCAGAACCATCCCGACATGGCCGACCGCGCCAGCTCGGAAAGCGACCGGTCGCTGGAACTGCGGACGCGTGATCGCCAGCGCAAGCTGATTTCCAAGATCGATGCGGCGCTCAAGCGTATCGAAGACGGTAGCTACGGGTATTGCGAGGAAACCGGCGACCCGATCGGGCTGGCGCGCCTTGACGCTCGGCCGATTGCCACGCTGAGCCTGGAAGCCCAGGAAATGCATGAGCGTCGTGAGAAGGTCTATCGCGACGAATAGAGGTTGATGAGGTCCGCAGCAATGTGGCCCTTTTTGCTGTGACGGGCCGCGCCTCGCCAGGCAGCGGCCCGACAGCTGGCCGACTAGTCCTTGGCCGCCGCCAGAATTGCAGCATGCTTTTCGGCGTCCTGCTTGCGCTCGCTATAGCGCGAAGTGAGGTGGTCGGCGATGCCCCGATTGACGAGGGTGAACTTGACCAGTTCCTCCATCACGTCCACCACCCGATCATAATAGGATGAGGGCTTCATGCGCCCGGCCTCGTCGAATTCCTGAAACGCCTTGGCCACCGAGGACTGGTTGGGAATGGTGAGCATGCGCATCCAGCGCCCCAGAATGCGCATCTGGTTGACGGCGTTGAAGGATTGCGAGCCGCCCGAGACCTGCATGACCGCCAGGGTCCGGCCCTGGGTGGGCCGGATGGCGCCGCCGGGCAGGGGGATCCAGTCGATCTGCGCCTTGAGCACCGCGCTCATGGCGCCGTGCCGCTCCGGGCTGGTCCAGACCTGACCTTCCGACCACAGCATCAATTCGCGCAGTTCTACCACCTTGGGATGGGTATCGGGCGCGTCATTGGGCAGCGGCAGGCCGTTGGCGTGGAAGATTCTCACTTCCGCCCCGAAGGCTTCAAGCAGGCGCTGCGCTTCGAAGGTCAGGAAGCGGCTATAGGAGCGCTCGCGCAGCGAGCCGTAGAGCATCAGGATGCGCGGCTTGTGGTCGATCGGGCGATCCGCCAGCTGGGTCAGGTCGGGAATGGCGAAGGCGGCATCATGGATATTGGGCAGATCAGACAAGCCGCTGGCCCTTCTCGTCGATGATGACTTCCCCGTCTTCCTTGGCGAAAGGCCCAATGTCCGGGTTTTCGAGAATATCGAGAACCAGTTCGGACGGGCGGCAGAGGCGCACGCCGCGCGGCGTCTCGACAAAGGGCCGGTTGATCAGGATGGGATGGGCCAGCATGGCGTCGAGCAGGGCGGCATCGGCCAGCGCCGGGTCATCGAGGCCAAGCTCGGCATAGGGCGTGTCCTTCTGTCTTATGGCCTGGC
>CAXBHD010000340.1:0-2897 GCA_963975335.1 uncultured Devosia sp. | reverse complement strand
CCGGTCGTGCTGGCCGATGCGCTCTACCGGGTCCTGAGCCTCTAGCGGGTCATCCGGGCGGCGTCAGCGCCACTGTGCGCTCAGAGCCGCCAGGACATCGGTGCGGCTGATCTGGCCGACGAAGCGGCCGTCGCGCAGGACGGGGAAACGGCGGAAGGCGCTGGCAATCATGGCCTCGGCGGCATCCACCAGATCGAGCCCGGCATCCAGCGTGACCGGATTGGGTGACATGTAATCGGCGACCATGCCGCCCCACTGCTTGTAATAGGCGGCGCTGAGGGCAGCCTTGAGGCAATCGCGCTTGGACAGCACGCCCACCAGCGCGCCGGTGCTATCGAGCACGCAGGCGCCGGACACCTTGTTGTCGAGCAGTTTGGCCACGGCGCGCACGATCTCGACCTCGGGGGCGAGCGTGACCAAATCGATCTTCATGCAGTCGCCCACGGTCAGCAAGGGGTCAGTCATGGGATAGGGCCTGCTTGATCCGGTCACAGCCGGCGCAGTGGTTCTGGCAGCGCGTGCCACCGCAGCTGCGCTCGAGCGGCGGCCTGCCGAAGGCAAGGCCAATGGCTAGGCCCAGCATGGCGAGGATGACGAGGACAATGGCGGCAAGGATGGTGGGCATGGGATTGTCCCTAGCTGACGGTGTGGTGGGCATAAAGGGCGCTGCCGGTGGCGCGCAGGCCGGTCGGCATCCGTTCGAGATAGAGCACGGCCAGGCCCTGGTCGCGGGCGAAGGCCAGACCGGGCGCGGCGCCCATGACCATCAGCGCGGTGGCCAGGGCGTCGGCGGTCATGGCGCTATGGGCAAAGACCGAGACCGAGGCGACGGCATTGTGCAGCGGCGTGTCGGTCGCGGGGTCGATAATATGGCTGTAGCGCCGGCCGGCGACCTCATAGGCATTGATGGCGTCGCCGGAGGTGGCGAGGGCCTGGCCGCCCAGATCGACCACAGCACGCAGCGGGCCGCCCAGCGGATCGCTGATGCCGATGCGCCAGGGGGCGCCGGCGGGGTCGGTGCCACGGGCAATGACCTCGCCGCCCAGTTCGGCGACGAAATCGGGGTAGCCGGCCGCGGCGATACTGGCGGCCATCAGGTCGAGCGCATAGCCCTTGGCAATGCCGCAGAGGTCCAGCGTCAGGTCAGGGCGGCGCTTGAAGAGCGCGCCGTCCGCCGTGCTGAAATCGCGAAAGGTGCCGGTGCGGCTGCCTTTTATGGGGCCAAAGCCATAGCGGCCGACATCGGGGCCGACACTGGGGTCAAAGGCGCCTGCGGTAAGGGCGGCAATGCGCAGCGCCTCGCTGGTGACCACGGCCAGATCGGGGTCGACAATGTGCCAGCCTTCGGCGGCGCGGTTGAAGCGGGAAAGGGCGCTGTCGGGTCGGAACGGGCTCATGGCGGCGTCGACCCGGTCGAGCAGGGCCGCGAGGTCACGCGCCAGGGCGGCGACATCGCCACGCTGATGCAGCCGGACCTGCCAGGAGGTGCCATAGGCGCGGCCGGAAAGGCGGATCTCATCGGCCGAGGCGGGCAGCGGGGGGACCAGCAGCGTCGCGGCGGCTCCCAGCAGCAGGCGGCGTCTGGTCAAAACCATAGCTAGCTCCCGAAATCGTCGTTGAAAATGGCGGTGCGCTCGACCCCGCAGGCATCGAGCATGGCATAGACCGCGCCGATCATCAGGGGCGGGCCGCAGAGATAGTATTCGCGGTCCCTGAGATAGGCACGCAGCACCACATCGTGGATAAAGCCGGTCCGGCCGTCCCAACCATCTGCGGCGCCCGGTTCGGACAGAGCGGGCTCCCAGCGGAAATTGGCGTGGCGGCGGGCCAGATCCTCGAACTGGTCGGCATAATAGAGTTCGCTGCGGCTGCGGGCGCCGTACCAGAAACTGATCTTGCGGCCGGAGCGCCGGGCGTCGAGCTGATCGTGAATGATCGCCCGCAGCGGGGCCATGCCGACGCCACCGCCGATGAAGACCATTTCCTTGTCTGTCTCGGTGGCGCCGAAATGGCCATAGGGGCCGGAGATCGCGACGCTGCTGCCAGCAGCAAGACCGAACAGGTAGGACGAGACAATGCCCGGCATCACGTCCGGCCGGGCCGGCGGCGGCTCGGCCAGGCGGATATTGAGCACGATCCGGCCCTGGTCCTGCGGTCGGTTGGCCACCGAATAGGCGCGGGTCACCGGCTCGGTGCTGTTGACGGCGAGCCGGCGCAGGCCGAGGCGCTCCCAATGGGCGGCGTGCGGTGCCGCCAGGGCAATGTCGGCAAAATCGAGCCGGTAGGGCGGCGCCGTCACCTGGATGAAGCCGCCCGGCCGTATCGCGAGGGCCATATCGGGGGGCGGGGCCAGGACGATTTCCTTGATCAGCGGCGTCAGGCTGACACTGGAAATCATGGTACAGTCAAAGCGCGCCACATTGAGGATGTCATCGGGCACGGTGACCGCGAGCGGGCCACGCAGCACGACCTGACAGGCCAGCCGGACATTGTCCTTGAGCTCCGCGCGGGACAACAAGGCCAGTTCGGTGGGCAGCGGTTCGCCTGCGCCGGTGACCTTGACCCGGCACAGGCCGCAGCTGCCCGCGCCGGCACAGGCGGAGGGCACGGCAATGCCATTGGCATTGAGGGCTTCGAGCAGGCGCAGATTGGTCAGCGTCGTCAGCGGGCGATCACCATTGAGGGTGATCGTCACCGGGCGGGAGGGCAGCAGCACGGCGCGCGCCAGCTGCAGCAGGGCGGCCAGAGCGATGATGAGCAGGACGGCAAAGCCGGCGGCGACGAGGATTTCCATCACAGCACCCGCACGCCGACAAAGGCGGAAAAGCCCATGGACATGAGGCCGGCAACGATAAAGGCAATGCCCAGCCCTTCGAGCCCCCTGGGCACATCGGCAT
>CAXBHD010000339.1:0-2949 GCA_963975335.1 uncultured Devosia sp. | reverse complement strand
AGGTTCAACCCCTCACCCCGACCCTCTCCCCTCAGGGGAGAGGGGGCGCAAGCTCAAACGCCGCAGTCCACCCAGACGGTGTTGCTTACCGGAAAGCCGGGATGACGTGGCGGCCATAGCCGGCAATGATCTCTTCCTCGTCGCCGCTATCGAGATAGATGTTGAACTGGGTAACGCCCGCCGCCTTGAGCGCATGCATCTTGGCAATGTGCTCGTCCGGCTCGCCCAGCACGCAGAAATTCTCCACCACATCGGGCGTGATGAAATCGAGGAACGGATTATCCGCCTGGCCGTGCTTGGAATAATCGTAACCGCGGCGTTTCTCGATATAGCTGGTCAGGCTCGCCGGCACCTTGTCGCTGTCGGCGCCATATTTCTCGACAATATCGGCCACGTGATTGCCCACCATGGCCGGAAACCATTTGGTCGCCTCGATGGCCCGCGCCTTGTCGCCGAAATAGGCGGGCGCCGCCGCCATGGAGCGGTAATTGCTCATGTCGCGGCCGGCTGCCTTGCCCGCTTCGAGGCACTGATCGGTGAACCACTTGCACAGCCCCGGATCGGCCAGCTGCAGCACCACGCCATCGGCGCTCTGCCCGGCGGTTTTGAGCGCTAGTGGCCCATAGGCGGCAATCCAGCTGGGCATGTCATGACCGACCGCCCAGGGGAATTTCACCGGCTCGTCGATCTCGCCATAGGTGACTTCCTCGCCGCGCACCATGGCGCGGGTCTTGTCGATGAATTCGGCGACGCGAGCCAGCGTGGCGGGCTTTTTGCCCATTACCCGCCGCGAGCTGTCGCCGCGGCCCACGGCGAGGTCGAAGCGGCCGCCGCTCTGCTTGGAAAGCGAGCCGAACAGCGAGGCGGCCACCGACCAGTCGCGCACATCGGGATTGGTCACCAATGGCCCAAACCGCATCTTGGTGGTGTGCTCCATGCACATGGCTATGGCGGCATAGCAATCGCGCCAGAGAATATGCGAGTCATAGAACCAGCAATAGGTGAAGCCGGCATATTCGGCGGCGCGCACCAGATAGCGCGCGCGTTCGGGTTCGATGAAACCCTTAAAGGTGATGCCGAATTCCATGGAGCCCTCCGCCAGTCCCTCGGTCAGAAATTTGACCAGAAGATCAAATTTTTGGGTCGCCGCCGCGCCAATGTCAATTGCCTTTCGACGCCGCGCCTCACGCGAGGGGCGCCGCATAGGCAATCATTGGCCGCCCGCTATGGGGATGGACCATGACGCTGGCCTCGACGCCATAGACCATGCGCAGCAGCGCCGGCGTCAGCACGGCCTCTGGCATGCCCTGGGCCACCAGGCGCCCCTGCTGCAGCACCACGAGCTCGTCGCAAAAGGCTGCCGCCAGGTTGAGGTCATGCAGCGCCAGCAGCACCGTGGCGCCGTCCCGGGCCCGCCGTCGCAGCAAGGCCAGAATGCTCAGCTGCGCCTGTATGTCGAGGTGATTGGTGGGTTCATCGAGCAGCAGCAGGCGCGGCGCCTGCGCCAGCGCCCGCGCCACCTGCAGCCGCTGCTGCTCGCCGCCCGACAGCGTGTGATAGGGCCGCTGCGCAAGGTCGGCCATGCCGACCGCCACCAGAGCCGCGGTGACGGCCACCTCATCCTCGGGGGAGGGGGCTGCCTGCCAGATCGACTGGAACGGGATGCGGCCCAGAGCCACCACTTCGCGCCCCGTCAGCTGCACCTCGGCGGCCCCGCTCTGTTCCACCAGGGCGCTCAACTGCGCCCGTGCCCGGCGCGGCATGGCAGGCAGATCGAGCCCGTCAAAGCCGATGCTTCCCGCCGCCAGCGGCACCAGGCCCAGGGCCGCCCGCAGCAGCGTCGACTTGCCCGCGCCATTGGGACCGATCAGGCCGGTCAGCTTCCCGGCTCCGGCCCGGCAGCTGACGCCATCGAGCAGCACAGCCGGGCCGGCGCGCACGCTGACGGCTTCAAGCATCAGCCCGCCGCTCATGTCACCCGCCGATAGCGCAGCAGCACCAAGAGAAAGATCGGCGCACCCAGCAAGGCGGTGATGATGCCCACCGGCAGTTCGCGCGGCGCGAACAGGCTGCGCGCCGCCGTATCGGTCCAGATCATGAAGCTGGCGCCCACCAGCATGGCGACCGGCAGCAGCAGCCGGTGGCGCGAACCAGTACCCAGCCGCACCACATGCGGCACGATCAGGCCGACAAAGCCGATCGCCCCGCCAACCGCCACCAGCGAACCGGTGAGCAGTGCCGTCGCCCCCAGCAGCAGCCAGCGCAGCCGCGCCACGTCGATCCCGAGCGTTGCCGCCGCCGTATCGCCAAAGGCAAAGGCGTCCAGCGCCCGCCCGGCCAGCAGCATGGGCAGGCCCAGCAGCAGCACCGCCGCCAGCACCACGCCGGTATCGGCCCAGCCGCTGCCACTCAGCGAACCCATCAGCCAGCTCAGGATTTCCCGGTAGGAATCGCCCGTCGCCGTCCAGAAGATCGCAAAGGATGTCGCTGCCGCCGCCAGCGCCGAGACGGCAATGCCGGCCAGGATGGCGCGGGACGGCGTGGCGCCGCCCAGCAGCCGCGTCATGGCCAGGGTCAGCGCCATGGCCAGCCCGGCCCCCAGAAACGCGCCGACCGGCATCAGCAGCGCCGCCCCGGCCAGCAGGAACATCACCGCGCCGAACGAGGCGCCGGACGACAGACCCAGTAGATAAGGATCGGCCAGCGGATTGCGCGTCAAAGCCTGCATGATGGCGCCGCAGAGCGCGAGGCCCGCGCCGATCCCCGCCGCCACCAGGACGCGCGGCAACCGCAATTCCCAGATGATGGCGTCGCGCAGCCGCGTCACCGGATTGGCCACCGGCAGGCCCAGATGATGGGCAATGGTCTGCCAGACTTCGGCGGGCGCAATATCCGCAGGCCCGAACGTCACCGCCAGCACCATGCTGGCAGCCAGCAGTGCCCACAGGC
>CAXBHD010000338.1:0-2959 GCA_963975335.1 uncultured Devosia sp. | reverse complement strand
CGCCGAAATCACCGGCCCCCAGGAAATCGCAGAATTGTTCGCTGCCATTGCCACTGTTGCCATCGAGGCAATCGGGGCAGGGCAGGCGAGACAGCTGTTTGACGCTGTTATCGAACAAGAGGGCAGGGACCCCAATTAACGCCGGACGACGCACCCGACCCGGCAGGTCAATCTGGCTGCTATCGCCTGGCGATGGCGGCGCTCACAAACGGTCTTCCGAGCCGGGCAGAGTTCCGCGGCTTATCGACCGGATTGACTGATCCGGGCGGGTCCGACAGGACTAGCCGCATGCTGCAACCAGGAGGCTGCCTCATGACCGGTTCGTCCGACGCCGCCCCATTTCCCACGCCAACCATCGTTCCCCTGGGTGACAGCGCCATGCTGGTGCGTTTCGGGACCGAATTGACCGATGCCGCCAATCGCGCGGCCATTGCCCTGACTGCCATGCTCGACCAGACGCCGCTTGAGCATGTATTGGAGGTCGTGCCCAATCTGGTATCGGTCATGCTGCGCTATGATCCGCGGGTGACGCGCTATGCCGACATTGCCGGGCAGTTGCGCCTGCGTCTCTTTGCGCTGGCGGACGCGCCTGTCGTGGCAGGACGGGCCTGGAGCCTTCCGATTGCCTTTGATGGTCCCGATCTCGACGCCGTTGCCGACCGGCTCGGCATGACGGTGGCCGATTTCATCGTCGCCCATAATGCAGCATCGCTGCGCGTGCTGGCCACTGGCTTTGCCCCGGGCTTTGTCTATTGCGGCCTGCACGACGCCGCCCTTGTCGTGCCGCGCCGCACCGAGGTCAGACCGCTGGTGAGCCCCGGCACGGTGCTGTTTGCTGCCGGGCAGACCGCCCTGACGGCCACCGAACTGCCCAGCGGCTGGCATATTATCGGCCATACCGACTTTGCCAATTTCGACGCCGCCGCCGCGCCGCCAACCCGGCTGCAGCCGGGCGACAGCCTTGCCTTCACGGTGGCACCATGAGTGCCATCCTTGCCATTACCCGCGCCGGCCCCCTGGCCAGCGTGCAGGATGCGGGGCGCTTCGGGCAGTTGCGCCATGGTATCAGCGCCTCCGGTCCGATGGATGGCGCCGCCTATCGGCTGGCCGGCGCGCTGGTCGCGGCCGAGCATGCCGGCATAGAGATCACCATGGCCGGCCTAGCATTTCGGGTGCAGAGCGGTCGCTGCAATATTGGCCTGGCCGGCGGCAGCTTTGTCGCCCGACGCAATGGAGAGGTCGTCGACTGGCCCGGTGCGGTCGCGCTGGAGGCGGGCGACGAGGTCAGCATCACCCCGGGGGCAGAAGGCAATTACGGCTATCTGCGCTTTGCCGGCGGGCTGCTGCTGTCGCCGGTGCTGGGAAGCCTGGCCACCAGCAGCCGCGCCCGGCTCGGCGGCGTCGAGGGACGGCCATTGCAGGTGGGCGACGTGCTCGAGCTGGCGGATGCCAGCGACAGCCTGCCACCGGCCTCACCCATGCCACTGGCGGCGACCGGCCCGATCCGCTTCGTCTGGGGCCTGCATGCCGATCTGTTCGCGGCGCCGCTGCGGCAGGCTTTCATCGATACCACCTTCACCATTTCAAGCCGTCTTGATCGCATGGGCGTGCGGCTTGACGATGCTGCCGCCGTGTTTGCCGCGGCCAGCAGCCTGACCCTGGTTTCGGACGCCATCGTGCCCGGCGATATCCAGATCCTGGGCGACGGCACGCCCATCGTGCTGATGCGCGACCATCAGCCGACGGGCGGCTATCCGCGCATCGCCACCATTATCAGCGCCGACCTGGATCGCTTTGCCCAGCTGCGCCCAGGCAGCACGCTGGCCTTTGCGCCGGTCAGCGTCGCCCATGCCCAGGACATTTTGCGGAACATCCCAGCATGATCTCGATCGATCTCAATGCCGATCTCGGTGAGGGTACGGGGCATGATGACGATCTGCTCGAAATCGTCTCCAGCGCCTCGATCGCCTGTGGCGGCCATGCCGGCGACGCGCCCACTATCCGCCATATCCTGAGGGTCTGCCGCGCCCGCCAGGTGCGGGCCGGCGCCCATCCGGGCTATGCCGATCCCAAGCGGTTCGGCCGGTTCCGCCTGGTTATGCCGCTCGATCAGCTGCTGAGCCAGATCCGCGAACAGCTCTTTCTCGTGCGCTTCATCGCCGATGAGGTGGGCCATCCGCTATCCTATGTGAAGCTGCATGGGGCCCTGGCCAATCAGACGGCCGAGGAGCTGGCCTTTGCCGTGGGGATCTTTGCCACTATCCAGGGCATGGCGCCCTCCATGGCGGTGCTGGCGCTCGACAATAGCCAGCAGGTGCGCGCCGCCAAGGCCGTGGGCATGCCGCTGATCCGCGAAGCCTATGCCGACCGCGCCTATACCGCCGAGGGCCTGCTGGTTCCCCGCAACCAGGACGGCGCCGTCATCCATGACGTCGACGCGGTGATTGCCCGATGCCTGCGGCTGGCCCAGGCAGGCGAACTGGTGGCGATTGACGGCACGGTGCTGCGCTCGGCCGCACGCTCGATCTGCCTGCATGGCGATACGCCCGGCGCGGTAGAGCTGGCCCGCGAGGTGCGCCTGGCGCTAGAGGGCGAAGGTATCGCCATTGCTGCCAACCCGCCCGAACCGCCGGAAGCGTGAAAAGCATTACCCTGGGCCTCTCAACGGGGAGAGGTGAGATCGGCGGAATGCCTTTAGTCAAAAGACCCAGGGTAGGACGTGTCGGCCCGCCGGCTTGAACGCCCGCGGACCGAAAACCGGATCGCCGCTAGATGGCGAGGTATTCGTGGCGCAGCTCGGTATTGTCGAGCACTTCCTTGGCCGTGCCGGAAAAGGCCACTTCGCCAGTGTCCAGGATGACGGCGCGATCGGCCAGTTTGAGCGCGGCGACGGCATTCTGCTCGACGATGATGGTGGTGATGCCCAGCGGCTTGATCGAATGCAGGATGCGCTCGATCT
>CAXBHD010000337.1:0-2962 GCA_963975335.1 uncultured Devosia sp. | reverse complement strand
GATCAGGTCGTGGCAGACGCGGCTGCAGAGCATCGCCGCGAGGTCGGTTGCCTTGAGGTCGATAATGTCGGCCATGCTGCTGTCTCCGTAGCGCGGGAATGTCGGCAAAGAATCACTTTGGCAGACATTAGAGGCTGGGGGTTAAAATTGGACCCCAAATTGACACGGGCGGCCGCAGGTCCAACAGGAAGTTCAGTTGATCGAGAGATTTTTCGACAGTTCGGGCCAGTTTTCTTCGGCTTTGCGGGCGGCGGCATCGGGCGAGAGCAGGAAGGCTTCGCGGTTAGCGGCAGAGTAAAACAGATAGAGCCGCTGCTTGAAGACGACAAAAATGGCGGGGTCGCAGTCCGAGACAAAGCCGCGCGACACGCCGGTGACATCATGTCCGCCAAATTGGGGCGCATAGACTTCCGGGGCCGTGGCGAAGATGTCGCGGTTTGCGGCGGTGGCAAAGCGCCAGATGACATTCTGCCAGGTGAACTCATATTCGGCCAGGCCAGTCTGGGGTTCGGCTTCGGTGAAATAACTGACGGGGTCCATGCCGGAAATGGCCAAGCCGGTAAAAGGATCGGTGACGATCAGGGTCACCACGGACTGCGCCCGGGCGGGCCCCATAGGGGTCGCGACGCCGGCCAATAGCGGCAAAACAAAGGCGAGAATGGTTAAGATTTGTTTAGAGGTTTGCTTCATCTTCAAGCCAAGGATCGGCGTGCGGGCAGATTCAAGCCTGCCTCACAAAAGTTAAGGTCGACCATACACGCGCATATGCCGCTTTTGCCTTCGCCAGGGAGTTATCCGATGATCAGACGCCTCATCATTCTGTTTGCCATGCTGTGTGCGGTGGGCGCGCCGGTTCCCCTGGCCCTGGCACAGGGATCGCTCAGCGACACCTATTCGGGCGAAGACCTGGTCAATAACGGCAAGCAGTTCTTTGGTTCCGCCTCGCAAGGCCTGGCGTCGGTGGTCGAGCGCGCTGTCAGCCAATTCGGTCTGCCCAATGGCTATATTTTGGGTGAGGATGCCGGCGGAGCGCTGTTTGCCGGCGCCCGCTATGGCGAAGGGGTGCTGCATACCCGCAATGCCGGTGAGTATAATGTCTTCTGGCAGGGGCCCTCGATCGGCTTTGACGTGGGGGGCGACGGCTCCAAGGTCATGATGCTGGTCTACAATCTCAACCAGGTGCCCGACGTGCTTGGACGTTTTGCCGGCGTCGATGGCTCGGCCTATGTGCTGGGCGGATTCGGCATGACCGTGCTGAAGCGCGACAATGTGGTCATGGTGCCCATCCGCTCCGGCGTGGGGGCGCGGCTGGGGATCAATCTGGGTTACCTCAAATTCACCAATGAGCCCACCTGGAACCCCTTCTAGGCCATTAACAGCCGCCGGTAACTTTTTTGCGTGCCGGGGCCCAAAGCTCCGGCATTGTCGTGACGGCGACGGCCATCCGCGTTAGGGTTAATCACTGGCGAAGATGGCGGCAGCACGCCATAGCTGGCAGAACGGGGCGACCCAGACAGGTCCAACCCCTGGTTTCGGAGTTCGGCCGATGCTCATCGAGAATGTCATGTATTTTGCGCTGGGCCTGCTGGTGGCGAGCCTGATTGCGCTGATCATGCTGCCGGCCGTGTGGAAGCGCGCGGTGCGCCTGACCAAGCGGCGCATCGAGGCCGCGACCCCCATTACCATGGCCGAATTCCGCGCCGACAAGGACCAGCTGCGGGCCGAATTCGCCCTGTCGACACGCCGGCTCGAAATCAATGTGGAGACATTGCGCAAGCGGCTTGCCGAACAGCTGGGCGACGTCAACCAGAAGCGCAACGAACTGGTGCTGCTCAAGACCGAGCGCGACAAGAATCTGGAAATCATCGCCGAGCTCGAAAGCCGGGGCGAGGCCCTGCGCAGCCGGGTGACCGAGCTGGAGCGCGAGGCGACTGACCTGACCCAGCGGCTGCGGATGCGCGAGCGCGACCTGGCGCAGCGCGGGGGTGAACTCGATGATCTGCGGCAGTCAGTGCAGCGCGCGCAGGGCGGCAGCAGCGCCCTGGGCGATCCTGCAGGCCCCGCAGCGGATACCGAGAGCGAGCGGTTGCGGACAGCGCTGCGCATCGAGCAGAAGCGCGCGGACTTTCTGGAAGAGCAGGCGCGGGGTCTGCTGAGCCGGCTCGAAACCTCGGATCGGCGCAGCGTCGAGACCAATGCCGCCATTGCGCAGATGCGCGCGGCTCTGGCGGCACGCGATGACGACAAGGCCAGCGAAACCGAGGGGCTGGTTGCGGCCGAGGCGCGCATGGCCAGTGCGGAAAGCCGGCTCAATGCCATTCTGGCGGAGAGTCATCAACTGGTCGACAAGGCCTCGGGCCGGGCCGAGCAGTTGCTGGCTGACAAGCTGGCTCTGGAGGCCGAGGTCGAGACCCTGCGCAAAAAGGTGCTCGGCGTGGAATCCTCCATCATGGCCGATTGGGACGATGAGCGGATCGAAGAGGCCTATCTGCGCGAAAAGCTCAATGATATTGCCGCCAGCGTGAGCCGCCTGGTCTATGCCGTCGATACCGACACGCCGGTGGCGCCCAATCCCGAAGAAAGCCTGTTTGATCGCGTACAGCGGTTTGCCGATGACGGCGGCGACGCCTTGCCGATCGACCCGACGCCGGCGAGCCGCCGCGGCTCGGTGTCCGACCGGATGGCCGCGCTGCGGGAAATCCAGGGCCGCTAGGGCCGGCCCGGGATGGGCGATCCCTACTGGATGGCGATGCTCTGGATCAGTTCACCCGTCTGCTGATCGAATAGCGACAGGGTGGTCAGTCCATTGCTGGTATGGGTGACGTTGATGGTCCCTTCGTTCACCAGCGCCGAGACAATCTGGGCTCCGGCCGGCAGGGAAACCGCCTCGACCAGCACGGGCGGCGGCGCATCGCGCATCACGCGATAGACAAGGGCGAAGCCAATCGCCATAAAGCCCAGC
>CAXBHD010000336.1:0-2983 GCA_963975335.1 uncultured Devosia sp. | reverse complement strand
GAAAATGAACACTCATGCGGTGTGGACCAATGCCTTGAGGATGCCGACGACGCCGCGCATCGCCTGTTCGGAGCCGATGGAAATGCGCAACCCGTTGTCGATGCCATAGGAACCGCCGATCTCGCGCACGATCAGCCCACGCTGCATCAGGGCATCAAAGGCCATGCGGGCATGCTCGGCATCGGGAAACAGCAGCATGACGAAATTGCCCTGGCTGGGCACGACATGGATATGGTTGGAATCGAGTTCCTCGGTAATCCACGCGCGCCACTGCGCATTATGCGCCTTGAGCCTTGCAGTGAATTCGGTGTCGCGCGTTGCCGCGGCGGCGGCCAGCTGGCCCGGCAGATTGACATTGAACGGGCCGCGCACCCGATTGAGCACATCCACCAGCTCGGGCGAACCCACCAGCCAGCCGATACGGGCGGCTGCCAGCCCCATCTTGGAAAAGGTGCGCACCATGACGACATTTTTTGTCTCGGCCACCAGATCCTGCCCGACCGCGAAATCCTCGGCCGTGACATATTCGGCATAGGCATTGTCGATGACCAGCAGGATGTCCGGGCGCAGGCCGGCATGCAGCCGGCGCACCTCGGCATCGCTGAGATAGGTGCCGGTGGGATTGTTCGGATTGGCCAGCCAGACGATCTTGGTGCGCGGCGTCACCGCCGCCAGCAGCGCATCGACATCGGCGGTATAATCGACCTCGTCGACCATGACGATGCTGGCACCGGCCGCCTTGGTGATGATCGGATAGACCGAAAAGCCATAGCGGTTCATCACCGCCTCATCGCCTTCGCCCAGATAGCACTGGGCGATCAGGTGGAGCAGGTCATCCGAACCATTGCCGCAGACGATGCGCTCGGCATCGAGGCCATGCACCTCGGCCAGGGCCGTGCGCAGCACCCGCGAGGTGCCTTCGGGATAGATTTCGAGCTGTTCGGCAGCGGCGCGGAAGGCCTCGACCGCCCTTGGGCTGGCGCCCAAGGGCGATTCATTGGCCGATAGCTTGACCGCCTTGCTGCCCGCCGCGCCGGACTTGCCGGGCAGATAGGCGGCAATGTCGAGAATGCCGGGCTGCGGGATGGGTGCAATATCGTCTGACATGATGCCATTTCTGGGCTGAAAAACCGCGCGGACCATAGTCAAACCGATCGGGCTTGGCAAAGCGCTTCTCGCCGCGCCGGCGCGCTGATGCCAGGGCAGGGTCTGTCCCGGAACAGGACGGTCAACGCGCTTTATCCTCAATTTGCGCCGCGACATCCCAGGCCGGTCGGGCCGGCAAATCCCAATGGCGCAAAATAATGCGCGACCGCGCCGTTAAGCTTTTCGTCACAATCGGCGCCATCGGCCCGAAATTAACCCTTTGGCAAGCAAGCTGAACGGATTTGTGGCGCTGGCGGCGTCCATGACGCTGTCATGAACCCGCTTGTGCCTGTCCCTGGGGACAACCCACCAGACCTAGCCGTGAACGAACCGGGATTCTGCCGGACACGCCGATTCGGTTCTGTTTCGTTCGCCTCCTGTTCCTGGCCTTAAGCGCATGGCAAAAAGGTCGCAATGACTGTCCTTTCTTGGGACAATGGCGCTGCCCACTCGCAACTGTCGTGCGGACATCCTACATTGGGCCGAAATGACCTTTGCGCCCGCCCAATCCGTCAAGGCGATCCTTGGCCCGACCAATACCGGCAAGACCTATTTTGCCATCGAGCGCATGCTGGCCCATCCCACCGGGATGATCGGCCTGCCCCTGCGTTTGCTGGCGCGCGAGGTCTATCAGCGCTGCGTCGAGCGGGTCGGCGAACAGGCCGTGGCGCTGATCACCGGCGAAGAGCGCATCGTGCCGGCCAAGCCGCGCTACTGGGTCTGCACGGTGGAAGCCATGCCCACCGATATCCGCGTCGATTGCCTGGCCATCGACGAGATCCAGACCGCCACCGACTTCGACCGCGGCCATGTCTTTACCGACCGCATCCTGCACGCCCGCGGCATGCATGAGACGCTGCTGCTGGGTGCCGCCACCATGGAGCCGGTGATCCGCCGGCTGCTGCCCGATGCCCAGATCATCGACCGGCCGCGTTTCAGCCATCTGGTCTATGCCGGCTCCAAGAAGATTTCCCGCCAGCCGCCCCGCTCGGCCATTGTCGCCTTTTCCGGCCGCCAGGTTTACGCCATTGCCGAGCTGATCCGGCGCGAGCGCGGCGGCGCGGCGGTGGTGATGGGCGCGCTCAGCCCGCGCACCCGCAATGCCCAGGTCGAGCTCTATCAGAATGGCGATGTCGATTTCCTGGTCGCCACCGACGCCATCGGCATGGGGCTCAACCTCGACATCCACCACGTTGCCTTTGCCGATGACAGCAAGTTTGACGGTCGCACCAGCCGCCCGCTGACCCCCGCCGAGCTCGGCCAGATCGCCGGCCGGGCCGGTCGTCATGCCCGCAATGGCACCTTTGGCGTCACTGCCGGCACCGAGGGATTCGACGAGGAAATGGTGATCGCGCTCGAAACCCACGATTTCGAGCCCATCAAAGTGCTGCAATGGCGCAACAACCGGCTGGATTATTCATCCATTCCCGCTTTGCTCAACAGCCTGGAAATGTCCTCCGAGAACCGCATGCTGACCCGCGTGCCGATCGCCACCGACCAGCGCGCGCTCGAATTTGTGGCGCGCAATGAGGCGGGCAAATTGGCGCGCGGCCTCGATGGCGCCCGACTTTTGTGGGAATGCTGCCAAATCCCTGATTATCAGGGCATTTCACCCGCCAATCACGGTGAAATCGTCACCCGTATTTATGCCGACCTGGTCAGGCGCGGCAAGGTGGACGCAGACTGGATTGCCGAGCAGGTCCGCTTTTGCGACAATGCCAGTGGCGACATCGACACTTTGAGCAACCGGATCAAGCAGATCCGCACATGGACCTTTGTCGCCAACCGCAAAAACTGGCTTGCAGACCCTTCACATTGGCGCGAAAAGACCCGAGAC
>CAXBHD010000335.1:0-2997 GCA_963975335.1 uncultured Devosia sp. | reverse complement strand
TTCGAGCGCCGCGATATGCCCTTCAGTCGTCATGACAACTCCTTGAAAGCCTCTGTGGACAAGTGATCGTCACAAAAAATTCACGCAATGTCGACTGTCTTCCTGCGCCAATCGGAAAACATGTGCAAATCGTCCGTCGATCGGTTAACCAAGGGTATGTCTTATGGCGTTGGGGTGCGCTCGAATTGATGTTGTCGCTCACCAAGGAAGAAGAAGCTCAATATGGGCTTGAACTGGCCACGAAACGCCAGGAACACAGCGATCTCAACGCTGCTATCGATACGCTGACCCAGTCCCATGTGGCCGATCGCATGCTCATTCAGCGGCTGAAAAAGCGCAAGCTGGCGCTCAAGGATCGCATCGTCGAACTCGAGAATATTCTGTTGCCAGACATCATCGCCTGAACGGCGCCACGGCTTGATGTGTGGCGACAATTGGGCTAGTTCCGCGCTTTGCTTGAGACCGATAGGGGAATCGGCCGTGCTCACCAAACCACCCATCGCCATCGTCATGGGCAGCCAGTCGGACTGGCCCACTATGCGGCTCGCCGCCGAAACCCTCGAGACCCTCGAAGTCGAATATGAGGCGCTCATCATCTCGGCCCACCGCACCCCCGAACGCCTGGTTGATTTCGCCAGCACGGCGCGCAGTGAAGGCTTCAAGATCATCATTGCCGGCGCCGGCGGCGCCGCCCATCTGCCCGGCATGATCGCCGCCATGACCCCGCTGCCCGTCTTTGGCGTGCCGGTGCGCTCCAAGGCCCTCAATGGCCAGGACAGCCTGCTCTCCATCGTCCAGATGCCCGGCGGCATTCCGGTGGGCACCCTCGCCATCGGCGAGCCGGGCGCCATCAATGCCGCCCTCCTCGCCGCCGCCGTGCTGGCATTGTCCGATGAGGACCTGGCCGATCGCCTTGACGCCTATCGCGCCCGCCAGACCGCCGCCATTCCGCTCTTTCCCGTCGATACCGAGTAAGCTGTGTCCCACGATACGACCCCGCTGCCTGCCGGCAGCATGATCGGCATTCTCGGCGGCGGTCAGCTGGGCCGCATGCTCTCGCTCGCCGCCAGCCGCCTGGGCATGCGCACCCATATCTTCTGCCCCGATCCGCATAGCCCGGCCTTCGAGGTCACCCCGCACAGGACCGTTGCGGCCTATGACGATATCGCCGCACTCGCCGCCTTTGCCGATGCCGTCGACGTCATCACCTATGAATTCGAGAACGTCCCCGCCGCCACCGCTGAATTCCTGGCGTCGCGCAAGCCCCTGCGCCCGGGCGCCAATGCCCTGGCCATTTCCCAGGATCGCCTGGCCGAAAAGGCCTTCCTCGCCAGCAAGAACATCCCGGTCGCCGACTATCGCGCGGTAACCAGCCTGGCCGAGCTCGATGCCGCCATCCATGCCCTCGGCCTGCCCGCCGTGCTCAAGACCACCCGGCTCGGCTATGACGGCAAGGGTCAGCGCGTGCTGCGCGATCGCGCCGAGGCCGCTGCTGCCTTCGCTGCGCTTGAGCCCAAGCCCCTGGTGCTTGAGGCCTTTGTGCCCTTCGACAAGGAAATCTCCGTTGTCGTGGCCCGCAATGCCAGTGGCGAAGTGCGCAGCTTCGACGCCGCCGAGAATGTCCATACCCACCATATCCTGCATACCAGCACCGTGCCGGCCGACATCCCGCCGGGTGTTGAAAAGCACGCCGCCATGCTGGCCAAGGTGATCGTGGTGGCGCTCGACTATGTCGGCGTGTTGGGCGTCGAATTCTTCGTGCTGCCCGGCGAGCGCCCGACCCTGGTCGTCAACGAGATTGCCCCGCGCGTGCATAATTCCGGCCACTGGACCGAGGCGGTCTGCCTCACCGACCAGTTCGAGCAGCATATCCGCGCCGTGCTGGGCTGGCCGCTCGGCGATCCCGCCCGCATGGCGGACGTGGTGATGGAAAACCTCATCGGCGCCGATGTCGACCGCGTCCCTTCCGGCCTTGACGGCAATAGCCAGCCCCATCTTTACGGCAAGGCCGAAGCCCGGCCCGGCCGCAAGATGGGCCATATCAATACCATTACCCGCCGCCGCTGACGGGCTCAGCGCGCCAGCCAGGTCTGCAATTCTGCCACCACGGCAGTCGGGTTTTCCATGGTCGACATATGCCCGGCGCCGGCAAACACCGCCAGTTCCGCCCCGCGAATGGCCGCCGCCATTTCCTCGGCCAAAGCCGGCGGCGTCAGCGCATCGAGCGCCCCCACCCCGATCAGGGTAGGCACCGCAATGGCGCCCAGCCAGGGCCGCGAATCCACGCGATCCATGATCGCCTGCTGGTGCCGCCCATAGGCCTCGGGGCCGCACCGCTCGGCCATGGCCACCACGTCGTCCGCCAGCGGCGTATTGAGGTGTTCTGGCGCCAGCAGACCCGCCTGCATGGCCCGGACCACCAGGCCAAACTTGCCTTCCGCCGCGGCAGCCATGCCGGCGCGCCGCGTTTCCTTGCGGGCGTCGTCATCGGGCCGGGCCGAAGTGTCGAGCAGCGCCAGATGCGTCACCCGCTCGGGCGCCTGCCGCATGATCTCGAGCGCCACATAGCCGCCCATCGACAGTCCCGCCAGGCTGAACCGCTGCGGCGCCACGGCCAGTGCCGCGCGCGCCATGCCGGCAATGGAACGCTCCCCGCCCAGATCGGCTACTATGGGCCTTGTGTCCTGATCCAGCCCCGCCATGACATCGCGCCACAGCCGTGCGTCGCAGTTCAGCCCTGGCAGCAGTATCAGCGTGCGGCTCATCTGGCCTTCTCCTTGCGCAAATCATCGCCCGGACTGTTTATGCTGCGGCCGGATCAGGCAAGCTTTGGCTCACTCTATGACGGTTTTTCTCCACGACTCGGTGGACAAGGCCGGATGGCTGGGCTATAGAGCGGCCCACGGTGATCAGCCCTGCTGGTCGGCGACGGGGTTTTTGCCGCGGCGCCACGATCCAAACCCACATGTCCAAGCTTCGAAAGGGCGGTTGACCTTT
>CAXBHD010000334.1:0-3021 GCA_963975335.1 uncultured Devosia sp. | reverse complement strand
CCCGTCGAGCCATATGCTCTATCTGGCCGATCTGGCCCCGCATGGCGACGAGCGCCCGGTCATGCTGATGGTCTCGCCGAGCTTTGCCGGCTTCCTCATGCCCGCTCTCAATGTCGACAGCGCCCGCCAGCACACCGATCTGCCCTTTTTCCCCTGGGCCGATGCCGATGGTCCCGCCGCCGCGCTCGATGCGCTCTTGACCGCCACCGGCATTGACCGCAATGCGCCATCCATCGTGCTTGACGAAACCATGCGCGCCGACTTCGCCCTGCTCGTCCTCGATACGCTGCCTGGCGCCAGCCGCCGCTTCACCAATGACACGGTCGGTTACCTGCGCTCGCGCAAGGACGATGCCGAATACCGCGCCCTCAAGGCCAGTGCCGTGCTCAACGACGCCGCCATGGCGGCCGGCTTTGCCGCTTTGCGCCCCGGCATAACCGAGCGCGAAGTCGCCGGCGTCATCCGCGATTTCTACAAGGCCAATGGCGCCACGCCCGAATTCACCAGCGTCTGCTTCGGCCCCAATGGCGCCTTCCCGCATCACCATACCGGCGATACCCCGCTCAAGCCCGATGATGCCGTGCTGATCGATACCGGCGCCCGCATCGGTGGTTACCCTTCGGATATGACCCGCGTCGGCTATCTCGGCGCCGCCCCCGAGGGATTTGGCCAGATCCACTCCATTCTTGACCGGGCCGTCGAGGCCGCCATCGCCGCCTCGGTGCCCGGCGCTCCCGCCAGTGCCGTCGACAAGGCGGCCCGCGATGTCATCACCGCCGCCGGCTACGGCCCCAATTTCCTGCACCGCACCGGCCATGGCCTGGGCATCGACATCCACGAGACGCCCTATATCACCGCCAGCTCGGACACCGTGCTCGAGGAAGGCATGGTCTTCTCCATCGAGCCCGGCATCTATCTGCAGGGCCGCTTCGGCCTGCGCCTCGAGGAAATTGTCATCATCCGCAATGGCAAGGCCGAAATCCTCTCCGACATGCCCCGCATGGCGGTCGCAGCGGGCTAGTTCCCGGTCCGCGCTAAACTTTCTATACGCGCACTATCACCCCGGCCTTGCGCCGGGGTCCATCCCAGGATCTGGCAATCGGCTCGGCGCGGGGCGGATGCCCCCGCCGCCAGAAGTCTCGCCCACGAGATGCTCATGCCCCCAAGCCTCACCACCGACCGCCTCATCCTCCGCCCCCACGCACTGGCCGATTTCCCCGCCTGCTGCACCCTTTGGGCCGATCCCGACGTCACCCGCTTCATTGGCGGGCGGCCTGCGACACCCGATGAGGTCTGGTCCCGTCTGCTGCGCTATGCGGGCCATTGGAGCCTGCTCGGCTATGGCTATTTCGTCGTCACCGATCGGCAGACCCATGCCGTCATCGGCGAATGCGGTCTCGCCGATTTCCATCGCGACATCGCGCCTGCCATCGGCGACACGCCTGAGGCCGGCTGGGTGCTGCTGCCGCAATACCAGGGCAGGGGCCTCGCCAGCGAAGCCCTGGGCGCCGTCCTCGCCTGGGCCGATCAGACCATGCCCCGCACCGTCTGCCTGATCGATCCGGACAATGCCGCATCGCTCAAGCTGGCCATACGGGTCGGCTACACCGAATATGCCCGCACCACCTACAAGGATCATGCCGCGATCCTGCTGGAACGCTCTGCGCCTCTCTCCCGCGATGGCGGTGCCGGCTAGGGCTGCAGCAGCGGCATATCCGCCGCCACGTCCCGCTCGAAGACCAGCACATCATCGACCACTGTCAGCCGCCCGTGATGCACGGCGGTCTGGCGCGCTGCCACATCCGGCGGCCCCTTGGGCTGGCCGATTTCATCCCATTGCGGGTGGGTGAAGTAGTAGAGCGCCCCATGGTCGCCGGCCACCACCACATCGGCATGTCGCATGAAGCGCCGGTCATCCGGCGCCACCCCGGGCTGCTCGCCGATCAGCCCCTGTCGGTCCCAGTTCACCGCATCCCGCGAGCGATAGACGCCCTGGCCCCGCCACTCATCCACAATCAGCCAGTGCCATCCGCCAAGCACGAAGACATTGGGCCCCTCATGCGGCGGTCCATCTGGCGATCCGGGCAAGACCAGTCCTTCAAGCCTCCAGGAATATAGATCCGTACTGACCGCGCTCCAGGTGCTCGATCCGGCATCCTCGTCCTTGTACCACAGGCGCCACAGCCCATCGGGGCACTTGAACACGCAGGCGTCGATTACCCGGGGGCCGTTCAGCGCCAGCGGCCCGATCCGTGTCCAGTTCTCGAGGTCCGGGCTGGTGAAATGGGTGATGGTACGTGCCACGCCAGGCCAGTTGTCCGGCACGCCTTTGATATAGCTCAGCCACATGTGATATTGCCCTTCGGCAAAGATCACCTCGGGCGCCCAGTGGGTATTGCCGCCCACGACGTCGCCCGGCGCATCCAGCCCCTTGACCGTGCCGCGATAGTGCCAGCTCGCGCCATCATCGGTGCTGACCGCCACGCCGATCGGCGAGCCATGGATCCAGGTGAAATTCGGCCCCGCCGCCGCTGGCTGCCGATTGGTGTAGAACATCCACCACTCATTCGTGCCCTGCTTGCGGATGACGGTGGGGTCGGCCGCCCCATCGGCAACCGGATCGCGATAGATGGGTGCACTCATCAGCCGTAAACCCTCACCATCCGGCCATCGGCCCGATCCACCAGCCGCCCGGGCCGTCCCACCAGGTCCCCCGCCAGCTTGACCATGCCCGGATCGGTGGCCAGCTTGCCGGCCCCGGCATCCTCGGTGCTCAGCACGCTGGCCTTGAGCAGCCGCGAATAGGGATGTTCGGGATTGTCCAGCACGGTGCGCGCATCGCCCATTTCCACGATCCGCCCGCGCTGCATGATGATCAGCCGGTTGGAAATGTAATAGGCCGTCGCCAGGTCGTGGGTGATGTAGATCACCGACACGCCCAGGCTGTCGCGCAGGTCGCGCAGCAGATTGACAATGCTCATGCGCAGGCTGGCATCGACCATGCTCACCGGCTCGTCGGCC
>CAXBHD010000333.1:0-3024 GCA_963975335.1 uncultured Devosia sp. | reverse complement strand
CCAGCAGGTCGGCCGGCCGGGTGCGCCCCTCTTCGGCCGCCTTGACCAGCAGCTCGCGGTCAAAGCGGGCATAGCCGCGCAGCCCGTCGGGGGCGTCAAAGTCGACCACGATCAGGTTGACCGGACCATCGGTCTGGGTCTGCATGATGAACTTGCCCTCGAATTTGAGCGAGGAGCCGATCAGGGCAGCCAGCACCACCGCTTCGCCCAGCAGGCGGGCGACCGGCGCGGGATAGGCGTGGCGGGTGAGAATGGTGTCGAGCGCGTCGCCCAGCCGAACGCTGCGGCCGCGGGTATCGAGCTTGTCCAGGGTGAACGGCACGACCGCATCGTCGCCGCTTTCCGGCCGGTCCAGCCCCAGGGCAGTCATCAGATTGTCGGTCATAGGCGTCGTATCCGTCATTTTTGGTCCGCTGGCTTTGAGTGAGCCGATCCTTCGGGCACCCGACAAAACCATAGCGTCACTCCCACTGCTGCAGGAGTGACGCCATAATTCTATCACAGGCAACGCCGCTCGCGCAGTCTAGTTGACGTTGACCCCGAAGGCCCAGCACAGGATGGCTTTTTGGGCATGCAGGCGGTTCTCGGCCTCGTCAAACACTACCGACTGGGGACCATCGATCACCTCGTCGGTCACCTCGTCGCCGCGATGGGCGGGCAGGCAGTGCATGAACAGGGCGTCCTTGGCCGCCAAGCCCATCAAACTGGTGTTGACCTGGTAGGGTTTCAAGACCCGGCGCCGTTCGGCGGCATCGGTGTCACCCATCGAGACCCAGGTGTCGGTGACGACGAGGTCGGCCTTTTCCACCGCCTCGCGCGGGTCCTCGATCAGCTTGACCCATTTGCCGGCCTTTTCGATATCGAGCATCAGGTCCTTTTCGGGGTGATACTCATCGGGCACGGCAATGGTCAGCTCGCATTCAAACAGTTCGGCCGCATTGACCCAGGAATGCAGCACATTATTGCTGTCGCCGACCCAGGCCACCTTGGCGCCCTTGATCGGGCCACGGTGTTCCTCGAAGGTCATCAGATCGGCCATCACCTGGCAGGGATGGGCGCGGCGCGTCAGGCCATTGATCACCGGTACGGTCGAGCCTTCGGACAGCTCCACCAGATCGGCATGGCTGAGGATGCGGATCATGATGGCATCGACATAGCGGCTCATCACCCGGCCGGTATCGAGCAGGGTTTCCTCGCGCGCCAGCTGCATGTCATTGCCCGAGAGCATGATGGTCTCGCCGCCGAGCTGGCGCATGCCGACATCGAAGCTGACGCGGGTGCGGGTCGACTGGCGCTCAAAGATCATGGCGAGGACCTTGTCCTCGAGCAGCTTGGGCCGGTCGCCGGCCTTGAGACGGGTCTTGAGGGCGGTGGCGGCGTTGAGCATGCCCCGCAGTTCGGCATAGTCGAAGTCGTCGATATTGAGAAAATGGCGTGGCGTGCCGGTCGAGGTCATGGGCCGGGCTCCTTTAGTGACGCTGGGAATAGTTCCGCTGGCCTTGCTGGCAGCGGCGTTGCCTTGCCTCCCGATGCGGGAGGGCGGCGGTCATCGTCGACGTCGTGCCTGTGGGAAGACCATGATGCCTATCCCACAGCCGGGACCGAGGCCGTTTCGGCCTCGATGGCGTCAAAGGCGGCCGCCAGCTTGGCAACGGCTTCCTCGATCTCTGCCTCGGTGACGATCAGGGGCGGAATCAGGCGCAGCACATTGTCGCCCGCGCCGACCGCCAGCATCTGGTGATCGTCGCGCAGCCGGGCCACGAAGTCGCGCACCGGGGGCGTGATCTTGATCCCGGCCAGCAGGCCCTTGCCACGCAGCTCGAGCACGTAATCGGGATATTTCTGCGCCAGCTGCTGCAGGTGCCAGGCCAGTTTCTGGCCCATCTGATTGACATGGTCGATAAAGCCGGGCGCCAGGATCCGGTCGAGCACGGCATTGCCCACGGCGCAGGCCAGCGGATTGCCGCCATAGGTCGAGCCATGCGTGCCCGGCACCATCGAGGCAGCAACCTCGCCCTTGGCCAGGCACGCCCCGAGCGGGAAGCCCCCGCCAATGGCCTTGGCCACGGCGACGATGTCGGGCGTAATGCCGCTCCATTCAAAGGCGAAGAAGCGCCCCGAGCGGCCATAGCCGCACTGGACTTCATCGAGAATGAGCAGCAGGCCGTGTTCGTCGCAGAGCGCGCGCAGGCCCTGCATGAATTCGGGAGACATGGCGGTGACGCCACCCTCGCCCTGTACGGTTTCGATCAGCACGCCGCAGGTCTGCGGCCCGATCAGCGCCCTGACCGCGTCGAGGTCGCCCGGCGCAGTGTGCTTGAAACCGGGCAGAGGCTGGCCGAAGCCTTCGAGATAGCTCGGATTGCCGCCCGCGGCGATTGTGCCCAGGGTGCGGCCATGGAAGGCACCGGTAAAGGCAATGATTTCGGTGCGCTCGATCTCGCCTTTGGCCCAGAAATAGTGCCGCGCGGTCTTGATGGCGCATTCGAGCGCCTCGGCACCCGAATTAGTGAAGAAGACCGAATCCGCAAAGGTGGCGTCGACCAGGCGCTGGCCCAGCCGCTCCTGCTCGGGAATGGTGAAGACATTGGAGGTGTGCCACACCTTGTCGGCCGCGCTTTTGAGCGCGCTGACAAGGTGTGGGTCGCCATGGCCCAGGGCATTGACAGCAATGCCGGAATGGAAATCGAGATAGGCGCGGCCGTGCTGGTCATAAAGGCGCATGCCTTCGCCCCGCTCAAAGGCGAGTTCGGAGCGGGCATAGGTGCCATAGAGCGCAGACATGGGTCGCAATCCTTTCAATAATCCGGCCGAAGATCGGGGGCGTTGACGAGCGAGACAGAGGCGCGTGACAATAGCGCCACAAAAATCAAAAACGCGCCGGTCTCGCAGCGCGTCTTGGCGGCAAAGTTAGGCCATTTTTCTCAGATAAGTCAATGATCACAGGCTAAGCCCCGGATTTGACTCAAACTTCGTTAGCATAATTTTAACCAGTGAATTTACGGGGAAACTTTCGCCCGACTC
>CAXBHD010000332.1:0-3050 GCA_963975335.1 uncultured Devosia sp. | reverse complement strand
GGCCCGATCCTGGAGGCCGAGGACAAGCAGATCGGCGTCGTCACCCATGGCCAGGGCCTGTGGTGGCTTGAATTCACCCTGACCGGCAAGGAAGCCCATACCGGCTCCACCCCCATGCTGATGCGCGTCAATGCCGGCCTCGCCGCCGCCCGCATCATCGAGGCGGTGCAGGATATCGCCATGGCCCATCAGCCCGGCGCCGTCGGCGGCGTCGGCCAGATGAAATTCTCGCCCAATTCGCGCAATGTCCTGCCCGGCGCCGTGGTCTTTACCGTCGATATCCGCTCACCGAGTCTGGACAAGCTGACCTCCATGCGCGGCCAGATCGAGGCCAGGGCGCAGGCCATCTGTGCCGAGCTCGGTGTCGGCTATGCCATGGAGGCGGTCGGCCATTTTGACCCCGTGGCCTTTGATCCCACTTTAGTCAACCGCGTCCGCGCCGCCGCTGAAAAACTCGGCTATAGCCATATGGACATCATTTCCGGCGCCGGCCACGACGCCTGCTGGATGAACCGGCTTGCGCCCTCCACCATGATCATGTGCCCCTGCGTCGGCGGCCTCAGCCATAACGAGGCCGAAGAGATTTCCCGCGACTGGGCGGCCGCTGGGGCAGACGTCCTGTTCCACGCCGTGCTCGAGACCGCGGAGATTGTCGAGTGAGGCAGATGGGCCTATACTTTCCGCGGCAAGAGGTCGAGCGATGTCCGCAACGGTTACGAACGAACTCATCTACGAAACCCTTAAGCGCATGCAGGATGTCCTTGCCCTGCACTCGCAGTATCACCTTAAGGTCAAAGAGCGGCTGGGCCTGCTGGAGCAGCAATATGCCAGCAGTTCGCGCCGTATCGATCGTATCGATGAGCGGCTGGAGCATGTCGAAAAACGCCTCGATCTCGTCGAGGCCTGAGACTATCAAACAGTTTACCGGGGAATTTTGACGACCGCGTCGAGGGGCGCGGCGGCCGCTATCGGCTGGCCGCTTTGAGAATGAAATAATGATGGTCCGCAACAGCGCTGAGGGGTGCGTGTGGACCGGACGGAATATGCCGCGGAGACGGCGCAATTACAGGGAACCCAGCATGAGCACAGTCATCAAGAACGGCACCGTCGTCACCGCCGACCTCACCTACAAGGCCGACGTGAAGATCGAGGGCGATGTCATCGTCGAGATCGGGCCTAACCTCTCGGGTGACGACGAAACCCTTGACGCGACCGGCTGCTACATCATGCCGGGGGGGATTGACCCGCATACGCATTTGGAGATGCCCTTCATGGGCACCTATTCGGCCGATGATTTCGAAAGCGGCACCCGCGCGGCTTTGTCGGGCGGCACGACCATGGTGGTCGATTTCTGCCTGCCCAGCCCCGGCCAGAGCCTGATCGAGGCGCTCTCCATGTGGGACAACAAGGCCGGCAAGGCCAGCACCGATTACAGCTTCCACATGGCCATTACCTGGTGGGGCGAGCAGGTCTGGCGCGAAATGGATGATGTGGTCCAGCGCGGCATTACCAGCTTCAAGCATTTCATGGCCTATAAGGGCGCGCTCATGGTCAATGACGATGAGATGTTTGCCTCCTTTTCCCGCTGCGCCGACCTCGGCGCGCTGCCTTTGGTGCATGCCGAAAACGGCGATGTCGTTGCCGCCTTGACCGCCAAGCTGCTGGCCGAGGGCAATAACGGGCCGGAAGGACATGCCTATTCCCGCCCGCCCGAGGTCGAGGGGGAGGCCACCAATCGCGCCATCATGATCGCCGACATGGCCGGCGTGCCGCTCTATGTCGTCCATGTCTCTTCCGAACAGGCCCATGAAGCCATCCGCCGCGCCCGCCAGCAGGGCATGCGCGTCTATGGCGAGCCGCTGGTGCAGCATCTGACGCTCGACGACAGCGAATATGCCCATCCCGATTGGGACCATGCCGCACGGCGCGTGATGTCGCCGCCCTTCCGCAACAAGCGCCACCAGGATTCGCTCTGGGCCGGCCTGCAGTCCGGCTCGCTTTCGGTGGTCGCCACCGATCATTGCGCCTTCACCACGGCACAGAAGCGCAATGGCATTGGCGACTTTTCCAAGATCCCCAATGGCACCGGCGGGCTCGAGGATCGTCTCGCCGTGCTGTGGAGCCGCGGCGTTGCCACCGGAAGGCTGACCATGAACGAATTCGTTGCCGTCACCTCGACCAATATTGCCAAGATCCTCAACCTCTATCCCAAAAAGGGCGCCGTCCTGGTCGGCGCCGATGCCGATCTCGTGGTCTGGGATCCCAAGCGCAGCAAGACCATCACGGCGGCCAGCCAGCAGTCGGCCATCGACTATAATGTGTTCGAAGGTTTCGAGGTCACCGGCCTGCCGCGCTTCGTGCTGACCCGCGGCCAGGTTGCGGTGGTCGAAAACGAGATGCGCCACCAGCCCGGCCATGGCCAGTTCGTGGCGCGCGAGGCCAAGAACCCGGTCAACCAGGCGCTGAGCCAGTGGAAGGATCTGGTCGCCCCGCGCAAGGTGGAGCGCTCCGGCATTCCGGCCAGTGGGGTTTGATGGACCTGACATGACAGCAGTCGTCGCCGCCCAGCATCTCGGCCTCACCTTTCCCACTGGCGACGGCGATGTCATTGCCCTTAGCGACGTCAATCTGACCATAGAAAAGGGCGAATTCGTCTCCTTCATCGGCCCCTCGGGCTGCGGCAAGACCACCTTTCTGCGCACCATTGCCGATCTCGAACAGCCCACCTCGGGCAGCCTGACCATCAATGGCCAGACGCCCGAAAATGCGCGCAAGGATCGCGCCTATGGCTATGTGTTCCAGGCGCCGGCGCTCTATCCCTGGCGCACCATTGCCAAGAATGTCGCGCTGCCGCTTGAGATCATGGGCTATTCCCAGGCCGAGCAGACCGCGCGCATTGCCCGCACGCTGGAACTGGTCAACCTGACCGGCTTTGAGCAGAAATATCCCTGGCAGCTGTCCGGCGGCATGCAGCAGCGCGCCTCCATCGCCCGGGCGCTGAGCTTTGATGCTGATCTCTTGCTGATGGACGAGCCCTTCGGCGCGCTCGA
>CAXBHD010000331.1:0-3110 GCA_963975335.1 uncultured Devosia sp. | reverse complement strand
TGCCATCAGCCAGGCGGACATTGCCCTCTGGCTCAGTGCTCCCGATATTGACGATATTGCCGACCCGCTGCGCGCGACCGCGGACCTGCATATCGGCACCAAGGCGGATCTGGCTGGCGGAGTCAGCGCTGTTGATCTATCCGTGTCGACCAAGACCGGACTGGGCATTGAGGCGCTTATTGCCGCAATCGCGTCGCTGGGCGCCAAGCTGGTCGGCGGTGAGCCGGCCCTGATCAGCAGGGAGCGAGACCGCCTTGCCTTGGCAGCGGCGCGCGAAGCGCTTGCGTCGGCTATTGTGCAGTTGGATGCACCCGAGTTGGCGGCCGAAAGCCTACGCATGGCCTCGCATGCCCTTGAACGCCTCATTGGCACAATGGACGCCGAGCGGGTGCTGGACCGCCTGTTCACGAGTTTTTGCATCGGAAAATGATTCACGTGAAACATTGCTGGCGCATCCTCCAGCCATGAGGCCGATGCAGCCGATCTCGCGCCGGCGAATTGATTCACGTGAAACATTGGCCTATTGACCCCGGCTGGAGACAAGACATGAGCGACTATGCTGTAATCGTCGTCGGTGGCGGCCATGCAGGCTGTGAAGCGGCGGCCGCATCGGCCCGGCTTGGGGTACCGACGGCGCTGATAACACATCGCTTCGCCACCATTGGCGAAATGAGCTGCAATCCGGCCATTGGCGGGCTGGGAAAAGGTCACCTGGTACGCGAGATTGATGCGCTGGATGGGCTGATGGGTCAGGTGGCCGATGCCGCCGGCATCCAGTTTCGGGTGCTCAACCGCCGCAAGGGACCGGCCGTGCGCGGGCCGCGAGCCCAGGCTGATCGCAAGCTCTATCGTCAGGCCATGCAGCAGGCCATTGCCAGCCAGCCGCATCTTGAGGTTGTCGAAGGGGAAGTTGACGACATCGAGGTTACGGATGGCGTGGTGACCGGAGTTCGATTGCTTGATGGCCGTCGCTTCGGTACCAAGGCGGTGGTCCTGACCACCGGCACCTTCCTGCGTGGCCTCATCCATCGCGGCGAAGAAACCACCCCCGCCGGACGCATGGGGGAGGCACCCGTCCTCGGCCTCTCGACCCGTCTTGAAACGCTGGGCCTAGCCCTGGGCCGGTTGAAGACGGGAACGCCCGCGCGGCTTGACGGCAGCACGATCGACTTCTCGGCCCTGGAAGAACAGCCCGGCGATACACCGCCCGAGCCCTTCTCGGCCATGACCATGGCGATCACCACCCGCCAGGTCAGCTGCCATATCACGCGCACGACGGCGGAAACCCATCGCATCATCGCCGACAATCTGCATCGTTCGGCCATGTATTCGGGCCAGATCAGCAGCCGCGGCCCGCGCTACTGCCCGTCGATCGAGGACAAGGTCGTGCGTTTCGCCGACCGCGACAGCCACCAGATCTTTCTCGAGCCTGAAGGCCTGGACGATACGACAATCTATCCCAATGGCTTGTCGACATCGCTGCCTGCCGACGTGCAGGAAACGTTTCTGCGCTCCATGCCGGGCCTGCACAATGTCAGCATCGTCCGGCCGGGCTATGCGATTGAATATGACTATGTCGATCCCCGCGAATTGCGGTCGACGCTGGAGGTCAAGCGCCAGCCTGGCCTTTATCTTGCCGGACAGATCAATGGCACGACGGGCTATGAAGAGGCCGGCGCACAGGGACTGCTCGCGGGCGCCAATGCGGCCCTGGCAGCGTCAGGGCAGGATCCGCTCATCCTGTCCCGCACCGAGAGCTATCTCGGCGTCATGGTCGATGACCTCGTCTCGCGCGGCGTGAGTGAGCCCTATCGCATGTTTACCTCCCGCGCCGAGTTTCGCCTACACCTGCGCGCCGACAATGCCGATCAAAGGTTGACGCCGCTGGGGATAGAGCGGGGATTGGTAGGCGAGGCGCGCCAACAACTCTATCACGAGAAATCGAGCGCGCTTGACCGGGGCCGAGTCATGCTCACCGGCCTGTCGACAACACCCAATGCTGCCCGCAAGGCCGGTATCGCGGTCAACGAGGACGGCAAGCCGCGCTCGGCCTTCGAATTGCTGTCCTACCCGGATGTCTCAAGCGCCGATATTGCGCGCCTCTGGCCGGAAATCGGCGCTATCGCCCCGCCGGTGATGGAGCAGTTGGCGGTTGACGCCCAATATGCGGTCTATCTGGAACGGCAGCGCGACGACATCGCCGCAGTGAGGCGGGACGAGCAAAAGGCCATTCCCGAAAGCCTTGATTACGCGGCCATTCCAGGCCTCTCGATGGAGCTCCGGCAGAAGCTGGGGCAGGCTCGACCACAGACCATAGCCCAGGCGCAGGCGGTGGATGGTATGACACCCGCTGCCGTGACACTGCTGCTGGCGGTTATCCGTCGCGGCGATCTGCGCAGGGCAAGTTAATGGGTGCGTATTCCGTCATCGAGCCCTATGCGCGGCACTTTGTGCGACCCTTGGACGCTGTGGGCAAGGATTTGGAATCCTATGCTGCCCTGCTGACAAAATGGCAGGCCGTGCAGAATCTTGTTTCACGTGAAACACTGGATTCGGTGTGGTCCCGGCATTTTGCCGACAGCCTGCAGGTGCTGGCACTGCTCCGCGACACGGATCAAACCTTCTTGGATATCGGCAGCGGCGGCGGCCTGCCGGCTCTGCCGCTGGCCATCGCGCTCAAGGGTTCGAATCGACACTTCACCCTGGTTGAACCCAATGGGCGCAAGGTCAGCTTTCTGCGCACGGTTGCGCGGGAACTCGATCTCCTGGTGACGGTCGAAGGGCAGCGCTCTGACAGGATTGATTCACGTGAAACACCGGTACCGGACGTGATTACCTGCCGTGCCCTGGCGTCACTGCCGCAGCTTTGTGAATGGATGATGCCCTTCTTCGGCGCCCGGACAAGGGCCATTCTGCATAAAGGTCGGGAACATGTTGAGGAAATCGCGGAAACGGTTACCCGCTGGGACTTTAACGTGGTATCAACACCTAGCGACACCGATCCGAGCGGTGTCCTGCTGACGCTCACGAATCTGGGCGTTAAAACAGTACGTTAGCGGCAAACGAACTGGAGGCCGATAGTGGCACCCCGTATCCTGACACTGGCCAAT
>CAXBHD010000330.1:0-3135 GCA_963975335.1 uncultured Devosia sp. | reverse complement strand
TGGCTGCGCATATTGGTGAGCTTGTCGAGATCGGGGCTGCGGATATCGACGGTGAACACCACCGATCCGGGCAGCACATTGCGCGAATTGGGGGCAAATTTCATCTGGCCGACGCCGCCGACGGCGCCGGGCTGGTGCGCCATGGCGACGGCCTGGACCATTTCGAGAATCCGCGCCATGGCCAGCCCTGCATTGACGCGCATGGCCATGGGGGTGGAGCCGGTATGGGCTTCCTTGCCGATCAGGGTAAATTCTAGCCACCACAGGCCCTGGCCGTGGGTGACGACGCCGATCTGCTTGTCCTCGGCCTCCAGGATCGGGCCCTGCTCGATGTGATATTCGAAATAGGCATGCATCTTGCGGGCGCCCACTTCTTCCTCGCCGCGCCAGCCGATGCGGGCGAGTTCGTCGCCATAGGTGAGGCCTGCCTGGTCTTTTCGCGCGTAGGCGTATTCCTGGGTGTGGATGCCGGCAAAGACGCCCGAGGCCAGCATGGCGGGGGCAAAGCGGGCGCCCTCCTCATTGGCCCAGTTGGTGACGACGATGGGGTGGCGGGTCTTGATGCCGAGGTCGTTCATCGAGCGCACCAGTTCGAGCCCGGCCAGGACGCCGAGGACGCCGTCATATTTGCCGCCGGTGGGCTGGGTATCGAGATGGCTGCCGACATAGACCGGCAGCGCATCGGGATCGGTGCCCGGCCGGGTCATGAACATGGTGCCCATCTGGTCGACGCCCATGGTGAGCCCCGCCTCGCTGCACCAGCGCTGGAACAGGCGGCGGCCCTCGCCGTCTTCGTCGGTCAGGGTCTGGCGGTTATTGCCCCCGGCAATGCCGGGGCCAATCCTGGCCATGTCCATCAGGCTGTCCCAGAGCCGATCACCATTGATGCGAAGGTTTTCTCCTGGGGCAGACATGGCTTACTCGTTGGTTTTGTCGGCAGTTAGCCGAAAGCTGCGGATCTTGGTGGAAGCGGCGCGGGCGCCGCTGACCCCTCTCCCCTGAGGGGAGAGGGTGGCCGGAGCAAAGCGGGTGAGGGGTTCAGCGTCAGAACAGACATGATGGCTTCCCAAACCCCGTCGATATTGGTCAGAATCTCGTTGTTCCAGAATCGCAACACGCCGTAGCCCTCGGCGTTCAGGTAGGCCGTCCGCCGCTCATCCCGCCAGTTTTCGGCATGCTGGCCGCCATCGGCCTCAATGACCAGCGCCGCCTCACGGCAGGCAATATCGGCAAAGTAGGGGCCGATGGGGAACTGACGGACAAATTTGTGTCCCGCCATCTGTCGGCCGCGCAGCATTCGCCACAGCCGCTGTTCGGTATCAGTGCTATTGCGCCGCAGCGCGCGTGCCCGAGACACTGAACCCCTCACCCGACACTGCGCGTCGACCTCTCCCCTCAGGGGAGAGGTGGGCACTGTGCCCGGATGGGGGGTCGGTTCGCTCGCCATTGTCTATTTCACACTCGGGAAGCTGAATTCGGCGCCGCCCTTGATGCCGGCCGGCCAGCGGGTGGTGACGGTTTTGAGGCGGGTGTAGAAGTGGACGCCTTCGGGGCCGTAGATGGCGTGATCGCCGAAGAGGCTGCGCTTCCAGCCGCCGAAGGAATGATAGGCCACCGGCACCGGGATCGGCACATTGATGCCCACCATGCCCACCTCGATCTTGTCGGCAAATTCACGGGCGGCGTCGCCGTCGCGGGTGAAGATGGCCGTGCCATTGGCATATTCGTGGCCATGGATCAGATCGACCGCATCCTGATAGCTGTCGGCGCGCACCACCGAGAGGACGGGCCCGAAGATCTCTTCGCGGTAGATGGTCATGTCGGGCGTGACATTGTCAAACAGGGTGCCGCCGACATAATAGCCGCCTTCATAGCCCTGCAGCGTGAAGCCGCGGCCGTCGACCACGAGCTCAGCGCCCTGGGCGACGCCGGCATCGATATAGCCGAGGATCTTGTCGCGATGCATGGCGGTGACGACCGGACCCATTTCGGCGTCCTTGTCGGTGGAAGGGCCGATCTTGAGGCTTTCGACGCGCGGCTTGAGCTTGGCGATCAGCGCGTCGGCGGTGTCCTTGCCCACCGGCACGGCCACGGAAATGGCCATGCAGCGCTCGCCGGCCGAGCCATAGCCGGCGCCCATCAGCGCATCGGCGACCTGGTCGAGATCGGCATCGGGCAGGATGACCATATGGTTCTTGGCGCCGCCCAGGGCCTGGACGCGCTTACCCGCCTTGGTGCCCTTCTGGTAGACATATTCGGCGATCGGGGTGGAGCCGACAAAGGAGACGGCCTTGATGTCGGGATGGTCGAGAATGCCGTCGACCATGTCCTTGTCGCCATGGACGACATTGAGAATGCCCTCGGGGAGGCCGGCTTCCATGAAGAGATTCCAGGCCAGCATGGAGGCGCTGGGATCGCGCTCGGAGGGCTTGAGGATAAACGCATTGCCGCAGGCAATGGCGGCCGGATACATCCACATCGGCACCATGGCCGGGAAGTTGAACGGGGTAATGCCGGCCACGACGCCGAGCGGCTGGCGGTCGGAATAGGAATCGATGCCGGGGCCGACATTGCGGGAGAATTCGCCCTTGAGCAGCTGGGGAATGCCGCAGGCAAAATCGACGCAGTCGATGCCGCGGGCCACTTCGCCCAGCGCGTCGTCATGCACCTTGCCGTGTTCGCGGGAAATCTCGCGGGCCAGATCATCGGCATATTGGTCGAGCAGCGCCTTGAACTTGAACATGACGCGGGCGCGCTTCATGGGCGGGGTATTGCCCCAGGCCACCTGGGCGGCCTTGGCCGAGGCCACCGCCTCATTGAGCTCGCTCAGGGTCGAGAGCGGCAATTCGGCCGAGACTTCGCCGGTAGCCGGGTTGAAGACCGGCACGCGACGGCCGGTCGAGACATAGCGCTTGCCGGCGACGGCGTTTTCAATGGTGTTCATCAGTCGATGCTCCGCAGGGCTGTGCGGACGCCATCGATCAGCGCGCCGATCTGGGATTCCGAAATGATCAGGGGTGGGCTCATGGCGATGATGTCGCCGGTGGTCCGGACAAGGAAACCATCCTCATAGCATTTGAGGAAGGCCGAGAAGGCGCGCTTGGTGGGGCTGCCGGCAATCGGCTCGAGCTCGAT
>CAXBHD010000329.1:0-3135 GCA_963975335.1 uncultured Devosia sp. | reverse complement strand
GGCCGGTCTTGGCGCCGAGATAAACGACAGGCAGGCCGACGCCCTTGGCTTCGGACAAGAAGATCTTGTCAGAATCGGCGAGGCCGGCGGCAAAGGCATTGACCAGGATATTGCCATTGTAGCTGGCGTCGAACTCGACTTCGCCACCGACTGTGGGCACGCCGAAGGCATTGGCATAGCCGCCAATGCCGGCAACGACGCCGGCGACCAGGTGACGGGTCTTGTCGTGCTCGGGGGCGCCGAAGCGCAGGGCATTCATGGCCGCGACTGGACGGGCGCCCATGGTGAAGACGTCGCGCAGAATGCCGCCCATGCCGGTGCCGGCGCCCTGATAGGGCTCGATGAAGCTGGGATGGTTGTGCGATTCCATCTTGAAGACGATCGCCTGGCCGTCGCCGATATCGACCACGCCGGCATTTTCGCCAGGGCCCTGGATGACGCGCGGCCCGGTGGTGGGCAGGGTCTTGAGCCATTTCTTGGAGGACTTGTACGAGCAGTGCTCGTTCCACATGGCCGAGAAAATCCCCAGCTCGGTATAGCTTGGTACCCGCCCGATCAGATCGAGAATCTTCTGATACTCGTCGGGCTTTAGACCATGCTCGGCGACGAGTTCAGGGGTAATCACGATGTCATTGGGGATGGTCATCAAGCAGGCTTTCCGTAGGGGGGCTCTGGAAAATATTCCATATGTTCCTGGGTGGCGCGGCCGAGGTCTTCGCCGAAGAGATGGCCGACCAGCCAGAGCGCCATGTCGATGCCGGCGGAAATGCCGGCGCTGGTGACGACATTGCCGTCATGGACGAAACGCTGGTCCAGAATATAGGTGTGCGGCGCATGGGCGCGCAGGAAGTCGAGGGCATTGCGGTTGGTGGTGGCGCGACGGCCCTCGAGGAAACCGGCCCGGGCCAGTAGGGCAGAACCGGTACAGACCGAGGTCTGCCAGGTGGCCGAGGCCAGGTATTCGCGGATTTGGGCGTTGAAATCATCGTCTTGCGCCAGGATACGGGTGCCGCGGCCGCCGGGGATAAGAACCAGATCGGCCCGGGGCCTGTCGGCAAAGGCATGGTCGGCGGTGACCTTGAGGCCGCGGGCGCAGGTAATGGCGGTATCGCGCCAGCCCACGGTGACGACCTCGAGCGGCGCGCCCAGAATCCTGGCAACCGAGAAGACTTCCCAGGGCCCGACAAAGTCGAGCTCTTCGACCTCGGGGAAGAGCAAGATACTGATTCTGGCTGGGTTTTCGGCACTATGCATGATCAACCTCCAGAACAGACGGGCCGTGCGGCGACGGAAAGGGTGCGGCGAGCCCTGCGGCTCTCCACCCTAGGCCGCCACGCCCAGCAGGCCGGCAAACAGGGCGCGACCATCGGTGCCGCCATGGGCGGCCTCGATGAGATTTTCCGGGTGCGGCATCAGGCCAAGCACGTTCTTGCTTGTATTGAGGATGCCGGCAATGTCGCGCAGCGAGCCATTGGGATTGGTGCCCTCGGCATAGCGGAAGGCGATCTGGCCTTCACCGGACAGTCGATCAAGTGTCGCTGAATCGGCAAAATAGTTACCATCATGATGGGCAACCGGGCAGCGGATAATCTGCCCCTGGCTATAGCCCCGGGTGAAATCGGTAGCGGCGTTGGTGACTTCGAGCTTGACCTCGCGGCAGACGAATTTGAGCGAGGTATTGCGCATCAGCGCGCCGGGCAGCAGGCCCGCCTCGATCAGGATCTGGAAGCCGTTGCAGACGCCCAGCACCTTGACGCCGGCCTCGGCGCGCTCGCGCACGCGGTCCATGATGGGCGAGCGCGCGGCAATGGCGCCGCAGCGCAGATAATCGCCATAGGAAAAGCCGCCGGGGATAACGATGAGGTCGACATCGGGCAGGTCGGCATCCTGGTGCCAGACAATGGCAGGCGCCGTGCCCGAGACCTTGGTCAGGGCGGCGATCATGTCACGGTCACGATTGAGTCCAGGGAAGACGATGACGGCGGATTTCATCGGCTAATCCTCGCTATATCAGGCGTTGCGAGGTTCTTTTGGTGAGTCTTGGCGCAAAAGGCAAGGGCCGAAACATGGCTATCCCGGCCCGGCTCTCGCCGGGGTGCCGCGGCGCTCACTCAGCCGGGCTGGTCGAGAGCCGTTCGGCGGGCCGGCTGGCGCCGGGCAGGTGGGCCCAGTGGGGTCGCTCGAACAGGAATTTGCCAAGACCGGTGCGCTGCACCAGCCAGTAGAGCACCAGTGGGGAGACGATGGCGACGGCCATGGTGAGCAGGGTCAGCAGCGTCGGCTCGCGCAGGCCGATGGCGATCAGCAGGGTGCGGGCAATGCCCATGGGCAGGACGAAGGCGACATAGACGATCAGCGACTTGCTGCCCAGCCAGCGCAGCCAGTCCATGGCGGGCAGGCGGGTGAGCAAGGCGGCGATGGTGCAGAGCGCTGCCGTGCCGACAAGGGCCAGCACCAGGTGGATGCCGGGCAGACCGGCCCAGCCCATGACGGGATGGACCGGGTGCATGGCAAAGCCGGGCGAGAAGACCAGGGCAGCATTGACGAGCGCCCAGGCTGCAAGGCCGGCCAGGGCCAGCAGGGCGTGGTCCATCGCCCAGGCGGCGAGGCGGAACAGGACGGGCGCCAGGACATAGCCGGCATAGAAGAAGACGAAATAGGCGGCGAACTGATCGATGGCGTAGAGCCCGGTCTCGATGGGGGCGAGCTGCAGCAGCGCGGCGCCGGTGAAGACGGCCCAGACCGGCAGGCGCAGGCCATGCAGCGCCTTGGTAACGGCGCCGACCACGGCCAGCAGGTAGATGAACCACAGCACGCCATAGGGCTGGACCACGGCCCAGGCGAGGTATTCGGCCGCGCCCAGCGGATTGGTATCGAGCAGGCCGATCTTGAAGGTGATGTGGATCAGCGCCCAGAGGGCATAAAAATAGAGATAGTGGACGACCCGCCGGTCGGCAAAGCTGCGCCAGGGGCGGTCGATAACCTGGGCGAGGAAGAGGCCGGAAAGCAGGAAGAATTCGGGCATGCGGAAGGGGGTGGCAAAGGCGATGGCCCAATGAAAGGCGCCGCCCCCGCCGGTATCCTCGCCGACGCTGGCGGCGGCATACATCATGACCACCAGAAAGATCGACAGGC
>CAXBHD010000328.1:0-3170 GCA_963975335.1 uncultured Devosia sp. | reverse complement strand
AGCTGGGGGAACACATTGTAGCTGGCCGCCACATCGGCAATGGGCGTGCCCGCATCGAGCTGGGCCACGGCATCGGCGCTGGCTGCCGCCAAAGCATCATTGATGCGCTGCGCCGTCAGCTCGGCCGCCACGGCATCGCGGACCTCGTCCAGGGTCTGGTCGCGGGCCGGTTCGACGGCGGTCAGGTCGAAATAGAGATTGCCGCTGCCGGCTAGGGGCAGGGCAGCTGTCAGCTGGCCCTGCTCGGCCCGGAAGATGGCCTGGCTGATGCGCCCGACATCGTCGGGGGCCAGGTCCGGCAGCACGCTGAGTTCGGCGCCACTGGCGCTGACATCGGCCTCGTAGAGATCAAGCCCGAAACGTTCGGCAATTTCGCTCAGCGGCCGGAAGGCGGCGCGCAGTTCCTCGACCTGGTCCTGCACATCGGCGATTTCCGTACGGGCTTCCGCCCGCGCCAGCCGGTCGACGATCTGGTCGCGAGCCTCGGCAAGGCTGGGCTCGCCGCCCGGCTCGATGGCCGAGACATGCACGGCCCGTTTGCCGGCCACGCCCTCGATAATGGCGAAGGCGCCATTGGCCAGGCCAAAAGCGGTCGATCCGAGATTGGCATCATTGATGTCGCTCTGCGCCAGATTGCCCAGATCGGTGGGGGTCAGGCCATTATCGGCAACCAGGGTGGCAAAGGGTGTGCCGGCCGCCAGGCCGGCCTCAAAGGCTGCAACCTGCTGCTCGTTCAGCACGACCTGCTGGATGGTCCGGCGTTCAGGCTTGCTGAGGCTGGCCTTGCTCCGCTTATACTCGGCCGCAATCTCGGCATCGTCAAAGGTCTTGCCGGCGGCCAGATCGGCGGGGGACAGCCGCAGCATCTGCACCTTGCGGGTCTCCACCGTGCGGAATTCCGCCTGGTGCTCGGCCAGATAGGCCACGAGTTCGGCCTCGGTCGGCTCGGCCGGCGTTTCGATATTGGTCTCGCCCAGCACGAAATAGTCGATGGTGCGCTGGTCGGCGACATAGCGATTGAGCAGGTGGGAGGCCGTGTCCGTGAGCTTGGTGTCCCCGAACAGGCTCAGAATCAACTGCTCGCGCCGCGACGCATTGCCCTGGTCTTCAAAATATTCAGCCTCGGTGAGCCCGCTCTGGCGCAGCACCAGGCTGAAGTTGTTGGGATCAAACGTACCCAGTGTCCCCTGGAACGAGGGGTCGGCGCGGAGCATCTCGCTCAGCTTCTGATCCGAGACACCCAGGCCAAAATTATCCGCCATCTGATCGAGCGCCGCATCCTGCGCCAGATTCTGCAGCACCATGGATGGAATGCCCAGATTGACGGCCTGTTCTGCCGTGGGCAGCGAGCCCAGCTGCTGGGCGACCTGGTTGATTTGCCCCTGATAGGCGCGCAGGAAGGTCCGCGAGCTGATTTCGGCGTCGCCCACGCGGGCAACCGTGCTCGAGCCCAGATCGGTGATGACATTGTTGATGCCGAATCCGGCTACACCCACCAGCAGGAACGCCCCAAGGATCTTGCCGGGCCAGGATTTCGCGAAAACACGCAAACTATCGAGCATTTCAGACGTTCCGTTCAGAGACTGGCGCTTTACCGCAACCGCGGCTGGGCATTAGTAATCCATATTGACAGCCGGGGTTAGGGCAAAGCCCGTTCCGGTGCAAGAGGCAGGAGTAGCATAGAGTGACCACGACAATCTCGCCGCTGATCGCAGGCAATTGGAAAATGAACGGCCTGCGCGGCTCGCTTGAGGAACTGGCCGCCCTGGCCAGCCTGCTGACCACGGGCGAGGCGCCACGCGCCATCGTCGTCATTTGCCCCCCTGCCACCATCCTCTCCGATGTGGTGCATCAGGGCGCCACAGCCGGCATTCAGGCCGGCGGCCAGGATTGCCATGCCGAAAGCCATGGCGCCCATACCGGCGATATTTCGGCCGGCATGCTGGCCGATGCCGGCGCCCAATATGTCATTGTCGGCCATTCCGAGCGCCGCGCCGACCATGGCGAAACCGATGCGCAGGTCCGCGCCAAGGCCGAGGCGGCCATTGGCGCCGGCCTCAAGCCCATCATTTGCGTCGGTGAGCTGGAAGCCCAGCGCGACAGCGGCGAGGCCGAGAATGTGGTCGCCGCCCAGCTGGCCGCCTCCATTCCCGATGCCGCCAGCCAGCACGAGGTGATCGTGGCCTATGAGCCGGTCTGGGCTATCGGCACCGGCCGTACCCCGACCATCCAGGACATTGCCAGCATGCATGGCGCCATTCGCGCGCAGCTGACGGCCCGCTTCCCCGAAAAGGGCCCCACCATGCGCATTCTCTATGGTGGCTCGCTCAAGCCGCAGAACGCCCGGGAAATCCTGGCGGTGGAAAACGTCAATGGCGGGCTGGTCGGCGGCGCCAGCCTCTTGGCAAGCGACTTCTACACAATTATCTCGGCGGTATAGTGCCCTGGGCGTCCGATCTGGACCGCAAAGGCTGGACGGAAATTCCGCCCGGCCTCTGGCATTTGCCGAGCGAGGCGTGTATGACGCGCCATCTTTTGACAGACCAATAGACTGAGACACGATGGCGAATGTCCTGATTGTTGCCTATTTGCTGATCGTCCTCGCGCTGATTGCAGTGATCCTGCTGCAGCGCTCCGAGGGTGGCGCATTGGGCATTGGCGGCGGTGGCGGCGGCGGCGGCCTGATGACGGCCCGCGGCTCGGCAAACCTGCTGACGCGAACCACGGCTATTCTGGCAACCCTGTTTTTTGCGACGGCCATTGGCCTGACCGTGCTGAGCGAGCTCGATCGCGGCAGCTCCGATATTCTTGAGCGCGCCGTGACCACCGAAGGCGAGGCCGCGCCCGCAAGCGTGCTGGATGCCCTCAACGCCCTGCAGGGTGATGCACCAAGCGATTTGCCGGTGCCGGCGCAGGCTCCTGCCGCCGAGACGGCTCCTGCTGACGCCGCTCCGGCAACCGACGCCGCGCCCCAGAGCAATAGCGATCTGCCGGTGCCCGAGGCACCGTCTGCAACGCCGGCTGCTCCGGCGAGCAACTAACTGCCGCAAGGCAAAACGATGGAGGGGATGGCAACATCCCCTTCTTCTTTTGTGTAGAGCCGCATGCGCGCTCTGCGAATCGATGCTGATGTGATTAAGGTGAGCGCCCATGGCTCGGTACGTATTCAT
>CAXBHD010000327.1:0-3172 GCA_963975335.1 uncultured Devosia sp. | reverse complement strand
CAAGGATATTTCCCTTGCCGCCTGTGGCCGCAAGGAACTCGACATCGCCGAGATCGAAATGCCCGGCCTGATGGCCATCCGCGCCGAATATGCTGCGGCTCAGCCGCTCAAGGGCGCCCGCATTGCCGGTTCGCTGCACATGACCATCCAGACCGCCGTCCTCATCGAGACGCTGGTGGCGCTGGGCGCCGAAGTGCGCTGGGTCAGCTGCAACATTTTCTCGACCCAGGATCACGCCGCCGCGGCCATCGCTGCCGCCGGCATTCCGGTCTTTGCCCACAAGGGCGAGACGCTGGAAGAATATTGGGACTTCACCGATCGCATGATGGACTGGCCGGGTTCGACGCCCAACATGATCCTCGACGATGGCGGCGACGCCACCATGTATATCCTCAATGGTGCCAAGGCCGAGATCGACCCCGCCTTCCTCGAAAAGCCCACCAATGAAGAAGAAGAAATCTTCTTTGCCACCATCAAGCGGCGCCTGGCCAAGTCGCCCGGCTTCTTCACCAAGATCCGCGATGCCATTCGCGGCGTGTCCGAAGAGACCACGACCGGCGTGATGCGCCTCTATCAGCTGCACGCCAAGGGCGAGCTGCCGTTCCCCGCCATCAACGTCAATGACTCGGTCACCAAGTCCAAGTTCGACAACAAGTACGGCACCCGTGAATCGCTGGTCGACGCCATCCGTCGCGGCACCGACGTCATGCTGGCCGGCAAGGTCGCCATCGTCTGCGGCTATGGCGATGTGGGCAAGGGCTCGGCAGAATCGCTGCGCGGCGCCGGCGCCCGCGTACTGGTCACCGAAGTAGACCCGATCTGCGCCCTGCAGGCCGCCATGGAAGGCTTCGAGGTCGTGACCCTGGCCGAGGCTGCCCATCGCGCCGACATCGTGGTCACCGCCACCGGCAACCGCGACGTGCTGATGGTCGAAGACATGCGCAAGCTCAAGGATATGGCCATTGTCTGCAATATCGGCCATTTCGACAATGAGATCGACGTGCTCGGCCTGCGCAACTTCAAGTGGACCAATGTGAAGCCCCAGGTCGACCTGATCGAAAAGCCCGATGGCAGCCGCCTGATCCTGCTGTCCGAAGGCCGCCTGGTCAATCTGGGCAATGCCACCGGTCACCCCAGCTTTGTCATGAGCGCCTCCTTCGCCAACCAGACCCTGGCGCAGATCGAGCTTTGGACCAATGGCCAGAACCTCGAAAAGAAGGTGCATGTCCTGCCCAAGCATCTCGACGAAAAGGTTGCCGAGCTGCACCTGGCCAAGCTGGGCGCCAAGCTGACCGTTTTGACCAAGGACCAGGCCGACTATATCGGCGTCAGCCAGACCGGCCCGTTCAAATCCGGCGAATATCGCTACTAGGCGCCGCAAACCCGCCCTTCTGGTGCCCGCAGCTTCGCGCTGCGGGCGCTTTTTTTGACGGGCCCTTCTTGCCCTGCAGCCGCAGTCCGCACCGCGTCGGGCTGCTAAAGCGACTTATCGCCCGAGTTCCTGCCATTCGAGCGCAGCTCTCATGGCCTTCTCACCTAAAATCGCGCCACCGGAGCGATTTTGCCTTCGGCCCGGTTCGAAGTTTCTGCTTCGTTCTTCGGTCAAGCCCCGATATCGATAGTTTGCCAGGCAAGCTTGGGCATTAAGACTCTTTTAGGCGATTCCCCGTGCCGCTATGGTCAAGGTGATTCGGCGGCTGGGGGACACGCAGCCGATCCGGAAGGACGAGGCCCGATTCCGGGGCCGTGTATGACCTTCCGTTGTAGTGACTGCGTACCGGCTCTTTGCGGCGCCGGCTGGCAACCAAATCAATTGACCTAGAGGGCAGCGCATGGCGCCGGATCACTTCCGGAAGCATTGGGGATTCGCACTACTCGCGACAGCCCCACTTACCTTGCTCACGGCGGTTCCCGCTCTGGCGCAGGACACCCAGGCGGCAAGCTTCGCCGGTGCCGCCCCTCTTGCCATCGCCGCCGGTGCAGGCGCCTTTGCCCTGCTGGCCATGGCCGTGATCCGCACCACCCTGGCCGATGGCAAGCTGGCCCGTCGCAAGGCGGCCGAGCAGGTCGCCGGCCTGCGCGCCCTGGTCGATGAATATGAGGCCCTGCTGTCGGGCACCCGCGAAGTGACGGTGCTCTGGGCCGGTGACAGCGCCCCCAAGCTGCTGGGCCAGGCCGCCGCCGTGCTGCCCATCGGCCGGCAGCCCGAAAGCGTCCTCAATTTCCAGAGCTGGCTGACCGGCGCCGATGCCGAGCGGCTGGCGCGCCTGACCGAAGACCTGCGGGTCTATGGCCATGCCTTCACCGTCAGTCTCACCACCCTTGATGGACGCGTGATCCGCGCCAATGGCTGGGTGCTTGGCGGCGGCGCCGCCATGCGGCTGCGCCCGGCTTTTCTGCAGCCGGGATCCGAGCCCAAGCTGGTCGCCGCCGCCGCGACCGGCGATCTGTCCAGCGTCCGCGCCATTCTGGCCACCCTGACCAAACCTGCTTTCGCCCGCGACGCCCAGGACCGCCTGGTCTATGCCAACCAGGCCTATCTCGAGCTGGCCCAGGCCCTGGGCAAGCCGGGCAGCGAGACGGCGCCGCCCGAGCTGCTCGAGCCGGCCCGGCTGGCGGCGCATCTGCGCGCCTGCGATGCGGCGACCCAACCGGTCCCCCTGACCCTGACCTGGGAGCGCCACGGCGCCTATGAGCTGATCGAATTTCCGGTGACCGGCGGCCGCGCCGGCCTGCTCCGCCCCATCGAGAACCAGACCGCCGCCACTGCCGGCGCCGACGCCATTGCCCATATCAGCGGCATCATCGACACCCTGGCCACCCCGATCGCCATTTTTAACGCCCGGCGCGAGCTGATCCAGTTCAACCAGGCCTATGTCAACCTGTGGAATCTGAGCGGCGGCTTTCTGACACTGGGCCTCGACGAGCGCGCCATTCTCGACAAGCTGCGCACCGAGGGCATGCTGCCCGCCCAGGTCAATTACCATACCTGGCGCGATACCCATCTCAAGGCCTATAGCCGTACCGAGCCCTTCGAGGACGAGCCCTGGCACCTGCCCGACGGCCGCACCATCAAGGTGATTTCGGCCCCGGCCGGCTCGACCGGCGGCGTCATCTATGTGTTTGACGACATTACCGAGCGCCTCAAGCTGGAATCCACCAACAAGGCCTT
>CAXBHD010000326.1:0-3210 GCA_963975335.1 uncultured Devosia sp. | reverse complement strand
ATGGTCCGGCTGGGGCGCTGGGGCAAGATTTCGTTCATTTGGCCAGACGCGCGTGATGGTCGGCGATCACCTCGGCGAGGAATTCCCGGTCGATATGGTCCGGTGGCGTCACCTGACCCATGACCCAGGTGAGCAGCGGCGGGTCCTCCTCGCTCATCAGCGCCTCGAGCCGGTCGAGGCCCGCCTCGTCCATCGCCTCTGTATGGGAATCCGCATAGGGCCCCAAAACGAGGTCCATTTCACGCGTACCCCTATGCCAGGCACGATAGCGCAGCTTCTTGCGGCGCATGGCAATGTCTTCACCGGCTGTCATTTGACGCACCATGATCCCAAGTCTGTTCTCGATTTGGACACTCTCATACGCGGATTATTCCGCCCTGTCAGCCCTGCCGGATTTGACCGCGATCATGTCGCCAGGCCGAGCATGCGCTAGGCTGGCGCGCAGCAATGCGACGAGACACACCATGGCCATCCCCCAGAACAAGTCGGAACTGCTGTCCGCGGTAAAGGGCAACTATCGCCAGCTGGCGCGGGAATTCGCCAGCATACCCGCCGAGCGCAGCCGGGAGGCGACGCTGGACGGCCACGCCAGGGACAGCCAGATCAGCGTTCATGATCTGGCCGCCTATCTGCTCGGCTGGGGCAGGCTGGTGCTCAAATGGCAGGAGCGACGCGCGGCCGATCTCCCCGTTGATTTCCCCGAAACCGGGTATAAATGGAACGAACTGGGGCCTTTGGCGCAGAAATTCTATCGCGATCATGCCGGCCTGGACTATGTCGACCTCCTGCAGCAGCTGGACCAGAACCAGGCCGATATGGTCGCGCTGATTGATGGACTTAGTGACGCCGAGCTCTATGGTCAGGCCTGGTACGAGCGCTGGACGCTCGGCCGCATGATCCAGTTCAATACCGCCGCCCCCTATGCCAATGCCCGCAGCCGCCTGCGCAGATGGAAGAAGCAACAGGGCCTGGTTTAGCCGCCGCGCCCGAATGGCAAGCCTTCAAACGTCGAGCGCTGCACTGTAGCGTCGCGGCAAGGAGAATCACCGTTTGTCGCGCCCAGAGTCCCTGTCACCGCTCTTTGCCTCGCTGCACTCGATCAAGGGTGTGGGCGACAAGCTTGCCGCGCTGCTGACGCGGTTTTTCGGCGCGCCCGATGGCCAGGAGGCCATTGCCCTCGATATCCTGATGCATATGCCCTCGGGCGTGGTCGATCGCCGCCGCCAGGTCGGCATTGCCGAGGCCTATCTCAACCAGATCGTCACCCTGCTGCTGCATATCGACCGGCACCAGCCGCCGCCGCGCGGCAAGCCGCACGTGCCCCATCGCGTCTTTGCCCATGACGAGACCGGCGAGGTGCAGCTGGTATTCTTTCGTGCCCAGGGTGGCTGGGTGGAAAAGGCGCTTCCCCTGGGCGAGCAGCGCTTCGTCTCCGGCACGATCGGCTTTTTCAACGGCGACAAGCAGATCACCCATCCCGACTACATTGTCGAACCCGAAAAGTTCGCCACGCTGCCGCTGGTCGAGCCGGTCTATCCCCTGACGCAGGGGTTGAGCTCGAAGGCGCTGGCCAAGCTGGTGCGCCAGGTGGTCGAGGAGGTGCCCGAGCTTCCCGAATGGATCGATGCCGCCACCATGGCGCAGCGCAAGTGGCCCGGTTTTGCCGCGGCCATGCGCATGGTGCATTTGCCGGCCAATCCGGATGAGGCCCAGCTCTGGGCCCCTGCCCGGCAGCGCCTGGCCTATGATGAATATTTCGCCGGCCAGCTGACCCTGCAGCTGATCCGCTCGACCATGGTTGCCGATCGCGGCATCAGCCGCATATTCACCGGCGCGGTGACGGAAAAGGTCAGCCGCCTGTTACCCTTTTCCCTCACGGCGGGACAGCAGCAGGCCGTCGCGGAAATCCGCGCCGACCTGGCCTCCCCCGATCGCATGTCCCGGCTGCTGCAGGGCGATGTCGGCGCCGGCAAGACCGTGGTGGCGCTGATGGCCATGGCCGCCTTGGTCGAGAGCGGCGCGCAGTCTGCCCTGATGGCGCCCACCGAACTGCTGGCGGCCCAGCATTTCAAGACCCTCAAGCCGCTCTGTGACGCCGCCGGGCTGGGCTGCGAACTGCTCACCGGCAAGATGGGCGCTGCCGAGCGCCGCACCAAGCTGGCCGGCATTGCCGATGGCAGCACCGACATCGTGGTGGGCACCCATGCGCTGTTCCAGTCCGGGGTCGAGTTCCACAATCTGGGCCTCACCGTCGTCGACGAGCAGCATCGCTTCGGGGTGCACCAGCGGCTGGCCCTTTCCGGCAAGGGCCGCCATACCGACCTGCTGGTCATGACCGCCACGCCGATTCCGCGCACCCTGGTGCTGACCCATTTCGGCGACATGGCGGTCAGCATCCTGCGCGAGAAACCCAAGGGTCGCCAGCCGATTGATACCGCGGTCCTGTCCATCGGCGACTATGACCGGGTGGTCAGCCGGCTGCAGGCCCGCCTCGATGATGGCGCCCAGGCCTTCTGGGTCTGTCCGCTGGTGGAGGAAAGCGAGCATCTCGATGTCATGGCCGCCGAGGACCGCTTTGCCGAGCTGCACAAGGTCTTCGGCGATCAGGTCGCCCTGGTGCATGGCAGAATGAGCGCGGCAGCCAAGCAGGAGGTGATGAGCCGCTTTGCCGCCAATGAACTCAAGCTGCTGGTCGCCACGACGGTGATCGAGGTCGGCGTCGACGTGCCCAATGCCTCGATCATGATCATCGAGCATGCCGAGCGTTTCGGCCTGGCCCAGCTGCACCAGCTGCGCGGCCGCGTCGGCCGCGGCTCGACGCGCTCGTCCTGCCTCTTGCTCTACAAGGGCAATCTCAGCGAGACCGCCAGGGCCCGGCTTGATACCATCAAGTCCACCGAAGACGGCTTTGTCATTGCCGAGCGCGATCTTGAGCTGCGCGGCCAGGGCGACGTGCTGGGCACGCGCCAGTCCGGCATGCCGGGCTATCGCCTCGCCGTGCCCGATGTGCACCGCCATCTGCTCGATTTCGCCCATGACGACGCCAAGGCGCTGCTGGCCGCCGATCCGGCGCTGACCAGCCCGGCAGGCCAGGCCGCCCGCACGGCGCTCTATCTCTTCCGCAAGGACCTGGCGATCCCGCTGATCCGGGCGGGCTAGCCCCTATTCCACCGTCACCGATTTGGCCAGATTGCGCGGCTGGTCCACATC
>CAXBHD010000325.1:0-3216 GCA_963975335.1 uncultured Devosia sp. | reverse complement strand
GCCTTGCATTTCTTGATGATGGCGCGCACGCGCTTGATCACGCCAATGCCCATGCCCTCGATGGCAAGCAGCCTGGGGCCGTCGATCTTGTCGATCTCGCCCAGCGTTTTCAGCCCGCAGCTTTGCAGCTTCTTGCCGGTGCCGTCCTCGTCCCGCAGGTCGATGACGGCAATATCCTGCCATTTGAGGGCGCCGCGCAGCCATGCCCGATAACTATCTGCCATGGCTTTCCTTACCCCGCCGCGCCGCCCGCTGGCTATCCCCGCCGCTCATCGCCGCCCCTGGCTCAAATAGCCGTGGACGCTGGCCGGCACTTCCACCGCCAGCCATTGCCGCAAGGCCCGCAGCTTGTGGCTTTCCCGCCGCCCCTTGGCCACGACGAGGAAATAGCCCTGCGGTCCCTCCACCGGTCTTTTGAACGGCCGCACCAGCCGCCCGTCGCTCACCGTATCGGCGCTCATCATGTCGGCGGCCATCAGCACGCCCTGTTCCGATATGGCCGCGTCAAAGGCCAGCGAGGCATCCGAATAGATCGGGCCATTGAGCCTGATGGCCGGGTCCAGCCCCACTTCGCTCCGCCAGGCATCCCAGCTCAGCATGGTGGTCTCGTCCTGGATCACCGGCACCTGCGCCAGGTCGCCCAGACTCTTGAGCCGCTGGGCCACCGGCGGCGCGCAGACCGGCTGATAGGATGTGCCGCCGATCAGCTCGGCCGTCACCCCCGGCCATGTGCCCAGGCCAAAGCGGATGCCGCAATCGACGTCGGGCCGGCTGAGATCGACCATCGTGGCCGACACATTGAGCCGCAGCTCGATATCGGGATGGGCCTGGCTGAATTTGGTAATGCGCCAGATCAGCCAGCGCGAGGCAAAGACGCTGCCCACCGTCAGGTTGAGCACATGGTCGTCGCTGCCTTTCAGACTCGCCAGCCCATCGGCCAGCCCGGTAAAGCCGGCGGTCAGCTGCGGCAGAGCCGCCCTCAGCGCCGGCAGGGGCACGAGCCCGCTCGGCGTGCGCTCGAACAGCTCCAGCCCCAGCCGCGCCTCGGCCCGCCGCAAATGCTGGCTGACCGCGCCAATGGTCACGCCCAGCTCCTCGGCCGCCGGGGCCAGCGCGCCGCGCCGCGCGACGATTTCGATGGCCCGCAGGGCGTTGAGCGGAATGGGGAAGGGCTGGTCCATATAGATTATCTATATTGGCCTTGTGACCTTGTCCATTGTCGCGCCCCCGTCATCAGCCCCATATAGGCTGCATTACCAAGCCAACGACCCCAAGGAGGTCACAAAATGTCTAGTCTGTCACAAATCATGCGCCGGCTCATCGCCCGCACCAGCCCCACCAGCCGCGCGCTGCGCCATCCCGATACGCTGTCGCTGCGCGATTGGGCCGATCTGCCCGCCCATCACCCCCATAGTGACCAGCCGTCGTCCTGAGGCCACATTCCCCCTGTTGATGGGCGGCAACGTCTTTTGCCATCAACAGAGTTTGCCATGATCCGCTCCCTTGCCGTGCTGACCGTCCTGGCCCTTGGCCTTACCGCCGCCCAGGCCCAGCAAGTGGCCCCCGCCGCGCCCGCTGCCGCGCCGCCCGCGGTGCCCGCGCCGGCCCCGGCCGATATCGAGATCAACCCCACCACCCCGCTGGCCGTCTCCTCGCCCCAGGTCGATATGATGACCGGCTTTTATGCCACCCTGGCCGTCATCGATCTCTGCGCCGTCGAGGTCTCCGAAGCCGTCACCACCGGCATGGCCACCGACCGCGCCCGCCTCGAAGCCAGCCTTGGCCTTGATGCCGCCGCCGCCGCCGAGGCCTATGCCAAGGTGCGCGCCGAGGTGGAAACCACCAGCCCCGATTGCGCCGCCGGCAGCCCCGATATTGCCAGCGTCGATGCCGTGACCGAAATCTATGCCCAGGCCGCCGCCGCGCCGGCCATGCCGCCCGCCGCCGAAGGCGCCCCGGCTGCTGCCGCCGCCCCGGCCGCGCCCGCCGCTCAGTAACACGCCATGGGATGGGGCCCTGCGGCCCCGTCCCTCACTCGCAGAGCTGCGCCGTGCAGCTGGCGCCGTGGCAGCCCAGGTCGAGATGCAGGTGATCGTCGTGGTCCGCATTGGCCTCGGGCCCCAGCACGGTGGAAAAGCTGCCGCAGGCCGCGTCATGCGCCAGCCGCAGCAGCCGCCCCGCGGGCAGGTTGCCCGGCAGCCAGCCGCTCTTGACGCTGATTTCCCGCCCATCTTCGAGCGTGAAGCCGCTGACATCGAGCGCATTGGCCCGCCCATGCTCGGATAAAAATCCGTCTGCCGCGCCATTGCGGTTGCGGCACATATAGCCCGGCCCGGTATTGATCTGCGCCAGCGCGCTCTCCAGCATCGAAGATGCATAGCCATCCACGCTCGCCACCCAGGCGGGCAGGGCGCTGGCCATGCCGCAATCCATGGTCACCGGCGCCGCAAACGGCACCATCCGCCCCCGGCTCAGCACCGCGGTAATCTCGAGCGGCGACTGCGTCCCGCATTGCCCCTCGGCAATCGGCGGCAGCGCCCGCCCCGCCACCAATCCCTGAAGCAGCGCCGGACAGGCACTCTGATAGACCCGCCCCGGCACAACCGCCTCCGGCTCTGCCTCATCTTCAACCGGCGCCTCCGCCGGCCGTTTCTCCGGCAGCGCCTCGCCTTCCGGCTCCGCCGCTTCCGCCGGCATCACCGCAGGCACAGCCTCCTCTAGCGCCTCTTCCGCCGCCTCAACCTTATCATCCCCGGCAAAATCGGGCCGCGCCAGCGGCACGGGCGGGGTCACCGGCGCCACCATGGGCCGCTCCACGCGGGGCGGCGTCGGCCGCACCGGCCCGCTCGGCCGCGCCGTCTCGCGCGCCTGCAGCGGCGTCCTCAGCTCATCGGCCAGTTCCTCGGCCATGTTCTGCAGCGGTTTCAGCCAATCCTGCGCCCGCGCCGGGCTCGCGGCCCCCGCCGCGAGGCCCAGGCAGCAGGCGGTGGCGCAGGCAAGGGCGGTCAGGCTGGGGTGCTGGTTCATGCAGCGCCAACGCATGAGGCCGCGCTTCGTTGCCGCCCGCGCCGCGCCGCCGCGGTTAACACCGTGGAAACCATCTTTGCGCGCTCTCCTGCATCTGCTATCAGCGCTGCCATGACAACGCCGCTTTCCCACATCCGCAATTTCTCCATCGTCGCCCATATCGACCATGGCAAATCCACCCTGGCCGAT
>CAXBHD010000324.1:0-3229 GCA_963975335.1 uncultured Devosia sp. | reverse complement strand
GGCAAGGACTTGTTGGTCGCGCCTACATCTCTGCCTCGACAAAGATCCGGCTGAGATCGCCAGCCCATTCGCCATGGAACTTGTCGAGCCAGCGGTCGGCTGGTGTCTTGGCGAGGCGGATGGTCTCTTCGAGCGGCGCCAGATGGATGGTCTCGTCCTTGCCGGCATGGTTCAGCCGGTTGCGGCGCACCAGGCCCGCTTCGGCAATGCCCACCGCCTGGGCGGCGAAATCATAGACATTGGAGCGCCCCAGCGTGGTCATCAGCCCCTGGCGCGGCACCTCGCGGCGCAGCGACTCGCGCTCGTCTTCCGTCCAGGGCGCGATCATTTCATAGGCCGCCTCGAGCGAGACGCTGTCATAGAGCAGGCCGGTCCAGAAGGCCGACAGCGCCGTCACCGATTTCTCGTCGCCCATATCGGCGCCGCGCATTTCCAGGAACTGCTTAAGCCGCACTTCGGGGAAAATCGTCGACAAGTGATCTTCCCAATCCTTGATCGTCGGCTTGTCGCCCGGCAATTGCGGCAGCTCGCCGCGCAGAAAGGCGCGGAAGCTCTCGCCGGCCACATTCACATAGGCACCGTTGCGGATGACAAAATACATCGGCACATCAAGCGCATAATCGGCATATTGCTCGAAGCCGAAGCCCTCTTCGAAGGCAAAGGGCAGCATGCCGGTACGGGCATTATCGGTATTGAGCCAGATATGGCTGCGATAGCTGAGATAGCCGCTGTCCTTGCCATCGACAAAGGGCGAATTGGCAAACAAAGCGGTGGCGATGGGCTGCAGAGCCACGGCCACGCGCAGCTTCTTGACCATGTCGGCTTCGCTGGAAAAATCCAGATTTGCCTGCACGGTACAGGAGCGGAACATCATCGATGTGCCCAGCGTGCCGACCTTTTCCATATAGGGCTTCATGATGCCATAGCGCGATTTGGGCATGGCGCCGATCTCCTCGACGCTCCAGAGCGGCGTCACGCCCAGCCCCAGGAAATGGATGTCGAGCGGCGCGGCGACCCTTTTGGCCACGGCCATATGTTCGGCCAGCTCGGCCGCGCTGGCATGCAGATCCGGCTGCGGCGCGCCCGACAGCTCGAGCTGCCCGCCGGGCTCGAGCGAAATGCCGCCGGCCTCTGCGTCATTGCGCAGGCCGATGACATTGTCGCCATCGAAAAACGGCTGCCAGCCCGTCTCGGCCTGCACGCCATCGAGCAAAGCGCGGATGCCATCGGGACCGCCATAGGCCACCGGGCGCAGCGGATTGGTGTGGAACACGTGCTTTTCGTGCTCGGTGCCGATGCGCCATTCGCTCTCGGGTTTGCACCCGCGCGCCATTGCCTCGATCAGGTCGGCACGCGAGTCAATCAGAGGGCTATCGATATCGGCGCCGGCCATGCGGAGTCCTCGAATAGGGAGGGGGTCAATGTTGGCGGGAACATAGCGTTGCGCAAGCCGAAAGCAATCGCCTTTTATCGCCAATCACCGATGATTGCCTGAATCACCGCCAGTCCGGCCACCGCCGCCGTATCGGCGCGCAGGATGCGCGGGCCCAGGCTGATCGGCACGACATGGGGCAAAGCAAGGAGCTTGGCCCGTTCGGCCTCGGAAAATCCGCCCTCCGGCCCGATCAGCAGCCCGATCGGCCGGCCGGCCAGCCCGCGCAGGATCTCGACCGGCGAGGCGGATGCCGCGGCCTCGTCTGCCAGGATCAGCGTCCGGTCGGCGGGCCAGCCATCCAGCAGCTTATCCAGCGTGATCTCGGGCGCCACGGTGGGCACGCTGAGCACTTCGCATTGCTCGGCCGCCTCGATGGCATTGGCGACCAGCCGTTCATGCTTGAGCTTGCTGACCTGGGTCCGCTGGGTAATGACCGGCTGAATGGTGCCAACCCCCATTTCGACGGCCTTCTGGATCACATAATCGAGCCGCTCGCTCTTGAGCGGGGCAAAGCCGTACCAGAGGTCGGATGCCGGGGTCTGCTCGGCGATCTGCTCGACCAGGTCGAGCTGGACGGATTTTTTCGAGTCAGCCGTCAGCCTGCAGCACCAGGCGCCGTCGCGGCCATTGAACAGCACGACCTCGTCGCCGACGCCCTTGCGCAGGACCGCCGCCAGATAAAGCGACTGCTCCTTGCCCAGGGTCAGCTGGCCTCCGGCCAAGAGATCGGCAGCGACATGGAGGCGGGGCAGGCTGGCATGGGTGCGGGGCATGGTATCGGGGCACTTTCGCTTCTCCCCAGCTGGGGGAAGGCGCCCCCAAAGGGGCGGATCAGGGGTTTCGGGCGCCACCATAAACGCTGTATGCGTGGAAAGAACCCCTCACCCGGATTTTCCGCCCCGGCGGCAAGTCCCCCTCTGCCGCCAGCGGCCAGGGCAGCGCCAAGCCCGCGAAAAGGTCTCGCTCATGACTGACAATATCCCCACCACCGTCGCCGATGCCCAATCGGGCAACTGGGTAGACCGCTATGCCCCCCTTTGGCTCAAGCCCTATGCGCGCCTGGCCCGCTGGGACCGGCCGATCGGCATCTGGCTGCTGTTCTGGCCCTGTATCTGGGGCCTGGCGCTGGCCGCCATTGCCGCGCCCGAGCGCGGCTTCGACTGGATCGCCGGGCTGCTCATGCTGGCCGGGGCCATGCTGATGCGCGGCGCCGGCTGTACCTTCAACGACATTGTCGACCGCGATATCGATGACAAGGTGGCGCGCACCCGCTCGCGGCCCATTCCCTCCGGCCAGGTCACCGCCCGTGACGCGCTTTATTTCATGGTCGCCCAGGCGCTGCTCGCCTCGGCCATTCTCTTCCAGTTCAACCGCTTCACCGTCTGGGCGGCGGTGGCCTCGCTGCTGCTGGTGGCCATCTATCCCTTCATGAAGCGCATCACCTGGTGGCCGCAGGCCTTTTTGGGTCTCGCCTTTTCCTATGGCGCGCTGGTGGGCTGGAGTTCCCAGACCGGCGGCTTTGCCCTGCCCACGCTGCTGCTCTATGCCGGCACCATTCTCTGGGTCATCGGCTATGACACGATCTATGCGCTGCAGGATGTGGAAGACGATGCGCTGATCGGCGTCAAATCCACCGCGCGCCTCTTTGGCGACAATGCAAAACTGATCGTCGGCTTCATCTATGCCGGCGCCTATCTGCTCTGGCTGGCGGCGGCGATCTATGCCGGCGCCGGCATCGTCTTTGCCGCCCTGTCGCTCGTCGCAGCGGGCATTATGGCCTGGCAGGTCCTGACC
>CAXBHD010000323.1:0-3253 GCA_963975335.1 uncultured Devosia sp. | reverse complement strand
ACGGCCTGATGCGCGTGCGGCAGATGACGCAGGACGATGCGCACATCTTCTGCCGCGAAGACCAGATCCAGAGCGAGACCGAGCATTTCGTGCATCTGCTCTATTCGGTCTATGGCCATATGGGCTTTGACAATGTGGTCATCAAACTGGCGACCCGGCCGGAAAAGTTCGGCGGCACGATCGAGAGCTGGGACGCAGCGGAAAAGGCGCTGGGCGATGCCCTGCGCGCGACCGGCTATGACTTCGAGATTGCCGAGGGCGAGGGCGCCTTCTATGCGCCCAAGCTCGAATTCCACCTCAAGGACGCCATCGGCCGCAGCTGGCAGGTGGGCACGCTGCAGCTCGACTATGTGCTGCCCGAACGGCTCGACGCGACCTATATCGCCGAGGACGGCTCGCGCCAGTATGCGGTCATGCTGCACCGCGCGATCCTGGGTTCGCTCGAGCGCTTCATCGGCATGCTGATCGAAAACTATGCCGGCAAGATGCCGATGTGGCTGGCGCCGACCCAGGTAGTGGTGGCGACCATCGTCTCGGAAGCCGATGCCTATGCCGAAAAGCTGGTCGCCCAGCTCAAGGCGGCGGGCATCCGGGCCGAGCTCGATATTCGCAACGAGAAGATCAACTACAAGGTGCGCGAGCATTCGGTGGGCAAGGTGCCGCTGATGTTCGTGGTCGGCAAGCGCGAGGCCGAGGAGGGGACCGTGTCGGTTCGTCGCCTGGGCACCGAGGGCCAGAAGGTCGAGCCGTTCATGGATGCCCTGGTGGCGCTCATGGCTGACGCGACCCCGCCGGACCTCAAGGCAAAGGCGGCCTGAGCCATGCCGCAGCGCCCCTCCAACCGCGAGATCAAGGTCATCACCCATATGGGCGAGGACAAGGCGCTCGGTCCTGACGATTTCAAGGATGTGGGTGAAAAGGTCTTTGCCCGCATGCTCGAAAAGGGCTGGATCGAAAAGACCGCGGTCGAGGGCAAGTACAAGGCGACGCTCAAGGGCCTGATCGTGCATGAGGGCGAGATCATCTTTGCCGGGCGTCTGCGCAGCTAACCAGCAAGGGAGCGGGACATGGCTGATCCCATCGTCATTACCCGCTCCGTCTCCATCGACCCGAGCGAGATCGAGGAGACTTTCATCCGCTCGGCCGGGCCGGGCGGGCAGAATGTCAACAAGGTGTCGAGCGCGGTACAGCTGCGCTTTGACCTCGAGAACTCCCCCTCCATCCCCGAGGCGATGAAGCGCCGCGTGGCCACGCTGGCCGGCAAGCGGCTGACCAAGGCCGGGGTCATCGTCATCACCGCCAATTCGCACCGTGACCAGCCGATGAACCGCGCCGATGCGCTGGAAAAACTGGTGGCGCTGCTGGTGGCCGGGGCGCATGTGCCCAAGTTCCGCGTGGCGACGCGCCCCACGCTGGCCTCAAAACGGCGGCGCCTCGACGGCAAGTCGATCCGCTCGGGCATCAAGCGGTTGCGCGGCGGCGTGGCGCCGGACGGCCAATAGGGTCAGCGCCTCATCCTGGCCAACGCGACATCGTCATATCGAGGGGCTATGGTCTGCTGCTGATTCAGAGGATGTCGGGCGATGAAGATCACAATTGTCGGATCTGGTTATGTCGGGCTGGTGACCGGGACTTGCCTGGCCGATTTCGGCCATGAGGTGGTCTGCGTCGACCAGGACGGGGGCAAGGTCGCGGCGCTGCAGCGGGGCGAGATTGCGATCCATGAGCCGGGTCTGACCGAGCTGGTGCGCTCCAATCTGGCGGCCGGTCGGCTGACATTCACCACCGATATAGCCGATGCGGTCGGCGCGGCCGAGGTAGTGTTCATCGCGGTGGGCACGCCGTCCCGACGTGGCGATGGCCATGCCGATCTGAGCTATGTGCATGCGGTGGCCCGTGACGTCGCGCGGCATCTGGCGGGCTTTACCGTGGTGGTGACCAAATCGACGGTGCCGGTCGGCACGGGCGACGAGGTGGCGCGGATCGTTGCCGATACCAATCCGGGCGCCGATGTCGTGGTCGTCTCCAATCCCGAATTCCTGCGCGAGGGCTCGGCGATCGATGATTTCAAGCGACCCGACCGGATCGTCATCGGCCTCGAAGACGAACGCGCCCGGCCGCTGATGAGCGAAGTCTATCGCCCGCTCTATCTCAATCAGGCACCGCTGATGTTCACCAACCGGCGCACGGCGGAGCTGATCAAATATGCCGCCAATGCGTTTCTGGCCATGAAGATCACCTTCATCAACGAGATTGCCGACCTATGCGAGGCGACCGGCGGCAATGTCCAGGAAGTGGCGCGCGGCATCGGGCTGGACAACCGGATCGGGTCGAAATTCCTGCATGCCGGGCCGGGCTATGGCGGCTCCTGCTTTCCCAAGGATACGGTGGCGCTGGTCAAGATCGCCCAGGATTTCGGCAGCCCGATGCGGCTGGTGGAAACCACTGTCTCGATCAATGAGCAACGCAAGCGCGCCATGTCGCGCAAGGTGATTGCCGCCTGTGGCGGCGACGTGCGCGGCAAGACGATCGGCGTGCTGGGTCTGACCTTCAAGCCCAATACCGACGACATGCGCGAGGCGCCTTCGCTCGACATCATCCAGGGCCTGCTCGACAAGGGCGCGCGGGTCGTGGCCTATGATCCCCATGGCATGAACGCGGCGCGCGGGCTGATGGAGGATGTGGCCTATGCCGGCAATGCCTATGCGGTGGCCGAGAATGCCGATGCGCTGGTATTGGTGACGGAATGGAACGAGTTCCGCTCGCTCGACCTGGCCCGGATCAAGGCGGCAATGCGGACACCCGTGCTGGTGGATTTGCGCAATGTCTATGAGCATGACGATGTCACCCGGCACGGTTTTGCCTATCACAGCGTCGGCCGGCCAGCCGGATCGGGCGCGATTGGCGGCCTGACCGAGGCTGCGGAATAGGCGCCCAGATGGGCGGCGTCCTGGGCGGGCGGAAAGTGAGCATGAATTGAAGATCTTCGTCACCGGAACGGCCGGTTTTATCGGCTATCATCTGGCCAGGCGCCTGCTCGAGGCGGGGCACGAGGTCACCGGGTTTGACGGGATGACCGATTACTATGATGTCGGGCTGAAACGGGCGCGACTGGCCGAGCTTATGCCCTATCGGGGATTTCGCGCGGTGGAGGGACGGCTCGAGGATGCCGCCCTGCTGACCGAAACCCTGCAGCAGGCCGAGGCCGAGATCGTGGTGCATCTGGCAGCGCAGGCGGGCGTGCGCTACAGCA
>CAXBHD010000322.1:0-3270 GCA_963975335.1 uncultured Devosia sp. | reverse complement strand
TGCGCCCGAGATCGACGGCCAGGTCATCATCGCCAATGCCACCGGCATCAAGCCGGGCGACATGCTCGACGTGCTGGTCACCGACAGCGACGAATACGACCTCTTCGCTACCCCGGTTGCCAGCCTGAATTAGATTCGTTTTCAGGTCTTTGCCGGCATTTCCGGACTCAAATTATCGAGGGCACTGCCAGCCGGCAGTGCCCTTTGTTCTGCCCGTCAGCGCGCAAAGGCCTCGAAGGGATTGGCCTGTGTCAGCTGCACGATCATCGCCTCGTCCACGCCGGCCGCCCGCAGCCTGGGCAAGACGCTTTCCACCAGATGCGTATAGGGCCGGGGCGTCCCGCCGCCGGGCTGGGCCGGATCATACCAGCCCAGATCATGGCTCAGCAGCAGCTGGCTCCCCAGCCCGGCCTCCAGCGCCCGCAGGATCAGCGCCACGACCGCGTCATCCGGCTCGCGCCCGACATGGTCATATTCGATCCAGGCGCCGCGCGCCGCCACCGCCTGGTGCAACGCGAAATCCGGTTCGGCCTGGCTATGGATGGATATGAACCTCTTGGCTGAATGCCCCGCGGCCTCGATGATATCGAGCTGGTCCATCACCACGCGCCCCTTGATCGTGTGCGAGCCGATCACCGCATTGCAGGCTTTGGCCGCCCGCGCCGCGGCGCGCAGGATTGTCGTCTCCAGCGCGGTAATGCCCTCGTCGCCGGCGCTGACCTTGATCCAGGCAGCAATCACCCCGGTGTCGCCGACACCCCTGGTGAGGTCGCCCAGCATATATGCCTCGAGCTCGGCCTCGCTGGCTGCGCGCACCCAATCGGGGATCCAGGGTTCGCGATAATTGCCCGTCGGCACCACGATGGGAAAGCCGGTGGCTTTTGACACGGCAAGATCGAGATCAACGCGCAGCCCCACCCCGCCGGTGGAGCATTCCACCAGCGCCGTAATGCCCTGCGCCTTGATCGCCTCGATCTGCGGCGCCATCAGCGCCACCACATCGGCTGCCTCGGCCTGCGCGTAGCCGGGCTGGTCTGGCGTGCGCAGATCGACGAAGACATGTTCATGCGGCAAGATCATGCCGAGCTGATCGCGGCGCAGCGGCCCCAATGTGGTGTGAAGCTGTTTGTCGGCCATGGCCTCTTTCCTCCGTCGGATATTTCCGTTTCGTCAGCCATACTACAGGCAATCGCGCCAGTTTGTCCTGCACCGCTGTCGCCCAGCAAACCCGCAACTCGATTCCGCGACAAGGATTTGCGCCGGTTTGCTGACTCATCGCACGCAACAAAATCCCGCGCCGGAGGCCGGCCACGCAACGCCATTGCCGCCAGTGCCGCGCCAGTAAATTACTGATCCGGGACGCGATTTTGTCTCTGGACGCCGCGCGGCGGGCCATAGCACGGTGCCGCCAACAACAGCCTCAACCGCCGGATACCGCTCCCATGAACAAGCTTTTCACCGTCGCCCTTGCGGCATCCACCCTGGCTTTCAGTGCGGTCCCCGCCTTTGCCCAGCCCACCGATATCCTCAATGCCTCCTATGATATTGCCCGCGAACTCTTCGAGGCCGAAAACGCCGCCTATGCGGCTTCGGGCGCCACGGCGACCATTAACCAGTCCCATGCCGGCACCTCCACCCAGGCGCGCGCCATCCTCGAAGGCCTGCCCGCCGACGTCGTGACCTTCAACCAGGTCACCGATATTGCCCGCCTTGTCGAAGGCGGCGTCGTTTCCGAGGACTGGGCCAGCGAATTCCCCAACAATGCCGCCCCCTTCTATTCCTTCCCTGCCTTCCTGGTACGCGCCGGCAATCCCAAGGCCATCAGCGACTGGGGCGATCTGGCTGGCGAGGGTGTCCAGGTGATCTTCCCCAATCCCAAGACCTCGGGCAATGGCCGCTATACCTATCTGGCCGCCCGCGCCTGGGCCGTCGAGGAATATGCCGGAGACGAAGCCCAGATCGAGGCTTTCCTCACCAAGCTGTTTGCCAATGTGCCGGTGTTCGAGACCGGCGGCCGCGCCGCCACCACCGCCTTCACCGAGCGTCAGCTGGGCGACGTGCTGGTCACCTTCGAGGCCGAAGTGCTCAGCGTGCGCAACCAGCTCGGCGCCGACAATTACGAGGCCGTCATTCCCTCGGTGAGCTTCCTGTCCGAATTCCCGGTCGCCATTGTCGACAAGGTCGTCGATGCCCGCGGCAGCCGCGATCTGGCCAAGGCCTATCTCGATTTCCTCTTCACCACCGAAGGCCAGGAAGTGGCCGCCGCCAATTTCCATCGCCCCAGTGACGCAGCCGTGCTGGCCGCCCACGCGGCTGATTTTCCCGAGATCCGTCTCGTGACCGTGGAAGATGCTTTTGGCGGCTGGGCCGAGGCTTCCGAAGTGCACTTCGCCGATGGCGGCCTGCTCGACAAGGTCTTCCTCAACCAGTAATTCGCCCTTCCAACTCTCACGGCGTGGCCCGGGCCACGCCGTCTGCCTGCAAGGACCATCATGGCATCGCGACCCAGCAAGCACCTGCTGCCCGGCTTCGGGCTGACGCTGGGCATTTCCATGCTCTATCTTACCGTCATCATCGCCTTGCCCCTGCTGGCCATGCTGCTCAAGGTCGGCGGCATGGGCTGGGAGGAGTTCTGGCGCATTGTCGGCTCCAACCGCTCGCTGGCCGCCTACCGCATCACCTTTGGCTCCGCCTTCATCGCTGCCCTGTTCAACGGCGTTTTCGGCCTACTGCTGGCCTGGGTGCTGACCCGCTACAGCTTTCCGGGCAAGCGCATTCTCGATGCGCTGGTCGACCTGCCCTTCGCTTTGCCCACCGCCGTGGCCGGCCTGGTCCTCGTCACCCTCTTTGCCGATACCGGCTGGTATGGCCAGTTCCTTGAACCCAACGGGCTCAAGGTCAATTACACCCAGCTTGGCATCATCACCGCCATGGCCTTCACCTCCATCCCCTTTGTCGTGCGCTCGGTGCAGCCAGTGCTCGAAGAGGTTCAGGTCGATCTTGAGGAAGCCGCGCGCACGCTTGGCGCCACGCGATGGCAGATCTTTGCCCGCGTCATCTGGCCCACCATCCTTCCCGCCTTCATGGCCGGCTGCGTTCTCTCCTTCGCCCGCTCGCTGGGCGAATTCGGGGCCGTGGTCTTCATTGCCGGCAACCTGCCCGGCATGACCGAAATCGTCTCGCTGCTGATCTATATCCGCCTCGACGAATATAATTACGAAGGCGCCGCGGCCCTGGCCTTCGTGCTGCTTCTCGCCGCCTTCCTCACCC
>CAXBHD010000321.1:0-3320 GCA_963975335.1 uncultured Devosia sp. | reverse complement strand
TCCGGAGCCGTTCGGCGCCGCGCCCTGAAGCGATGACCGGGTTATAGGGGCGGGCCATTTGCCTGTAAACCCCTCAAAACGACAAAACCGTCATTTTATGATTCACCGCGCCGACCGGTGTGGAAAACTGCCATGCGCGGCGCTGCTGCCGCTGGCCGGCGCTCCCCCCAGCTCTGCCTTGAGGGCCTTGCGCGGGCCTGGCTGCATCGCCCTGCCGGACCGCCGCGTCGACAAGCGGGCGACAGAACCGGTTTTTCAGGCGGAAATGCGCCCGCCGGCGACGGTACTACGCAGTTTTGCCGCATTTTCCTTCGATATGGGAGCACCGTTTGATATAGGTTTCGCGCCTATGGGCGAGCGCGCGAGGCGCATAGACGAAAACAAGGCCAAGAGGGCGACGCGCCGGCAACGGACCGGCAAGGGGGATCTGCCATGACCGACCAAAGGATGGGGCGTTGAACGCAGCGCAGAGAAATCGCCATGCCGCCTTGCTCAAGGCGACCGGCTTTGAAGACAGCCCGGCGCTGACCGTACAATCCACAGACGGCGAAATCCCCCATGGCCGTGAGCTGAGCTTTGCCTGGCTGACCGGCACCGTGATGACCGGCCTGACCAGCGTCATGTTGATGGGCGCTGCCCTCTATGTCTCGTTTCAGGGTCAGGGCACCTTTTCTACCGCCTATGAGGCGCTGCAGCTGTCCCGTCCCAAGGTCGAGAGCCTCGCCGCAACCGACATGCTGGCCAAGTCCTCCCGCGTCCGCCCGGTGGCCGCCACCCGTTCGGATCTCGAAATCATCGAGGCTTCGATTCGCGAAACCGTCGATGGCCGCGACATGATCCGCAACCAGCCCTTCATGCGCATTCGCGCCACCCTGGCCACCGCCGCCACCTCGCTGTCCGACGGCATTCCCGATTACGATCCCGTCGCCATCCTCAATGCCACCCAGCCTATCGCGGCGCCCGCCGATGCCGTTGCCGTCAATACCGATGTCTATGGCGCCGAAGTGGAAGGCGAGGTTGCCGTCAACCTGGCGGCCATGCCCACCACCTTCGTGCCGCCGCCAGCCATCTCGGATCAATCCGCCGCCGAATTCGTCCGCCGACTGGTCGACTCCGATATTTCCATCGATGGCGGCGCGCCGGCTTTGGCCTATGCCGCGCTCGGTCCGACGGTGCGCGATCTTGGCCGCATCGCCGATGGCAGCACCATTGGCGGCGTGGCCGAAAATGTCACCGTCGTCCCCAAGACCACCACGGCTGCCGAAGCAGGGCTGGGCCGCTCGGAACGCTTCCTCACCCTGCGCGAGGCGGGCGCCCTGCCCGACGTGCTGGGCCGGAACGGCTTTTCCGCCAATCAATCGGCTTTGGTCATCGACGCGCTGCGCAATGTATTGCGCAGCACCAATCTGCCCGCCAAGACGCGGATGCGCATTCTCTATGGTCCGCTCAGTCGCGAGGCGACCAGTCTGGTCCCCTATCGGCTGAGCCTTTATGAGCCCCGTGCTGACGGCTCCTATGTCTACCAGGCCACTGTAGCGCTGACCGATACCGGTCAATATGTGCTGGGCATCGAACCCGATTTCATCGAGTTTCCCGCCGAGGATACCGAGGAAATCAACGTCGCCAACCTGCCAACGGTTTACCGTTCCATCTGGGAAACCGGTCGCAAGCACGACCTGGACGATGCCACCATCGAGCGCATTATCGGCATGTATGCCTATGATGTGGACATGACCAAGAAGATCACGGCCGGCGACGGCATCGAGATCCTCAAAACCGTGCCCGACGCCAATGGCAAGGCCGAACTGCTCTATGTGGCGCTGACACTGGGCAGCACGACGCGCAAGCTCTATCGCTTCGGCACCGAGGACGGCGTCATCGATTTCTACGATCCGGACGGCGAAACCGGCAAGCGCTTCCTGACGCGCCGGCCGCTGGAAGGCGGCGGCGTATTGCGCTCGCGCTTTGGCTACCGCATCCATCCCATTTTCAAGACCCGCCGGCTGCATACCGGCGTCGATCTGGCCGCGCGCTCGGGCACCCCGATCTATGCCGCCGGCGATGGCGTGATCGAGTATTACAAATGGCAGTCCGGCTATGGCAACAAGGTCGAGATCCGGCACGTCAATGGCTATGAAACCGCCTATGGCCACATGTCGCGCTATGTCGACGGGCTCTCGGCAGGCAGCCGCGTGCGCCAGGGCCAGATCATCGGCTATGTCGGCTCGACCGGCCAGTCGACCGGCCCCCACCTGCATTTCGAGATCAAGATCAACGGCAACCTGGTCGACCCGCTCAGCGTCAAGCTGCCCAAGGACAATATCCTGGCCCAGCAATATCAGGGCGAGTTCGCCCGGACCATGGCGCAGATGGACGACCTGATGCAGCGCGAGGCCACCCCGCTCAGCGTAGCCCAGACCGATTAGCCTGCGCTGGTGCTCTGGGTCGGCTCGCGGCTGATCCAGACCGCCAGTTCATTGCCGCCCGGCTCGCGGAAATGAAACCGCCTACCGCCGGGAAAATCGAACGGCGCTCGCGTGATCACCCCGCCCGCCGCAATGACGCGCCGTTCGGCATCATCAAGGTCGTCGGTGCGGACGATGGCCATGGTTGTCGCCACCCGTCCCGTGGCCTGGTCGACACCGCCATCGATGCCTGCCCCCTCCAGCCCGTCATAGTCCGGTCCGTAGCCGACCCGCCCCCAGCCAAAGGCCTGGGCAAAGAAGCTGCTGGTAGCTGCCCGATCACGGGACGGAAATTCGATATAGTCGATCTTTTCAGTCATGACCCACTCCGACCATCGCGCCTAAACTTTTGTTCTTGCTTTGTTCTAAACAACAACCGGCTTGATGGCAAGAGTAAGGGCCGGCTTTTGACCGGCCCTTGCAGTCTAGGGCAGCCTGGCTGGCTAGGCGGCTGCGTCTGCCAGCCCGCCCGGATGCAGCACGATGCCGGCATCATTGGCGTCGACCACGACCCGGCTCCCATCGCTGACCCGACCGGCCAGGATTTCCTCGGCGAGGCCATCCTGCACTTCGCGCTGGATCACCCGCTTGAGCGGCCTGGCGCCATAGGCCGGGTCATAGCCCTCATTGGCCAGCCAGGCGCGCGCCGCACCGGTCAGTTCGAGGCCAATATCGCGCTCCTTGAGCAGTGCCTGCAGCCGACCGAACTGGATATCGACAATGGCCCCCATATGCTCGCGGCCAAGCCGGTGGAACAGCAGGATCTCGTCGACCCGGTTGAGGAATTCCGGCCGGAACGCCGCCTTGACCATGTCGAGCACCTTGCCGCGCACCAGTTCCACCGATTCCCCATCC
>CAXBHD010000320.1:0-3331 GCA_963975335.1 uncultured Devosia sp. | reverse complement strand
CTTCGTCCATCACCCCCATCTTGATGGTGTTGCGCGGCAGCGCAAAGATGTCCTCGACCATGGCAAAGATCGCGTCGGCCAGCGCCACTTCGGCCGGGCCATGCATTTTGGGCTTGACCACATAGATGCTGGCACAGCGGGAATTGCGCGGGCCCTCGGTCTTGCGCAGGTCGTGCAGCGCCGCCAGCACCGTCACCATGGCATCGAGAAGACCCTCGGGCGTTTCCGCGCCGTGGCGGTCGCGTACCGCATCGGTGGTCATCAGATGCCCGACATGGCGCACCAGCATCAGGCTGCGGCCGGCTAGCGTGAAGGGAGCGCCGTCCCTGTCGACATAGCTGCGGTCCGGCGCGAGCCGACGGGTGACCTGGCGCCCGCCTTTGTCAAAGCTTTCCACCAGGTCCCCGCGCATCAAACCCAGCCAGTTGCGATAGACCGCTACCTTGTCGGCGGCGTCGACCGCGGCGACGGAGTCCTCGCAATCCTGGATCGTGGTCAGCGCAGCCTCCATGATCACATCGGCAAGCCCGGCCGCGTGCTGCTTGCCCGCCGGGGTCGACCGGTCGATGACCAGTTCGAGGTGCAGGCCATGGTGGACAAACAGCAGCACCAGCGCTTCCCCGCGCCGGGCATGCCCCAGAAAGGCCGCCGGCTGGCGCAATCCAACGACCTTGTCGCCGACCTGTATCGTCAGGGCGCCGGCGGCGAATCCATATGCCGTCACCGCGGCATGGCTGGCGCCGTCGAGCGGCAGCGCCATGTCCAGCACTGCAGCGGCCCGCGCCATCACGGCGGCACCGCGGCCTGGGTTATAGCCGCGCCCCGGCGCCAGCGCGCCGTCCTGCGGCACCACATCGGACCCATAGAGCGCGTCATAGAGGCTGCCCCAGCGGGCATTGGCGGCGTTGAGGGCAAAACGGGCATTCATCACCGGCGCCACCAGCTGCGGGCCGGCCAGAGTGCCGATTTCGGGATCGACGGGCGCCGTGGTGATGGCCAGCGGGTCGTCATCGGGCACGAGATAGCCGATATCGAGCAGATATTGCTTATAGGCCGGCGCATCATGCGCCTGCCCCCTTCGCTCCAGGTGCCAGCGGTCCAGCAGCGTCTGCAAGCGGTCGCGCTCGTCCAGCAGGCGCGCGGTCTCGGGCGCCAGCGTCTCGATCAAGCTTGCATAGCCCTGCCAGAACGCGGAGGGGTCCATCCCGGTGCCCGGCATGGCCTCGGTCTCGATGAAGCGCGCCAGTTCTGCATCGACCGACAGATCGGCTCTGATCTCAAACATGCATCACTCCTTGATCCGCAACTGCACCATCCTAGGCAGATGCCGTCTCGACCGCCGCAGTCGGGTACAAGTTTTCCGCGATGCGGAATTAGCCGACCAGCCCAAGCACGAGACCGCGCGCCTTATCGGCTATTGCGGCCGCCGCCGGATGATCCTGGTGGCCGATGACGATCCGGGTCAGCGTGCACTGCTGTCCGACCTGCTGGGTGGCCTCGGCCTTGATGTGGTGACGGTGGCGGATGGCATGGAATGCCTGCGATCGGTGCAGGTGCAGCGGCCGGACCTGCTGATCCTCGGCCTGCAGGGCCGGAGCGAGCGCGCAAATGCTGGAGAAATCTGGTGCCGGCAGCAGGGTTCGAACCCGCGACCCCCTGATTACAAATCAGGTGCTCTACCAACTGAGCTATACCGGCACGCGGTGGCGTTTAGCATTGAAGTGTTTGGCCTGCAATGGGGCAGGGTGGGGATAGGCCGTGTGGTTCCGGCGCTGTCAATCGCCCCTGGCCCGGGCGTGATGGGTGGCGAGATTGAAGGTGCCGGCGGGCGCTCTGTCCCTGCGGTCAGTGGCGGGCGGGGATCGGCTGGCGCGCTGGCCGCGGGCCGCAGACTGGATGCTCTGCACCCCCGTATTTCGCCGGGCCGGTCAGGCCAGGCCGGCAAAGTCGCTCTGGTCGATATCGTTGAGGGTTTTCATCATCAGCCCCTTGAAAATGGGCTCTTTTTCGTCGCGATGGGCGACAATGGCGGGCAGGCCGTTGATGCGGCAGACCAGGGCGCTGCTCAGCGCGGCGTGGATTTCGGCCTGCATCAGCCCGAAGGCGCGCGCCCCCGGGCCGATGATCAGGATATGGGTGGGATCGAACACCGCCATCATCCGGCTCAGGCCGAAGCCGATGGCGCGGCCGGCCTGGTTGAAGGCGTGGGTGGCGGCGCGGTCGCCGGCCTGGGCACGGGCCATCAGGTCCTCATAGGCCTGGGGCGGCACGGCGGGCGCCGGGGCGGTGGTTTCGGGCACCGAATAGGCGCTGCGCAGCACGCCGTAATCGGCGGCATAGGCCTCGATGCAGCCGCGCATGCCGCAGCGGCACAGCGCGCCATTGGGAATGTGGTTCATATGGCCGAATTCGGTGGCGCCCTCGTCGCCGCGCCCCAGGATCTGGCCGCGAAAGGTCATGCCCATGGCCACGGTGGAGCCGACAAAGACGGTGGCGACGCTGGCATCATGCAGCGCCGGGTCGAGCCAGCGGGCGCCTTCGGCCAAGAGGCGCCCGCGCTTGTAGAGCGTCACGGGCAGGCCGAGGCGCTCGGTGAGCGCGCCGCCGAAGGGCTTGCCCGCCAGATGGGCGATGGGCGACCATTTTAGGCCATGGCCGGGCCGGTCGAGAATGCCCTGGACCGAAATGGCGATGCGGCGGATCGGCGGGCCGTCATCCTGATTGCGGCGCTGCAGATGCTGCAGCCGCTCGGCCAGGAAATCGGCGGGCGACAGCGTGGCGAACAGGGTCGGGGTTACCGGGGTTTCCGTCCGGTCCACCAGCACGCCGCCATAATCGACCAGCGACAGGCGGGCGCGGTTGACATCGATTTCCACGAGCGCCGCCGCGGCAACGGCCCGGTTGAACCCCACCAAAGTGGCCGGGCGGCCGCGTGCCCGTGCATCGGTATTGGGCGTCGCGGGCAGTTCGCCGATCACCGCCTGGACCAGCAGGTCCTGGGTAATGGCGGTGATGCTGGCATGGCTCAAGCCGGTGGCGGCAGCCAGGGCCGTGCGCGAGAGCGGCCCCTGCACGCGCAGGGCGCCCAGCACCAAGCCCCGGTTCTGTCGCCGGACACTGTCGCTGTCGCTGACATTACGCGCCAACCAGTCTTCTCCTCACCCTCGAAGCGCAACACATCACTGTCGGCCACTAAGCGCAAACGGTATTATTATGCGCGCCCAAATTGATGTTGACTCACTTGGCGCCGTCGTGCGACTTGTTTTTTCGAGCAGCGAAAATAATGCTCAGGGCGCCGGTGGAGGGGGCCCGCTGGGGCAATGCCACCGGC
>CAXBHD010000319.1:0-3337 GCA_963975335.1 uncultured Devosia sp. | reverse complement strand
CGCCAAAGCCGAATTCGCCGCCATCGGCAAACTGGGTCGAGGCATTGTGGACCAGGATGGCGCTGTCGATCTGGTTGAAGAATTTTTCGACCGCGGCGGGGTCCTCGGCGATGATCGCCTCGGTATGGTGGCTGGAATAGTGCTCGATATGGGCGATGGCGGAATCGAGGCTGTCGACCACCTTTACCGCAATGATGGCGTCCTCATATTCGGTGCGCCAGTCGGTCTCGGTCGCCGCAATGGCCTGGGGGATCTGCGCCATCACCGTGGCATCGCCGCGGATCTCGCAGCCCTTGGCAAGCAGCGCGGCAATGATGGGCTTGAGATGGGTGGCCACCACATCCTGGTGCACCAGCAGGGTCTCGGCCGCGCCGCAGACGCCGGTGCGGCGCATCTTGGCATTGAGGGTGACATTGACCGCCTTTTCGAGATCGGCCGATTTGTCGATATAGACATGCACCAGGCCCTCGAGATGGGCAAAGACCGGCACGCGGGCCTCGTCCTGCACCCGGGCGACCAGGGTCTTGCCGCCGCGCGGCACGATGACGTCGATATTGCCGCCCAGCCCCTTGAGCATTTCGCCCACCGCGGCGCGATCGGTGCTGGGCACCAGCTGCACGCAGTCGACCGGCAGGCCGGCCAGATGCAGGCCATCGAGCATGCAGTCGACCAGGGCTTTGCTCGAATGAAAGCTGTCGCTGCCGCCGCGCAGGATCACCGCATTGCCCGATTTGATGCAGAGGGCGCTGGCATCGGCGGTCACATTGGGGCGCGATTCAAAGATCACGCCGATGACGCCGAGCGGGGTGCGCACGCGCTCGATATGCAGGCCATTGGGGCGATCCCATTGCGCGATCACGCTGCCGACCGGGTCGGGCAGTTCGGCAATGGTCTTGACGGCTTCGACAATGCCGTCGATGCGCGCATCGGTCAGTTCGAGCCGGTCGAGAAAGGCCGCCGAAATGCCCTTGGTCCGGGCCGCTGCCATATCCTTGGCATTGGCGGCCAGAATGGCCTTGCGATGCGCATTGATGGCGCCGGCGGCGGTCAGCAGGGCCGTGCGCTTCTGCTCGGGGCTGGCCAAGGCCAGGGCCTTGGCGCCGATGCGGGCCTTCTGGCCGATGTCGGCCATGATAGCGGCCAGAGCGACGGGGTTTTCAGCTTGGCTCATGGCTGTCCTCCTTGGCGCCCACCAGCACCAGATTATCGCGGTGGATCAGCGCGGCGCGATTGCCGGCGCCGAGCAGTTCCACCACCGTATCGCTATGCTTGCCCATGACCAGGCGCGCCTCCTCGCTATGCAGCGAGGCCAGGCCCCGGGCGATTTCCACGCCATCGGGATTGTTGACGCCGATGGCGTCGCCGCGACCGAATTGCCCCGATACCCGGGTGACGCCTACCGGCAGCAGCGACTTGCCGGTCTGCAGCGCCCTTGCGGCGCCGGCATCGACCTGCACGCTGCCAGCCACGGCCAGCGTGCCCATGATCCAGCGCTTGCGCGCCTGGGCGCGACTTTGCGCGGGGTGGAACAGGGTGTGGCGGCCGCCTTCGGCCAGCGTCTTGAGCGGATGCGGCTCGGTGCCCTTGGCAATGATCATGGCGGTGCCGGCCTGGGTGGCGATCTTGCCGGCCTCGACCTTGGTGGTCATGCCGCCGCGTGACAGATGGCTGGCGGCGCCGCCGGCCATGGCCTCGATGGCCGGGGTAATGCTGGCCACTTCGGGCAGATGGGTGGCGTCGGGATGGGTCGCAGGGGGCGCGGTATAGAGCCCGTCAATGTCGCTGAGCAGGACCAGGCAATCGGCCTCGATCATGGTGGCGACGCGGGCCGAGAGGCGATCATTGTCGCCATAGCGGATTTCGGCGGTCGCGACGCTGTCATTCTCGTTGATGATGGGCACCGCGCCCAGGCCCAGCAGGGTGGCAATGGTGGTGCGGGCATTGAGATAGTAGCGGCGCTCTTCGGTAATATTGGGGGTGATCAGGATCTGCCCGGTGACGATGGCATGCCGAGCCAGGGCCTGGGCCCAGGCCTGGCTGAGGGCGATCTGGCCGGCGCTGGCGGCGGCCTGGCTCTGTTCCAGCGTCAGCACGGTGGCCGACAGGCCCAAAAGGCCGCGCCCCAGCGCGATGGCGCCGGAGGAGACGATGACAACATCGCGTCCTTCGGCCCTGAGCGCGGCAATGTCCTGGGCCAGCTCGGCCAGCCAGGCCGCACGCAGCTCGCCCTGCTTGTCGACAAGCAGGGCCGAGCCGATCTTGATGGTCAGGCGCTTATAGGGCGCGAGGGCATTCATGGGGCCACGGGCTCGATCTGACTTCCTCTCCCCTGAGGGGAGAGGGTTGGGGTGCGGGGTTCAGCGGTGGGTGACGGCAGAGGGGTCGAACGTATCACTGAACCCCTCACCCGACCCTTCGGGTCGACCTCTCCCCTCAGGGGAGAGGTGATCAGAAGCATCAAGGCGCCCAATTGGGTTCCACCTTGCGGCGGGCCGCCTCCAGTTTGGCGGCCTTTTGCGCATCGAGCGCATCAATCACGCCATAGAGCACCATGTCGGTGCCCTTGCCGGTCACGGCCGACACCTGCAGCACGTCCTGCTTGCTCAGCTTTTTGAGGATCTTGACCTTTTCCTTGAGCTCGTCGGCCGGAATGGAGTCGATCTTGTTGAGCACGACGATTTCCTGCTTTTCGCCCAGACGCTCGTCATAGGCGGCCAGCTCGTAGCGGATCGACTTATAGGCCCGGCTGACATCGTCCTGGGTGCCATCGATGAGATGGATCAGCACGCCGCAGCGCTCGATATGGCCGAGGAAGCGGTCGCCAATGCCCACGCCCTCGCTGGCGCCCTCGATCAGGCCGGGAATATCGGCCAGCACGAAATCGCGCTCGCCGATCGAGACCACGCCCAGATTGGGGTGCAGCGTGGTGAAGGGATAGGCGGCGATCTTGGGTTTGGCGGCCGAGACGGCGGCCAGAAAGGTCGACTTGCCGGCATTGGGCTCGCCGACCAGGCCGGCATCGGCGATCAGCTTGAGCCGCAGCCAGACCCATTTTTCCACGCCCAGCTGGCCGGGATTGGCGTGGCGCGGGGCCTGATTGGCTGATGTCTTGAAATGGGCATTGCCAAAGCCGCCATTGCCGCCGGAGAGCAGCACGACGCGCTGGCCCACTTCGGTCATGTCGGCAATCAGGGTTTCATTGTCATCTTCAAACACCTGGGTGCCGACGGGCACGCGCAGCACCGTGTCGGCGCCATCGGCGCCGGTGCGGTTCTTGCCCATGCCATGGGTGCCGGTATTGGCCTTGAAGTGCTGCTGGTAGCGATAGTCGATCAGG
>CAXBHD010000318.1:0-3353 GCA_963975335.1 uncultured Devosia sp. | reverse complement strand
CGGCGGCAATGGCCATGTCATCGAATTTGCCGGCGAGGCCATCCAGGCCCTGTCCATGGAGGGCCGCATGACGGTCTGCAACATGACCATCGAGGGCGGTGCCCGCGCCGGCCTGATCGCACCCGACCAGACCACCTTTGACTACGTCAAGGGCCGCAACCGTGCGCCCACCGGCCAGGCCTGGGACATGGCGCTGGATTACTGGAAGACGCTCTATACCGATGAGGGCGCGGTCTTTGACAAGGTGGTGATCCTCGATGCCGCCAATCTGCCGCCCATCGCCACGGTCAGCGCCATGGTCGTGCCCGGTTCCGGGCTGGTCAAGGATCAGGCCGAGGCCGAAGGGCTCGACATCATTTTCAAGGATGCCGGCTTTGAATGGCGTGAGCCCGGCTGCTCGATGTGCCTGGCCATGAACCCGGACAAGCTCAAGCCGCAGGAACGTTGCGCCTCCACCTCCAACCGCAACTTCGAGGGACGCCAGGGCTTCAAGGGCCGCACCCATCTGGTCTCGCCCGCCATGGCGGCCGCCGCGGCCATTGCCGGCCACTTCGTCGATATCCGCGCTTGGCAGTGAGCCAGTCCGATTGGGGGGCGCGGTTCGCGCCCACCCTGGACGACATCGAGGCTTTGGCAAGCCGCACGCTGGCGGGCCTGCCGGAGCCCTTCAAGTCCCTGTCCGCCGACGTGACCTGCATTGTCGCCGACTATGCCGATGACGACGTGCTGGCCCATTTCGGCATGGAAAGTCCATTCGAGCTCATGGGCCTGTTTACCGGCATTGGCCTGACCGAAGATGGCGCTCTGCCGCAGACCGGGCAATTGCCCAATACGGTCTTTCTCTACCGCCGCGCCATTCTCGATTACTGGGCCGAGAATGATGACAATACGCTTGGCGACGTCGTGGCACATGTGCTGATCCACGAGTTGGGCCACCATTTCGGCTTGTCTGACAGTGACATGGAAGCCATCGAGGCGGCCGCCGACGCGTCCTGAGCCCGGCTTGTGCTGCGGCCTTGGCAACAATTGATTCAATGTTGAATCAGCACGGCACATCCGTTGTTAAGGTAAATACGCAGTAAAGATTGGGATTCCCGTCAATTTGGCTATTACAGAGCGTTAACGTCTGCATGACCCGCAAGGGAAATCAGCCTCAACGATAATGTGGGAAGAAAAAATGACCACCCGAGCCAAGACCAATCTCAAGATAGTCCAGCCTGAAATCGAACAGATGGAAGCCGTGATGCAGGAAGCCGCCAAGCAAACCGCTCCCATGGTGCAGCGCCTGGCAGCCCATCGCGACCGCATTGACCTTGCCGTCAAGGAACTGGAAAGCGAGCGCTTCGAGCTGCTGTCGCGCCGGGACCTCGTCCGCCGCCAGGCCGAAGCCGTCGAGCAGGGCCTGTCCATGCACATCGCGGATATTGAAGCCACGATGCGCCTGTACGAGGCCGGCCTCAACTCGCTCGCCACCCCTTCGGAGTGAGCGGCCTGACCCTTCTGGAGGCGGTGCCACACCGCAAGCCGAACCTGCCTGCTAAAGCCTGCATCGACTGCGCGACACGTTCTAGCCTTTTTCGACGAATTCGAATTCGGCCTCATTGCCTCCAGATGGATCGTCCGACACGCGTAGCGCGAGATTATTCGCGTCGAGCGCGTCGAACCACTCGTCCCAGCTCACCAGATCAAAGCCGCCGATGCGATCCGGGCCCTGATTGCCATCGGTATTGATCTCATATTGGCCAAAGGTGAGTTGCAGGAGGGTACGCGTGCTGGTGCCATCAGGGGTGTCCATCAGCATGGGATTGCCACCCCGGGCTGCGGCCCATGCGCGGATGTCCTCGCGGTCGGTCAAAATCTTGGCCATGCCATGCACTCCTGCTGTAAAAACCTGTCCGGACAAGCCGCCCGAACGGGGTTTGGTTCCGCGGCAATTCCCAATCCGGGCATTGCCTGCTAAGAGCAGTCTAGACTGCTCGGAGCCGCTATGACTACCCAGAACACCAACCGCATCCTGCTTGGCCAGATCGGCGCCGCCCATGGCATCAAGGGCGCCGTCCGGATTGCCGCCCATACCCAGGACCCTCTGGACATCGGTGCCTATGGCCCGCTCCATACCGACCGGCCCGGCCTGACCATCACCATAGACACGCTGCGTCTGCACAAGAATGTGGTCGTCGCTCACATCAAGGGCATTGCCAGCCGCGACGCGGCCGAGGCCCTCAATGGCGTGAGCCTGTTTGTTGATCGCGACCGCCTGCCCGAGCCCGATGACGAGGATGATTTCTACCATGCCGACCTGATCGGCCTCGAGGCGCGGCTGGAAACCGGCCAGATCATCGGCCAGGTCTCTGCCCTGCCCAATTTCGGCGCCGGCGATCTGATCGAAATCCGCGACCCGCAAAGCGGCGACACCTTTCTCTACCCCTTCACCAAGGCTGTCGTGCCGACGATACGCCTGGCCGAGGGATATCTTGTCATCGAGGTCCCGCTCGATGCGCCCGAGGGCGAGGAAGAGCCCGATTGAGCTTTTCCGCCGCCATCATCACCCTGTTTCCCGAGCTGTTTCCTGGCCCGCTCGGCGCCTCGGTACTCGGCCGCGGCCTGAGCGACGGCCTGTGGTCACTCGAGGCCGTTCCGCTGCGCAGCTTTGCCACCGACCGCCACCACACCGTTGACGATACGCCATCGGGCGGCGGCGCCGGCATGGTGCTCAAGCCTGACATTCTGGCCCGCGCCATCGACACCGTATCACCCCAGGGCGATACGCGGCCGCGCCTGCTGATGTCGCCCCGTGGCAGGCCCCTGACCCAGCAGCGTGCCCGCGAACTGTCATTGGGACCCGGCGCTGTGATCATCTGCGGCCGTTTCGAGGGCATTGACCAGCGCGTGATCGATGCGCGCGGTCTGGAGGAGATCTCGATCGGCGACTATGTGCTGGCCGGCGGTGAAGTTGCCGCCATGGTGCTGCTGGAGGCCGTCGTGCGGCTTATTCCAGGCGTGCTGGGCGGCGCTGACAGCCATGCCGATGAGAGTTTTGAAAACGGTCAGCTCGAATATCCGCAATATACCCGCCCCCAGTCTTTCGAGGGCATGGACATTCCGGCCGTGCTGACCTCGGGCGACCACGGCCGGATCGCCAAATGGCGCGCTGAACAGAGTCTGGCCCTGACCCAAGCCCGTCGTCCCGATCTTCTGCTGCCGCGCCAGGCAGAAAACCCTATCAAACGCTAGACTCTGAAGCGGTTTTACCCTATAGCCGCGCCACTATCCGCGTGTCGGGCTGATCGGACCTGATGCGCACCAATAAAAAGACGACCAAACTCCGTTACCAACCAAGACCGGGCGATCGG
>CAXBHD010000317.1:0-3387 GCA_963975335.1 uncultured Devosia sp. | reverse complement strand
AAGCCCGAAGAAGACGCCGCGCACGCCATCCCAGACCAGCTTGAGCGCCAGCAGGAAGACCAGCCAATAGGCAATGCGGTAGAACCACTTCACCGAAATGCGCCGCACCAGGACAATGCCGATCAGCACGCCGACAATGCCCACCGGAATCAGCGCTGCGGAGAGTTGCAGATTGTGGACATTGAGCTGGCCGAGGAAAAAATAGGGGACCAGCTTGGCGGTGTTGACGATGGCAAAGAATACCGCCGAGGTGCCGGCATAGACGGCGGGCGGCAGGCGCTGGGGCAGGGCATAGATCTGGAAGGGCGGCCCGCCGGTATGGCTGATGAAGCTGGTAAAGCCGGCCAAGCCACCCCAGAAGCTGCCCCAGGGGCGTGAGGGCGGCAGGCCCTCGAGCTTGGTGCGCAGGGGCAGCAGGGCATCCAGCACGAAGAGCAGGGTGACGACGCCGACAAAGAGCAGCACGGCATCATCGGACACAAAGGCCCAGAGCAGCCAGCCCAGCAGGGTGCCGACCGCCGCGCCGGGCAGCATGATGGCCAGCAGGCGCCGGTCAAATTCCTTGCGATAGGTGTAGACGGCGATGGCATCCATGGCCAGGAGCACGGGCAGCATCATGCCGGCGGCGTCGCGGGCGGGCATGACCAGGCTGAGCAGCGGCACGCCGACCATGCCCAGACTGCCCAAAAGGCCCGACTTGGACAGGCCGACAATGAGCACCGCGATCACGGTGATCGCGACGAAGGAGGGATCAAACAGGGGCATGAAACAGTCCGGAAGGGATGCGTACTACTCGGTACGCTTTGCGGCCAAATTGTCAACCGGGGTGGGCGGTCTGTCAGCATTCATTGCGGCGGTGAGCAGGCCCATGGAGCTGCGGACCATGCCGACATAGGCGGTTTCGTCCTCGCGCACGGCAAAGCTGTCACTGAGCAGCTGATTGTCATGGGCCTCGAAAGCGCACGCGAGGCGTTCGGCCTCCGCGGGCGGATGGCCCAGCCGGACGAGCACCTTGACGCCCAGATTGATGGCCGACAGGAAGGTTTCGCGCTCGAAAATCTCGACGCCCAGCGCCATCAGATCATGGGCATGGCCGCGATCGACGGCGCGGGCCGCGATGGCGACATGCGGCTAGTGGCGGCGCATGTGGCGCGCCACGGCCAGGATGCGGTCGCGGCCGCCGACGGCGATGATGACCAGTTCGGCATGCCCCACGCCGGCTGCCTGCAGCAGGTCGAGCCGAGCCGCATCGCCATAGAACACCTTGACGCCAAAGCGGCGGACCAGCTCGATCTGGACGGGATCGTCATCGATCAGGGTCATTTCAAAGCCCTGGGCGCGCAGCATGCGGGTGACGATCTGGCCAAAGCGCCCATAGCCCAGCACGACGATCTTGCGATGCTCATCGATCGGGTCGGCCGCATGCCCGGTGGCACGAGCATCCAGCCGGGGGGCGATCAGCTTGTCAAAGATCAGCAGCAGCAGCGGCGGGGTGACCATGGAAAGCGCCACGACGACGCTCATCATATCGTATTGCGCCGCCGCTATGGCCCCTTCGGTGCGTGCCAGCTGCAGCACGACGAAGGCGAATTCACCGGCCTGGCTCAGCAGGACGGCGAAGAGCATGCGGTCGGCGAAGTGCATGCGGAAAAAGCTGGCCAGGGCAAACAGGATGACGATCTTGATGGCGACCAGGCCGATGACCATGCCCAGAATGGCAAGCGGATCGGTGGCCAGCACGGAAAAGGCGATCGACATGCCGACCGAGATGAAGAACAGGCCCAGCAGCAGGCCCTTGAAGGGTTCGAGATTGCTCTCGAGCTCATGGCGATATTCGCTGTCGGCCAGCAGGACGCCGCCGATAAAGCCGCCCAGCGCCGGCGACAGGCCGAGATATTGCGTGATCATGGCGGCGCCAACGACCATGGCCAGACCCATGGCGGTGAAGGCCTCGCGCAGGCCGGTGCGGGCGACATAGCCCAATATGGGGCGGACGACATAGCGGCCGGCGACCAGGGCGGCGATGAAGGCGCCAACCACCGAGAGCGGCATCAGCCAGTCGATGGGGTTCTCCAGGGCCTCGACCGCCTGGGAGACCTCGGCATTGATGGCGGCGCCACTGCCGGCAATGGCCAGAAGGGGAATGGCAGCCAGAACGGGAATGATGGCCACATCCTGCACCAGCAAAACGGCCAGGCTGGCGCGGCCGGTATCGGTGCTGGTGATGTCGCGCTGGGCGACGGTCTGCATGGCGATGGCGGTCGAGGACATGGCCAGGGCCATGCCCATGATCAGGGCGACGTTCCACTGCATGCCGACCAGAGTGAGCAGCAGCATGACGATGCCGGAAGTGGCGATGATCTGGGTAACGCCCAGGCCCAGCACCTTGTGGCGCATGCGCCAGATCTCGCTGGGCTGCAGGTCGAGGCCGATGAGGAAGAGCATCATGACGATGCCGAATTCGGCGAGATGGCGGGTGGTGTCGCTATCGGAGACCAGCCGCAGGCCATAGGGGCCGATCAGCACGCCGGCGGCCAGATAGCCCAGCACGGTGCCCAGGCCGGCAGCCTTGGCCAGCGGCACCAGCGCGACACTGGTGGCCAGCAAAACGAAAATGACCAGCAGGATGTTGTTTTCCATTCTGCTGGCCGGTCCCTTGGCTAGTTATCGCTGTCGGTCTGAATCGACTTGAGCTTGGAGAATACCGAGTCGGCGTCGAAATCGTCCTGCGCTTCAGCGGGGCGATGATCATTGGCGGCAAATTCGCCATTCTCATCGGTATGGCCGCGGCTGCCGGAACGGGCCAGTGCTTCCTCGGCCGTCATCAGCATGGTGCCTTCTTCGGCCTCGTCGACGCCGGGGCCACCCTTGGAGGCGCGGCCCACTTCAAGATCGAGGTCGATCTGGCTGCACAGGCCCAGGGTCACCGGGTCCATGGCCGCCAGGTTGGCGGCGTTCCAGTGGGTCGACTCGCGCACCGAGTCGATGGTCGACTTGGTGGTGCCGACCAGACGCATGATCTGGGCATCCTTGAGTTCGGGATGGTTGCGCACCAGCCACTTGATGGCATTGGGGCGCTCGTTGCGGCGCGAGATCGGCGTATAGCGCGGGCCCTTGCGCTTGGCTGCGGCAACGCGAACCTTGGGCTCGCTGAGCTTGAGGCGATATTTGGGATCGGCCTCGGCCTTTTCGATCTCTTCGCGCGTCAGCTGACCGTTCTGGATCGGGCTGGCACCCATAATGCCACCGGCGACGTCGCCGTCGGCAATGCCCTGAACTTCGAGCGGATGCAGGGTGCAGAAGGCAGCGATCTGCTCGAACGACAGCGCAGTGTTGTCGACAAGCCAGACGGCGGTCGCCTTGGGCATCAACAGGGGCTGGGTCATG
>CAXBHD010000316.1:0-3433 GCA_963975335.1 uncultured Devosia sp. | reverse complement strand
GGCGACGCCACCGGCACCAGCCTGGGCGCCAGCATGCTGTTTGGCGGCAGCGCCGGCACGGCTGGCGGCATGCCGGTGGCGCCGCTGGACCATGCCGGGTTCGATGCCTATGCTGAGCGCTGGCGCAGCCGGCTGGCCTGACGGGAGCCATAAGGCGCCCGGCGACGTTGCCACCCAGAGGCCGCTCACGGCAGCGCGGCGCCGACGGAGGTTTTTTGCATGAATGGGCAACAGCATCGCGTGGTGATCGTGGGCGGCGGCTTTGGCGGACTGGCCGCGGCGCAGGCCCTGGCCAAGGCCGATCTGGCCATTACCCTGATCGACCGGCGCAACCACCACCTGTTCCAGCCCCTGCTCTATCAGGTCGCCACCGCCGCGCTCAGCCCGTCGGAAATCGCCTGGCCGATCCGCCATATCCTGCGCCAGCAGGACAATGTCACCACCCTGCTCGCCACCGTCACCGGCATCGACACCGCCGCCCGGCAGGTGCAGCTCGAAGACGGCAGCCGCCTCGCCTATGACAGCCTGATCCTGGCGACCGGCGCGCGGCACGCCTATTTCGGCCATGACGAGTGGGAAGCCTTCGCCCCCGGACTGAAAACGCTGGAAGACGCCACCGCCATCAGGCGCAAGCTGCTGCTGGCCTTTGAGGCGGCAGAGCGCGAAAGCGACCCCGCGCGGCGCCGGGCCCTGCTGACCTTTGCCATTATCGGGGCCGGCCCGACCGGGGTGGAACTGGCTGGGGCGATGATCGAGCTGGCGCGTTCGAGCCTGCAGGGCGAGTTCAAGACCATCCAGCCCGACGAGGCGCGCGTGGTGCTGATCGAGGGCGCCGACCGGGTGCTGCTCAATTTCGAAGCATCGCTGTCGGCCTATACGCTCAAGGCCCTGCGCGAGCTGGGCGTCGAGGTCGAGCTGGGCCAGATGGTCAATGGCATCGATGCCGAGGGCGTCAGCTATGGCGACAAGCGGTTGCCGACCCATACGGTGATCTGGGCCGCGGGCGTTGCCGCCTCGCCGGCCGCCGAATGGCTGGGCGTGGCAGCCGACCGCGCCGGGCGGGTGCCGGTAGAGGCCGACCTGACGGTACCCGGCCATGCGGAAATTTTCGGGGTGGGCGACACGGCCAGCATCCAGCAGGCGAGCGGCAAGCCGGTGCCCGGGGTTGGCGACGCCGCCAAGCAGGCCGGCAAGCATGCCGCCAGGGTGATCAGGGCCAGGCTGGCCGGTGAGACGGCATCCCTGCCCTTTGCCTATCACCATGCCGGGGACCTGGCGACGATCGGCAAGCAGGCAGCCGTGATCGATTTCGGCTGGATCAAGCTCAAGGGGTGGATCGCCTGGTGGGTCTGGGGCATTGCCCATATCTACTTCCTGGTCGACCTCAAGAACCGGATCTTCGTGACCATGAGCTGGCTGTGGATCTATCTCAGCGGCCAGCGCGGCGCGCGGCTGATCACCCAGGGGCAGGCGGACGAAAAGGCGCCGCTCAAGGAAGTCGACGCGCCGGCAGACGGTTGACCGGGGGCGCAGGACCGGCGCCGGATCAGGCGCGTTCCACGACCTCGTCGATCGAGGTGGACGCCTTGTGCAGCCGGCGCTCGCGATTCCAGATATAGAGCCCGCTGGCAATGATGATGCTGGCGCCCAGGAAGAACCAGCTGTCGGGCGGCTGGCTGAACACGACCCAGCTGGCCAGCGCCAGATAGAGCAATTGGAGATAGTTGAAGGGCGCCAGGGTGGCGGGCGTGGCGTAGCGATGCGCCACCGAGATCAGCAGGTGGCCCAGCACGCCGGCCGTGCCCAAAGTGAAGAAGGCAAGCCAGGAAATCGGCTCGGTCGGCCAGACCCAGTCGGTAAAGGCAAAGGGCGTCACCAGCAGCAGAGCGATGCCGCCCGCATAGACCTGCTGGGTCATGGCGGTATCGATGCCGGCCAGCTTGCGGGTGACGATGGAAAACAGCGCGGCAAACAAGGCGGCGGCGAGGCTGAACAGAGCGGCCGGGTGGAAGGCCTCGGTGCCCGGGCGAATGATGATGACAATGCCGACAAAGCCGGCGGCAATGGCCAGCCAGCGGCGCCAGCCGACCTGCTCCCCCAGCAGCGGGCCCGAGAGCGCGCAGACAATCAGCGGCGAGGTGAAAAGCAGCGCGCCGGTGACGGTCAGCGGCAGATAGCGCATGGCCAGGAAATTGCCCGCCGTGGAGAGCAGCAGGCAGAGGCCGCGGGCCAGTTCGAGCCGCCAGTTGCCGGTGCGGAACAGCGACCAGCCGCGCAGCGGCAGCACGATGAGCAGCAGCAGGGCGACATGCATGCCATAGCGGGCGAACATGATCTCGCCGGTCGGCAGGCCCGCGACGGATAGCCATTTGGCCGAGACGTCGAGGAAGATCAGCACGGACTGGGCCAGGATCAGCAGCAGGATCGCCCGATTGGCATTGTGCTCGATGGCCGCGACGGATCCGGCCATCAGGTGGTTTCCGCAATGGGGGTGACGGGTCTCGCCAGAGCGCGCTCGCGCAGCCAGATATAAAGGCCGCTGGCCATGACGATGGGGGCGCCGACATAGAGCCAGATATCGGGCGGCTGGTTGAAGACGATCCAGCTGACCGCGGCAAAGAAGACGATCTGCACATAGGCAAAGGGTGCCAGGGTCGAGGCGGGCGCAAAGCTGTGGGCGACGGTGATGAACTGATGGCCGGAAAAGCCGACAATGCCGATCAGCGCGAGGACCGTCCAGTCGACCGGCGTGCTCGGCCAGACCCAGCTGGCAATGGCGAAGGGCGCCAGCACGAGAGCGGGGACCGCCGCGCCGTAGAATTGCTGGGTACCGGCGGAATCGACGCCGGCCAGGCGCCGGGTCATCATGGCATAGATGGCGTAGGAGCAGGCGCCGCCCAGCGACAGCAGGGTGAAGGGATTGAACACTTCGCTGCCCGGCCGCACGATGATGAGGACGCCGACAAAACCGACGCCGATCGCCGTCCAGCGCCGCCAGCCGACCTGTTCCTTGAGAAACAGCACCGACAGGGCGGTGATGATCAGCGGCACGGTAAAGCCGATGGCGCCGGTCACCGTCAGCGGCAGGTAGCGCACCGCGGTGAAGTTGCACAGGGTGGCGCCAATCAGCCCGGCAGCCCGCGCCATTTCCAGGCGGATATTGTTGCTGCGCAGCAGGCCGAGCCCCTGGCGGGGCAGGTTGATGCCGGCGGCGAGGCCGAGATGGACGGCATAGCGCACGAACATGACCTGCAGCGCGGGAATGCCGACAAGGCCAAGCCATTTGGCGGAGCTGTCGAGGCAGACGAAGAGAAAATAGGCCGCGAGAGCCAGCCCGATGCCGAGGAGACGGCGATCGGGAGGCGGAGAATAGGCAGAAGACATGACTGATCCGATGGCCGCCGCGGGGAGGCACGGCGCGCCCCTACAGGCA
>CAXBHD010000315.1:0-3433 GCA_963975335.1 uncultured Devosia sp. | reverse complement strand
CCTCGGTAAGCCTGCTCGCCGAGGCCCCCGAATGGATCCATTACGACCTGCCCGACGCGGCGCTCGGCATCGCGCTGAAGGGCAAGTATCGCGGCCAGCGCCAGCGCTGGTTCGCCTTCGCCTTTACCGGCAAGGACAGCGAGATCGACGTGCTCAGCCCCGGCGGCGGCAAATATCCTGCCGAATTCGACGCCTGGCGCTGGGAAAGGCTCAGCCAGCTGCCGACGCTGATCGTCCCCTTCAAGCAGGAAGCCTATCAGAAGGTGGTCGCCGCCTTTGCCGATATTCCGCAGCGCTTCACCCATACCTGAGATGAAGACCATCGGCCTGATCGGCGGCATGAGCTGGGAATCTTCGGCCCATTACTATCGCGTGCTCAATCAGGAGACCGCCCGCCAGCTGGGTGGGCTGCACTCCGCCCCGGTCATCCTACATTCCGTCGATTTCGCCCCGATCGCCCAGATGCAGGCAGATGGGGACTGGGCCGGCGCCGGCGCCCAGCTGGCCCGCATCGCCAGGAACCTGCAAAATGCGGGCGCCGACGTCATCGGGCTGGCCACCAACACCATGCATATGGTGGCCGATGCCATCACGGCCGAGCTGACAGTGCCCTTCATCCATATTGCCGACCCCACCAGCGCGGCCCTGCTGGCCGATGGCTTCGGCACTGTGGGCCTGCTGGGCACGCGCTTCACCATGGAAATGGACTTCTATCGCGACCGCCTGGCGGAGCAGGGGCTGACCACCCTCATTCCCGAGGTCGACCGCACCAATCTCAATGGCATCATCTATGACGAGCTCTGCCGCGGCATTGTGCGCGAGCCGTCCCGCCGCCTCTATGTCAACGCCATCGAGCGCCTGGCCGCGCGCGGCGCCGAGGCGGTGATCCTGGGGTGCACCGAAATCACCATGCTGATCGATGACGATGTCAGCCCGCTGCCGGTCTATGACACGACCGACCTGCACGCCAAGGCCCTGGTCGCGGCGGCCCTGGCTTAGCCGCCGCTATGGTCGGTCACGCGGCGCGTCTGGCCCGGGCCGCGGGCCGCGCGCCGCCATCCTCCTCGGCCAGAATGAAGACATCGACAATCTGGTCCAGGGTGCGCGCTTCGGCTTCGGTCTGCTCGATGGCGGCATTGGTCTCTTCCACCAGCGCCGCATTGTGCTGGGTCATCTCGTCAAGCGTGCGCACCGACACGCTCACCTCGTCAATGGCCGTCGCCTGATCACGGCTGGCCCGGGCTATCCCCTCCACCAGCACGGTATTCTGCTGGGCGGCAACCTGCATGTCGGACAGGCGCTCGGCCGCATCGGTCACCAGCGTGCTGCCGGCCTGGACCTCGCGGGCCGACTGCTCGATCAGCAGTTTGACATCAGCCGATGCCGCCGCCGCGGACTGCGCCAGCCGCCGCACTTCGACGGCCACCACGGCAAAGCCCTTGCCGGCATCGCCCGCCCGCGCCGCCTCCACCGAGGCATTGAGGGCCAGAAGATTGGTCTGGAAGGCGATATCGTCGATCATGCCGATAATATTGGAGATCTTGGCCGAACTGGAAGTGATGCGTTCCATGGCGGCGCTGGCCTGGGTCATTACCGCGCCGCTGGCCGAGGCGCTGCCCGAAACGGCCAGGGCCTTGCTGGCCGCGTCCTGGGCCCGCTTGGCATTGTCGGCAACGGTGGTGGCCAGCTGTTCCATCGCCGCCGAGGTCTCCTCGATCGTGGCGGCCTGGCGGGTCGTGCGCTCGCTCAGATCATTGGCGCCGCTGAGAATTTCCCCGGTGGCGACGCGGATCGAGCGGGAGGCCTGGCGCAATTGCCCGACGACATCGGCAAAGCGCTCGACCGTGCCATTGAGGGCCTGACGCAGATCCTCGAATTCCGGCTCGAAGCGGGTCTCGATGCCATGGGACAGATCCCCCTGCGCCAGGGCGGCCAGGGCCGCACCGACCGCTGCCACGGCCTGCTTGCGCGCCGTCACATCGGTGGCGAACTGCACCACCTTATAGGGCTGTCCATCGAGCCCCAGGATCGGCGTGAACGTGCTCTGGATCCAGACCTCGCGGCCATCCTGGGTGCGGCGGCGATATTCGCCACTCTTATAGGCGCCGCCCGCCAGATCGCGCCAGAACTGCTGATAGCTTGCCTCGCTGGGCTGCACGCCGGCCAGCAATTTGGCATTGGGCTGGCCGACCAGCTGCTCGATTCGGTATCCCATCAGCTCGAGAAACCGGCTATTGGCGGTGATGAGCTCGCCGGTCAGGGTGAATTCGGCCACCAGCTGCGACATGGAAATGGCATTGAGCTGGCCGGTATGATCGGCGGCTATCTCCAGATGCTGCCCGGTTTCGGCGGCCAGTTCGGCGACGCGCAGCGAATTGGCACGGAACACTTCGACGGCGCGCGCCATGCTGCCGATTTCATTGTGATTGGCCGTATAGGGCACGGCAGTATCGAGCTGCCCCTCGGCAATGGCATTCATGGTGGCCGAGAGCTGCGGGATCGGCCGGGTCAGGACCCGGGACACCATCAGCGCCAGAAGGCCGATGACCAGCAGCGCCGTGCCGCCCACAAGGGCCAGCATGGTCATGCTCTGGCCGACCACGGCCATGATCGGCCCGCGCTCGACGGCAATGAACAGCGCCCCGATCGGCGTGCCATTGGCCATGGCAATCGGCTGGTAGCGCGTGGCGTAGTCGACGCCCTCGATGGTTTCCGCGCCGCTCACCACTTCATTGGCCATCAGCGCGGCAAAGAGCGGGCTATCGCCGGCAATGGGCCGTTCCAGCAGGCGTTCGCCATCGGGGCGCAGCAGCGAACTGGAGCCGACGGTGAAATCGGGACCGATTTCGGCATCGTAGACATAGATGGCCGCTTCCTGGCCGCTGACGCCGGCAATGGTATCGATCACCCCGTGATTGCGGAATTTCGGCATGGAGCGCATGGTCAGCGCGGCGACATTGCCATCCTCGGTCGGCACGATTTCAAGACTGGGCAGGTTGACCCGCAGGATTTCCGCGGTGATGCGCGTGGCGCTGTCGAGCGCCTTGGCAACATCGGCATTGGCGGTGCTCGAGAGGCTGACGAACAGCCCGGCCACTACCGCCGCAATGGCGAGCGTAATCGAACCGATGGCCATGGCGGCGATGGCGGCGGTGAGGCGAATATTGCCCAATAGCGATGTCATAAGGCGTCTCCGACGGGCGCACTCTTGAAGGCGTCGAGTGCCTGCCGAATGACTGTGGGGTAACCAGTGTTAACGCAACATTGATGTCATGAGAATTTCATGGTCAATTTTGCCAGCTGCACATTCTTTGCGCACAATCCGCCGCCTCTTGCCCACGGGCGGCATCGGCTCACCCATCGCGCAATAGAAAACGCCCGGGACGGATGTCCGCGGGCGTCAATTTCTGGCGAAGCCTGAAGCGTTTAGTGA